>JADFXG010000002.1 GCA_015233895.1 Nitrospirota bacterium | reverse complement strand
AGACCAAGCGGCAGCATTAGCAGATTGACAAAAGGTATAGTCCAGCTCTCATATAAAGCCGCCACGCTCAGAAACACCACCATCAGCGATATTGCATAGAGCAGCGGCGCCTGTGCACCAGCATTCTTTTCCTCGTAAGATAGGCCTGTCCACTCATAACCGATCCCAGGTGGCAGTTGAGCAGCCATTTTCTCCATTTCGGCCATTGCCTCTCCCGTACTTACCCCTTGCGCCGCCTGTCCCATAACCTCTACGGATGGAATCCCGTTATAGCGTTCCAGACGAGGCGAGCCATATTGCCAACGGGCGGTGGCAAAGGCCGAAAACGGAACCATGATACCGCTTTTATTGCTGACGTACCAGCTGTTGATATCCTCAGGCAGCATCCGGTACTTCGCATCGGCCTGGAGAAAGACCTTCTTGACACGCCCATTTTCTATAAAATCGCTCACGTAGGAACTGCCCCAGGCAGTTGCAAGCACGTCGTTGATATTCCCCAGTGAGACCCCCAGTGCTCCTGCTCTCACATCGTCAATGTCCAGCTTGAACTGTGGGGAGTCATCCTGGCCGTTAGGACGTACTGCAATCAATTTCGGATTTTTCATGGCCATACCCAAAAGCTGGTTACGTGCCTCCATTAGTTTCTCATGTCCCAGGCCGCTGCGGTCTTGCAGCATGAAGTCAAAGCCGTTGGCCTGCCCCAGTTCCAGCACCGCAGGTGGTGAAATTGCAAAAGCCAGACCGTCCTTGATTTTGGCAAACCCTCCCCTGGATCTTGCCGCAATCGCCGGTGCCTTAAGAGCAGGGGTTTTACGTAGCTTCCAGTCCCGAAGCTTCACAAAGGCAAGCCCCATATTCTGGCCACGGCCGGCAAAGCTGAAGCCTGCCACCGTAAGCACCGAATCCACAGTATTTTGTTCATGCTCAGTGAAATACTGCTCAACCTGTTTAAGGACATTGACAGTCCGTTCCATCGTGGCTCCTGCCGGCAACTGTATATGACAGAACATGAACCCCTGATCCTCATCCGGAAGAAACGATGTAGGCAGGCGCAGGAAGAGGAAAACCATGCACACAACGATTGCGCCGTAAACAACCAGATACCGCACAGGTTTGCTGAAGGAGCTGCCGACAATGGTTTCGTACTGTGTCCTGCGGCGGTCGAACCAGTGATTGAACCAACGGAAGAAGCCCTTAAACCAGCCGGCTTCACCTGCTGCATGACCTTTTGCCACAGGCTTAAGTATGGTCGCGCACATGGCCGGAGTAAGGGTCATGGCAAGCACTACCGAAAGTATCATAGCAGAGACGATAGTAATGGAAAATTGGCGGTATATGACACCGGTAGAACCACCAAAAAAGGCCATCGGCACAAAAACCGCCGAAAGTACGGTGACAATACCCCAGAGGGCTCCGGTAATCTGTTCCATGGATTTGATGGTCGCCTCCTTAGGTGTTAACCCCTCCTCACTCATGATACGTTCCACGTTTTCCACGACAACAATTGCATCGTCAACCAGGAGGCCAATGACTATGACCAGGGCAAACATGGTTAGAGTGTTGATGGAAAAACCGCTGGCAGACAGAACCCCGAATGTGCCAAGCAGCACCACAGGGACTGCTATGGTGGGGATCAAAGTTGCCCGGATATTCTGCAGGAAAAGGAACATGATGACAAAAACCAGGAAGACGGCCTCAAACAAGGTCTTTACGACCTCCTCGATGGAGATCCTGACAAATGGGGTAGTGTCATATGGGTAAACTACCTTCACGCCGGGAGGAAAGTATTTGGACAATTCCTCCATCTTTGCCTTGACTCTGTTGGAGGTTTCCAGTGCATTGGCGTCGGCTGCCAGCCTGATGGCCATGGCACCCACAGGTTTCCCTTTGTAGAAAGACTGTATATCATAGTTTTCTGTACCGATCTTGCACTCTGCTACATCCTTCAGCCTGACAGTGGAGCCGTCGGGGTTGGTGCGCAGTATGATGGCCTCAAACTGCTCCGGGCTTTGGAGCAGGGTACGGGCAGTGATGGTGGCGTTGAGTTGCTGCCCCGGAGCAGCAGGAGTGCCTCCGAATTGACCGGCAGAAACCTGTACACTCTGTGCCTGTAGTGCAGTACTCACATCATTGGAGGTCAACCGGTAGTTATTAAGCCTGGCAGGGTCCAGCCAGATCCGCATGGCGTTTTGAAAACCGAACGTCTGTAGTTCACCCACCCCCTGAATTCGGCTAACGATATCCTGGATGTTGGATACCATATAATCGGTTAGGGAGTTGCGGTCCATGGAACCGTCCTCGGAGACAAGCCCAACCAACATCAGATAATTTTTGGTGGACTTGACAACTGAAATCCCTTGCCTTTGCACAACCTGAGGCAAAAGCGGCGTTGCCAGTTGCAGTTTATTTTGTACTTGTACCTGAGCAATGTTGGGGTCGGTGCCGGCTTTGAAAGTTAGATTAATGGCTACCGCCCCCGAGGAATCACTGCTTGACGACATATAGATCAGGTTGTCAATTCCATTAAGTTTTTGTTCGACAATCTGAGTTACCGTATCTTGCACGGTCTGGGCCGAGGCGCCCGGATACAAGGCGTTAATGGTAATCTGGGGTGGCGCAATCGGCGGATACTGGGACACGGGAAGTGTTCTGATTGCCAGAAGACCTGCCAGCATGATCATGATGGCGATCACCCATGCAAATATTGGACGATTTATGAAAAATCTGGGCATGAAGCTTCTCCTTTATTTATTTGCTGCTGTTTTCTGAGCACCGGCGGGCGCTTCATCAGCTTTGCTGCCAAACGGCACTGCTTTGACCTGAGTTCCCGGGCGAGCTTTCTGCAGTCCTTCGAGGATGACACGGTCACCTGCTTTCAGCCCTTCGCTGATGAGCCAGTTGTCTCCTACTGTCCGAACGACCTTGATAAGCCGGGGTTCCACTTTCTCCCCGGCTCCTACAGCCATAGCCATAGCGTTGCCGGCAGGGTTGCGTGTAACCCCCCTCTGAGGAACCAGTATAGCTTGCTCACTTACCCCCTCCTCCAGGATAGCCCGGACAAACATACCCGGCAGCAGCGTCTGCTTTGGGTTTGGGAAAACCGCTCGCAGCGTAATGGAGCCGGTACTCTGGTCCACTGTAACTTCAGAAAACTTTAGTGTGCCCTGTTGCGGATATGCGCTGCCATCCTCCAGCAGCAACTTAACCCGTGCCTGGGCTGCAGCATTGCTCTTCAGAAGGCCGCTGGCCAGATTTTGTTTCAGGCGCAGCAGCTCGGCGCTGGACTGAGTGACATCCACATAAATGGAGCTGAGATCCTGAATGGTGGCCAGAGCGGCAGGCTGGCTTGCGGTTACGAGAGCGCCGCTTGTGACTGATGACCGCCCTATTCGTCCGGAAATGGGAGCAGTTACCCTGGTATATGCGAGGTTTATCCGGGCGATCTCAAGTGCTGCCTTGCCGGCCTCTACATCAGCCTCAGCCAGCTTAAACCCTGCGCTTGCATCGTCATACTCCTGTTGGCTAACCGCGTTTATTTTTACAAGTTCCTGATAGCGGCCAGCCTTGAGGCGGGCAGGAATGAGATTGGCCTCAGCCCTTATAAGTGCAGCCTTTGCGCTACCGTAGGCTGCCTGGTAGGCAGCAGGGTCTATCTGGTAGAGCACCTCACCCGCTTTTACATCCGCCCCTTCGGTAAACTGGCGTTTCTGAATAATACCGCCCACCTGAGGCCGCACCTCGGCAATGAGGTAAGCAGAGGTGCGCCCGACAAGCTCTGTGGTAAGCGCCACGCGCTGTGGCTGTATCACAACTACTCCCACCTCGGGTGGCATGTTTGGTGCCGTTGCAACTGTGGAACTCTTTTTTGCGCAACCGGCCACAACAATGTATCCTGCAAGTAGTACAATGATAGTAATTATCCTGGCTCTTTTCATGTATAGAATAAACAGCTCTGCGAACGTCATGTTTGTTTCCTCCTGTTTCTGTAATACCGAGTTGAGACCGTTGCAAAAATATTATAACACCAAAGTTGAGTTCAAAAATATAACAAAATGTTATAGAAAAAGGATGAGATTGCCACACCCCCTGCGGGGGTTCGCAATGACGGCGTGGGCTGTGCGTGGGCGTACCTATCCGTCATTACGAGGAGCGATAGCGACGTGGTAATCTCATCATTATTATATTTTAGGCTGCTACTCGGTATTAATTGGGAAATACTTTTCCCACATTTTGGGAATTTTGCAACGGTCTCAAGTCGCATTCTATCGCCTAACTTCGTTGGCATCGTCAAAAGCTCCTCAACGTCTCCCCTAAAGGGGAATCCCCTGTAAAAGTACGCCTCCGTCGCTTTCTCCTTGCCGCCTTGTTATACTCTGACTGCAACTCGGTACAAAAAATATATGATAACGTTATATGAACCTTGTGCTTGACAAGCGTTAATTTTACAGGTAAAAAAATCACGTCCGGTAGCCCCTCAATAAACCATCAACCAATGTAGCGGCAAGGACTTTTCGTTCAGCCCAGGGGAAACTGCTGTTATAGGTGGTCATAGCCAGCAGACCGTGAATTGCTGTTGCAAGCACCTGCGTTAATACGTCTATATCCATGCGGCGAAGTTTTCCCGCCTCGATGCAATCCTCCACTAGTCTTCTGAATTCTAAATATGAATCCCGCCGCATTGACTTTTTTCCCATAAACTCCTCCGGCTCACTATAGACATTGAGCGTCGTGAAAAAAAACACCTTGTATTCATTAGGATTGTCAAACCCAAAGTCAATGAAATTAAGCAAGGCTTGACGCAGAGCATCAAGGGGATTGCTCTGACGCGCCCTTATATGCCTGATATTGTTTAAGAATTGTTCGGAGACCTCTTCGCAAATGGCAAGAAGCAGTTCGTCCTTATTTTTAAAATAAAGATAGATGGTTGTCGGCGAATAGCCTATTTTTTCGGCAAATTTCCTCATTGAGAATTTTTCACAACCATCTTTAATGAAAAGCTCACGGGCCGAATCGAGAATTTCCCTGCGGAACTCTTCTTTATAGTTAGCTCTCTTTTCCTTGATACCCATATAATTATTATTCCTTAACGATGATATTTAATATTAACAGTGTTAATATAACTCTTCGCATTTTTTTTGTCAACTTGAGACCGTTGCAAAAATATTATAACACCAAAGTTGAGTTCAAAAATATAACAAAATGTTATAGAAAAAGGATGAGATTGCCACACCCCCTGCGGGGGTTCGCAATGACGGCGTGGGCTGTGCGTGGGCGTACCTATCCGTCATTACGAGGAGCGATAGCGACGTGGTAATCTCATCATTATTATATTTTAGGCTGCTACTCGGTATTAATTGGGAAATACTTTTCCCACATTTTGGGAATTTTGCAACGGTCTCAACTTGTTATCCTGGCCACACATTTGTTTGTAAAAGATGAACTGCTTACCTTATAATGTACCCCAATTATAGGTAATTTATCTGTTTATCCTTATTTATCCTATTCAATAATCTTCCGTTTACCGATTGTTTGGAAATTTTATTAATGTAATAATTATAGCAACTTAAGTCATTATTTGGGGAAACACTAATATTATCGCAGTGTATATTGCTGAATTTATCAAAAGGAGGAGGACAGTGTTATGATTAATTTCATTGAAAAGGCCGCTATGAAGAGTTTTGATAAGCCAGATGAGATTATATGCTTTTCTAAAGGTAAACTTGAACTAATCACTATTGGAGAAAGAAAAATCGGACGCGCCACGTTTGAGCCGGGCTGGGAATGGTCAACATCCTTACAGCCCATTGTGAAAACTATGCGCTGTGAATCACCGCATTTACAATATCACATGTCTGGGACGTTAAAGGTTTTAATGGATGACGGCACGGAGTTTGAGTGTAAGGCAGGCGATGTATCTTTGCTGCCGGCTGGGCATGATGCCTGGGTGGTTGGAGAGGAACCTGTTGTGGTTGTGGACTTTATAGGTATGATGGATTACGCTAAAGAAACAACGTCGGTATAATATTTCTTATAAATCAACACAAATAAAAGGAGGATGATTGCAATGTCGGAGAAAGAAAAAAGTTTGTTTTGTGGAGTAAACAGGGTCAAAGACGCAGAGAACATTACTGAACTTGAAAAGAAACATATTCCGTTTATAATGTGTCCTGATGAGGTAAAATCAGGTGAGCCCTTTGAGGTCAGAATAAAAGTTGGCGAAATCCCGCATGTGATGCTTGATGGGCATTTTATTCAGTGGATAGACGTCTATTTTGGTGAGAGCTTTTATGCAAGGGTGGAATTAACGCCGGTAGTTACCCTTCCAGAGTTTTCACTTTTTTTGGTAAAAGGCGGAAAGCATAGAAAATCTACCTTACGTGTGGTGGAGAGATGCAATTTGCACGGCCAGTGGGAATCTATAAAAGAAATCACCGTTAAGGAATGAGTGCAGGTGGTTTTTAAGGTAGGAATATTGTTAAAGTAGTTTGTATGTACCTCCCTGGTGAGACTAACCATGATGGAGGTAAGACGTTAATTACTATTTAAAAAGGGGGACTTGTAAGATGGCAGTAAAAAAAGTTGGAGAAAAATACAAATGTAATGTTTGCGGCAACGAGGTGGTAGTGACAAATGTCGGAGGCGGTGAGCTGGTGTGCTGTGGGAAGCCCATGCATGAGATGTCGTTATAACCAATAAAGTAGCAATCAGAAGCAAACACAGGCGTCAAGGAGAAAGCGACTTAATCGTACTTTGTAGGGGCGAATAATTATTCGCCCCTGCTTTTGACGTGTGCTTTCGAGGTTAAGGGAGAATAAGTAGTGAGCATAAAAAGTAAATTTGTGGCCGCAATATTATTAATCTCAGCGATCCCTCTTTTTTTAATGGGGCTGATTATTTATAACCATTATAAAAATTCATTATTTATTACTATTGAAAATCATCTAATGGAATTAGGGACAATTCAAAATTCCAGAATTAAAGTGTCTATAGAAAGATTTACAGACAGTGTGAGAATGATAGAGAACAGGCCATTATTGAAAAAACATCTTGCATTATATAATGAAACCGGAGATATTAATGCTTTAAATCATATTAATGAAACAATAGATGATATAAGAAAAACTTTTCCTATGTTTCACGAAATAAGTATTGTCAATACAGCCATGAAAGTTGTCTCATCTTCAAATGCTTCAAGTGTTGGTATGGTATATAAAGAGAATGAAATTCTGCCCAAAAGAGATAATAGTTGTGGTTATGTGGAGGTATTTAAAGGAGAGGACAATTATGCCGACCTTCGTTTTTCATGTTTACTGACGATAGATAATAAATTAGAAGGTTTTGTTACTGCTATAGTGCATGGAGGCTTTCTGAATGAAATTACAAATGACTATTCCAACATGGGTAAAACCGGTGAAACAGCTGTAGCAAAACGGGATAAAAACGGAAATGCCTTGTTTATAGTGCCGTTGCGATTTGATAGCAATGCCGCCTTCAGACGTGTAGTATCAAAAGATGATACTAAAGTTCTCATGACGCAGGCATTACTCAAAAAAGACAATTTGTTTAAAGAAGCTGAAGACTACAGAGGAGTAAGTGTGTTTGGAGTCACGCATTATTTAAAGGATACAGATTGGGGAATTGTCGTCAAAATTTTCAAATCAGAAATGATGGAACCTTTGGCACAATTAAGGAATATTCTGATTTTTAGTTATATTTTCTTAATGGGTATTATCATTATCACTGTTATGTATGTTTCCAAACGCATTACCGCTCCGTTAATGGAGCTTACAAATACAGCAGTACTTATAAGCAAAGGTGATTTTTCTCAAAAAATACAAAACGTGTCAAAGGATGAGACAGGTGTCTTAGCCACAGTATTTAACCGGATGACAGATATGCTTACCGTCAGAGAAGATGAGCTATCTAAACACAGAGAATCTCTTGAACAGCTTGTATCTCTGCGTACAGACGAACTTAATGCCTCTAACGAATCGTTAGAATCCGAAGTAGAAGCTCGAAAGATTACAGAAGCAAGTTTAGTTGAAACAAATAATAAGCTAAACAGTCTGATTAGTTATATACCTGATATTGTATTATTTAAAGACGTACAGAAAAGATTTATACTGGTTAACAAGGTTTTTGAAGAAATAATCGGTTTAAAAAGAGCAGAAGTTCTTGGAAAAACAGTGGAGGACTTTTTTCCTGCCAACGATGCAGAAGTATATACCAATGAAGATGAAACAGTTATGAGGACACGCAACACTATCCGCAATGTTAAAAAATTACATATAGGAGATAAAAATATTTATTTAGATACGATTAACGCCCCAATTTTCGATAACTCTGGTACTCTTATAGGGCTTGTAGTAATAGGCCGAGATATAACGGAAATGACAAATATAACAAACGCGCTTCAGGAAAGCGAAGGGAAATACCGTGCCCTCGTAGAAAATAGCAATGATATTATCTCCCGCCTCGATAAAGACAACCGATACCTCTACATAAATCCGACCGTAAGCACATTTTTGGACTTAAAGCAGGAGGATTTTATTGGTAAAACAAACTGCCAGGTAGGCTTACAAGAGCACTCTCCTGTCTTATTGGATGAAAAGATACAAGAAGTCTTCAATACGCGCCACCAGCAGGAGGTCGAGATTGAAATTAAGGGACTCAGAGGTAAAACATATTTCAGTTGTCAGCTCATACCTGAATTTGACAGTGCTGGTGAGGTAATAACCGTCGTGGCTATTTCGCGTGATATAACAAAACGCGTCGAACTTGAACATCAGCTAATGGAAAGAAACGAAATGCTTGAAGATATTGTAAAACGCCGCACCGCAAAACTAATAGAATATAACGATAATCTTATAGAAGAAGTGCGTCAGCGTAATGAGGTACAAGCTCAGTTAGTAAGAGAAAAAAACCTCTCCGATACTATAGTTAACACATTACCGGGGATTTTTTGCCTTTTTGACAAGATCGGCAAGTTATTATTATGGAACAAGAACCTTGAGGCTGTTACTGAATATTCATCTGAAGAGATACCTGATGTGAGCATATTTGACTTCTTTGCCGACGAGCAGAAAGAGGCCGCCTATTGTGAATTCAGAGACATATTTGTAAACAGAAAAGGCGATTACGAAAAATATCTCTGCAACAAAAGCGGGAAACATATCCCGTTTTATTTAGTAGGTTCAGTAATAGATTTAGATAACGAGCCTTACTTAACACTGATAGGCATAGATATAACTGACCGTAAAAAAATTGAAGATGAGTTGGTATCGTCAAGGGAAATGCTGCGCCTTAACGCAATTTATCTGCAAAACACTATTGAGGAGGACAGAAAGAAGATAGCAAGAGAACTACACGACGACCTGAGTCAGGCGTTGACGGTATTAAAAATCGAGATTTTAGATGTTGGAAAATCAACTGGTTTATCTGATAAACACATAATAGTTGATAAGATAAAAAATATCACTGGCATTGTTGACAATATTATTGACAACATGCATAGCCTTGTAATGTCCTTGCGGCCAACCGTACTTGATGACTTTGGTTTGGTGTCTGCCATAGAGTGGCAGATTAACGAACTTCGGCAACGAACAAATATCACCTTTGAGTTTAATACCATAAATATTAAAGACAAATGGTATTTCGATGAGATTGGCAAGGAATATTCTACGATTTTATATCGTGTTTTTCAGGAATCAGCAACTAATGTAATCCGCCATGCAAAAGCTGAAAAGGTTAGTGTAAAATTATATAATGATGTGGAATCGATTATCATGGAGGTGGAGGACGACGGCAAGGGGATTAACAAGTCCATGATGTTTGATTATAAATCACTGGGTATAATAGGGATGAAAGAACGTGTTTTGCTGGTTGGAGGGACGTTGGATATTAGTAATGGGGCCTCTGGTAAGGGGACGAAGATTACCGTAGTGATTCCGCTAAAGAAGTAGGAGGAAAAATCGGTATGATTAAAATCTTTCTGGTTGACGATCATCCTATTGTAAGGTCTGGAATTATAAAAGTCCTGTCCAACGATCCTCAAATATCTGTAATAGCGGAGGCTCAAAACGCAAGAGAGGCCATGGATAAGTTAGAAGAGATAACCCCCGACGTCGTCATATTAGACATTACCCTGCCTGATGAAAGTGGCCTTCGGGTGCTTGAGAAAATAAGGTTTAAGTATCCCAAACTGCCGGTTCTTATGCTCAGTATGCATTCTGAGGAACAGTATGCCCTGATGGCCTTAAAACTTGGTGCCTCTGGATATCTGACAAAGAAGACCCTGCCTGAGGAACTCATAAATGCAATAAAGAAGGTAATTACCAAGGGAAGGTATATAACCGAATCCCTTGCAGAAAAGCTTGCAGACGGGGTGGACATCAATGTTAACAAAGCGCCGCATGAGGCTTTGGCTGTCAGAGAGTTGCAGGTAATGATTATGATGGCCTCAGGGGTTGCCCCTAAAGAAATTGCCGAAAAACTCTGTTTAAGCGTAAAAACTGTTAATACGCACAGAAACAATATACTTTTAAAGATGAAAATGAATAACAATGCCGATATTATAAAATATGCAGTTAAACACAATCTCGTCAGCCAGGACGAATAGCTCCCAGGTATTAGGTAATTTCCATGCGTATTCTAAATAGTCCTATATAGAAATCTGCCGTTTACCGATTGATTCAAAAAATCATTAATGTGATAATTAATCAAGCTCTATCTTGATATGTTATCGAAAGTGTATCAAAGACAAAGTAACGCGATTGAAGGCTACTTGGTATTAATCAGAACTGAACTAACCGTTGAGGAGGTATTATATATGTCATGTCCTTTCTATAAAGACCGTATTTGCAGTAAAGTTGTTACGTATGAATACTATCCGAGTTTCTTTCAGGTAAAAGAATACTGCTTATCAGAGAAAGATGATTTCACAAAATGTCCATTCTTTAAATTCGGCAAAACATTAACCGGAGTGCTTAAGACATCTGAGATTGTAATGGAGGACAGACTATGAAAGCTAAGGTTAAAATATTTACATATCATTTTCCCATAGAAAAGGTACAACATTTAACAGTCAGAGAGGCAGAGAACGAGGCCATAAAATTAGCGCTATCCGTGTCAAAGGGTAACGAAATAGTGGCCTCGTCACTGCTTGGTATATCCCACGATGCTCTGCAGTCAAAGCTGACATAAGAAGAATATCAACTCCTAATACCAAGTTGCAGGCAGAAGCATAACGAGGCGGCAAGGAGAAAGCGATGTAGGCGTACTTTTAGTACGTTGAGGAGCTTTTGACGATGCCAACAAAGTTAGGCGATAGAATGCAACTCGGTATAAGGCGGCAGACAGCCGCTTAACGAATCATTTCAGTAACAGGGGGGTAATTACTATGAGACAAGATGAGAGAAATAAAGAAATGTATAACGATTCATACGAGACCTTAAGAAACGAAACAGTAAACTATGGCCGCATACAAGGGCCACAAGCCGTCTATAAGCCGCAGAAGATGTCAGACTATGTTGCGTTCCGAATAAATTCTGTAAATAAAAAAGTCTGGAGACTATACAACACGTTGATTACTGAAAAAAGTATTATGGATTTAAAGGGGGAAGTATCAACCATAGCTTCTGGATATTTACAAAAAGCCGGGCGTATTATTGATCTATCAGACATCAATGGAACAGCTAAAAATCTAAAATATAAATCTACAGAATTGAAACAAGAAACAGTTTGTTTTTATAAAGAAATTGCAAACTCTCTGAAAAAAGCATATTACTCATTAATCTGGCTATACAGTACCTACCCGGATGATTCATTAAACTTACATTCCATTGATGATAAAAACGCTACAAATGAGTACAGCAGCAGTGAAGGAGCCCGCTGATGGGATTGAATGGTGGAAAGTCCGTGAGACTTTTAAGATGCTGACAGATGCCTTGTAATGATTATTTTATTAAGCGGCCAAATGCACGCGGCAGAGGAGGACTCAGGCAATGAATGGCAATATCAGCTTAAATTATGGTGGTGTAAAAGATACATTTAGAAATTTTTTCGATATAAGCGAAAGTTTTATTAATGAAAAAGAGGGTATGGAATGCTGGAGGTTCACAGGTTGTCCAGAGGAGATTAAATGCAAGTGTCCGGCTGTGGCTCAAGACGCTGAAAGAAGATGTTGGCTTGTTGTTGGAACCTTTAGCGTGGTTGAGGAGACTGCTCCATGCGTAAAAATACAAGGCTCGTGCAGGCAATGCGGCTTCTGGCTTCTGGCACATTTATGAAGGGAAAACGGCAAGGCTGCAGCGACACCTCAGGCACTTATTATATTAAGGACATATGGAGGAATTAACGATGAGAGATAGTATGGATTACACAATATTAATCGGCGGGAAGGCAGGGCAGGGTCTGCAAACAATTGGAGGGGTTTTAGCACGGTTGTTTTCCCGTATGGGATATCACGTGTTTTCACATCAGGATTACATGTCACGCATAAGAGGCGGGCATAATTTTTACCAGTTGCGGTTTTCAGATAAAGAAGTATCTTCATCCAGAAAAAAGGCTAATATAATAGTAGCTCTTGATTTGACTACTATAGAGTTGCATAAAGATGACCTGGAGGAAAACGGTATAATAATTTTTGATGCCCAATCTGTTAAGCAGACCTTTACAGGGCAGGAATTCCTAAACGTGCCTTTCGATAAAATAGCAGTCGAAAACGGTGGGGATAAAATAATGTCAAACACGGCGGCTATAGGCGCAGTGTTGGGTATGCTGAGGCTGGAGACGACGTTATTAGAGGAAATAATACACACAAATCTAAAGAAAAAGGGCAACGACATAATAAACAAAAACATACTGACTGCTAAAGCAGGGTATTCCTATGCTATAAATGAATGTACACAATGCAGTTTTGCCGTATCCATGCCCGGTAAAAACGGCAATATGTTGATTGATACCTCACAGGCGGTAGGACTTGGCTCAATCATGAGCGGCTGTAAGTTTTACTGTGGATATCCAATGACGCCCTCGACCGCCGTGATGAATTACATCGGATCTAAGGCTCAGGAGTACTCAATCGTTGTGGAGCAGACAGAGGATGAGATAAGTTCTATTAACATGGCCCTGGGAGCTTCTTACGGAGGTGTGAGGTCAATGACGGGAAGTTCCGGCGGGGGCTTTGCCCTTATGACTGAAGGGGTCTCATTAGCCGGCATGATGGAGCTGCCTGTAGTTATAACGTTGGCTCAACGCCCTGGGCCTGCAACCGGATTACCAACTCGTACAGAGCAGGGAGATCTGTTATTTGTACTTCACTCAGGACACGGTGAGTTCCCACGGGTGGTGTTTGCCCCTGGAAATCCTGAACAGGGGCTTTATCTGACAAATAAGGCATTTGATCTTGCCGAAAAGTATCAAATTCCAGCCTTTATAATAACGGATCAGTACATAGCCGATGCTCAATGGACTTATGAATCTTTAGATACTGACAAGCTGGTTTATAATGATTACAGATTGAGATCAAGAGATGGAGCGGAGGCGGAAAGTGCATATCAACGCTATAGCTTTTCTGAGGGTGCAGTGTCTCCACTTGCCGTACCAGGCGATTCAAAACGGCTGGTCGTAGTGGACAGCGACGAACACGACGAGGCCGGGCATATGATAGAAGACGCTGAAATGCGCACAAAAATGATGCAAAAGCGGCTTTTACAAAAGCTCCCTTTAATTCAACAAGAGATAGAGGCTCCGTTTTACTTTGGAGGTGAAAAACCTGATATAGTTGTAACCGGATGGGGCTCCACCTATGGGATTATAAAAGACGCCGTTATGTCGCTTAGCAAAACGCAAAACATAGCTATGCTTCATTTTTCACAGATTTACCCGCTTCCATTGTCTGAGCAGTTTGATTACCTGAAGATACTGACTGAGGCCAGAATAACAATTTGTGTGGAAAACAACGCAACCGGCCAGTTTGCGTATCTTATGCGCGCTGAGACAGGTTATAAGTTCACTCACCATATTAACCATTTTGACGGAAGACCCTTTTTGCTTGAGAGTCTCACAGGAGAGATAAATGAATGCATTGAGCGATTATAAAGGACAGGAACCGGCCTGGTGTCCGGGGTGCGGTAATTTCCCGATTTTAGAGACATTGAAAACTGCCCTTTTTGAACTAGGGATGGAACCGCATCAGTTCACGATAGTTTCAGGCATAGGACAGGCTGCCAAATTACCGCATTATTTGAAATGTAATACGTTTAATGGTCTCCACGGGCGAGCCCTGCCGCCAGCTACCGGAATGAGGCTGGCCAATCATGAAATGCCGGTAATAGTAACATCCGGCGATGGCGACTGTTACGGTGAGGGGGGCAATCACCTTATTCATGCAATAAGAAGAAACATAAACGTTACACTATTAGTGCATAACAATCAAATATACGGTCTTACTAAGGGGCAGGCATCCCCAACTACCACAGAGGGAGTGGTAACAAAGACACAGCCATTTGGAGCAAATGCCTCTGAGCTTAATCCGATTTCTTTAGCCATAGGCCTTGATTGCAGCTTTGTAGCGCGTGGATATGCTGCCGACAGCGTATTTCTCAAATCAATAATTAAAGAGGCAATAACCCATAAAGGATTCGCTCTTGTTGATATACTTCAACCGTGCGTTACCTTTAACAAGTTAAACACCTACAGCTGGTACAAAGAAAGGGTTTATCATCTGGATGAAACCTACAATCCATACGACCGTGCAGAGGCATTCAAACTGGCCATAAAACTGCCAGACAAAATTCCCACGGGAATTATATATAAAAACAACAAACTTACGTTTGAGGAGCGTATTCAGATATTGAAAGAAAGCCCGCTTGTCAAACAAGGCTTTTCTCTGAACAGTACATTAAAAGAATTGGATACTTTTTATTAAACCCAGAAAGTATAAACAACCCATGTCCTTGACAAACAATAGCAAGGTAATTATAGTATAATTAATCTATCTAAAGGAGGAGAAAATGAAAGGTAATGAAAAAATTAATGAGGTGTTGAATGCCTTACTATCCAATGAGCTGGCAGCAATAAACCAGTACATGGTTCATTCAGAAATGTGCAGCAACTGGGATTATGAGCGACTGCACAAACGCGTAGAAAAACGTGCCATTGATGAAATGAAACATGCCGAAAAACTGATAGCAAGGATTCTTTTTCTTGAAGGTATCCCAATAGTTAGTAACTTAAGCAAAATACATATAGGCGCAAACGTGGAAAAGCAGCTTGAAAACGACCGCAGTGCCGAGGAGCGGGCTATTTTAGCGTACCGTGACGCAATAAGGCTTTGCTATGAGCTCTCTGACCACGGTACCAGAGAGTTGCTGGAGGATATACTGGAGGACGAGGAAAACCATATAGACCTCATTGAGGCTCAACTCGATCAAATAAACCAAATGGGTATAGGCTCATACCTGTCGGAACAAATTAAAGAACAATAGACTACTACAAAACGGGAGGGGTAAATTAGAGATGCGTTTGTCCTAATTTACCTCTTTTTCTGTAACACCTTATTTTCTGTGGCTGAATAGATTCACAGCGATAAAATCGCCGTGTGCTCTTGACAACTCTTAGTGTTTTCGTATAACGTGTACGTTATGGGCGGAGAGTTTGAAGTCCTTTTGCTTGATGACGAGCCGATTGTGGGCAAACGGTTGAAGCCTGCGTTGGAAAAGCTTGGCTGCGAGGTCGATGTCTTTACTGATCCTAAAGAAGCGCTGAAAAGATTATCCGAAAAAAATTTTGATGTAGTGGTTACTGATATAAGAATGGAGGATGTTGATGGGTTAGATGTGCTTGAGGCTGTGATGAGTAAATCAACCACGACAAAGGTTATCATGATAACCGGCTATGCTATGATGGAGTTGGCTCAGCAGGCGTTATCCAAGGGTGCATTTGACTTTATTGCTAAACCGTTTAAACCTGACGACCTCCGCAGCGTTATTATCAAGGCGGCTGAGGTACTTGGTAAAACTGATATGTTAAAATGTGCGGTTAAATGATGCTTTTCCAAAATTGTTTAGATAAATGGTATAACTGCGCGCTTAAGCGCTTAAAAACCCTTCTCGATAAGAAAATAGAAAAAATTGAGTCTCAAAATAATCTCACCGGTGACGGTACTTCAATAACTCAGCGATTCACCGTAAGATCACACATATACATGGTTTTTGTAATCTCTGTTATACTTTCTTGCGCTATAACTGCAGCTTTAGGTGTTACTGTCTATTTAATTACCAGAGACATGAAATACGTCAATCTTGCCAACACCTACATCCTGCTTTCAAATAAAGCGATGTTTCATGAAAGGAACTTTGTTGCCGGCTGGGAGGATATTAAAGAAAGTAAAGAGAGCATAAAGGCTTTTGAAATGGTTGTATTTGAACGTTACAATGATTTTGGAAACTTTTTTGATAACTCAAGGCTGATTTCAAACATAGAAAAATACGGCAGACTTCTTGATGATTTGACAGAAATTAATACTTTCCCACCCTCTGAGCAGACAAATGCTAAAGTGGTAAAAATTCGTAATGAGTTACACCAACTGAGCGACGAAATAAGTAACTACGGTAAACTATTTTCTGAAAGAACTGGCCACACGATGAGAAAGGACATGTTCTTATTTAAAATAGTTTTTGTACTGGCGACGTTTTTTTTGTTTTTGTTTATGCTCTTTATCGTGCATTTACTTATCTACAGGGTGTTAAGAACGATGAGCCGGATAGTGCAGTACGCAAAGCACCTTTCAACCGGACAGCAAATTAAGTTTATGCCTGGAAAGGTGTATCAGGATGAGTTTTCAGACCTTGCCTCAGCCCTTGAGCAGATGATGAAGGAGTTTGACAGGCAGCAAAACATAATATCCCAGTCTCATAAACTACGTGCCGTAGGTACGCTTACTGCCGGTGTGGCGCATGAACTGAATAATCCCATTAATAACATAACCCTTACGGCACACATGCTTCTTGAGGACTATCATGACTTAGATGAGGATGAACGCCTTGATATGATAAAAGACTTGATAGACGAGGCCGATAGATCTCGAACCATAGTGAGAAATCTTCTGGATTTTGCCCGCGAGAGCGAAAGCATCATGGAGCCGATTGGCATCTCAGACGTTGTTACAGAGACACTTAAACTGGCTGGTAATCAGTTGAAATTAAACGGTGTCCACGCTGATTTAACAATTGCTCCCAATTTGCCCAGAATTCACGGTGACAGACAACAGCTCGAACAGGTGTTTCTCAACCTTATACTAAACGCACTCGATGTGACCTTGAAAGGCGGACAGATACGTATTGACGTGGAAAGGGGCGATGAACCGAATTTTGTGGTCGTTAAGGTGGCCGACTTTGGAAATGGCATTCCGGATCACATTTTACATCACATCTTTGACCCATTCTTTACGACTAAATCCAAAGGTAAAGGCACAGGGCTTGGCCTTTCCGTCTCTCAGGGGATTATTGCCAAACACGGTGGACAAATCACTGTCAGCACAAAACAGAAGAGAGGAACTACTTTTACCGTTAAACTTCCTATTACAACCATTCCAGCCGATATTGGGGGAAACATGGAGTCAGCCCACGGAGCATTTTGATGTAAATTAATTAATTGCAGCTGCCATATTCACACATCAAACTCTAAAGTAAACCTCGCTCCTCCTTCAATGTTTTTAACGCTGATTTTACCGCCCAAACTGTTTTCTATTATTATTTTTGACATATAAAGCCCGATACCTGTGCCGCTGCTTTTTTCTTTAGTGGTAAAATAAGGTTCAAAAATCCTGTCTATTATTTCATCCGGGATTCCCCCGGCGTTGTCGCTTATTTCCATAATTAATCTGTTGCCATGTTTGTAGCAGTCTATATTTATCTTGCCGTACTGTGGTGTCATATTCATAGGCAGATTTTGTCTTTTCTCTTCAAGAGCGTCATTTGCATTTTTTATTATGTTCAATATGACATGGGCTAACTGATTTCTGTATGTTGTAATTACAGTGGCATCACATGAGATTACCTCAGAGAAGTGATGAAATGTCTTGTTGTGTGTATGGCAAGTGATGCTGTAGTTAATGTGTCTGATTTGTGATGAAAACAATGAAAACACATCTGCGGCAATTCCAATCATGTCAAATGTTTCCTTTCCCTTTGATGGTTTAAAAAAATTCCTGAAGTCATCTACTGTTTTTGACATAAAATCAATCTGTTTCATTGTGTCAGCTACGGTATTTTCAAAATATTCGTCATTGAGTTCTTCATATTTATACGAATCATGGAGGTTCTGAATCATGAGGCCGAGAGCATTCAAAGGCTGTTTCCACTGGTGCGATATAGCAGCTATCATTTCACCCATAAATGCAAGTTTTGATTGTTGGATTAATAACATTTCCTTCTGCCTGCGTTTTTCCACCTCCTCGCCCATCTGATTCTTAAGTTGTTCATTGAGCGACTCTAACTTATTCTCTGTCTCCTTACGGTGAGCTATTTCCTCTGTTAATTTCTCATTAGTAGCCGAAAGTTCCCTTGTACGCTCTGTATTTAACTTATTACTTAAACTTAGGTCTCTGAACAGCAAATCAAAAGGCTTATTGGTTCCCGTCACAATTATAGCTCTGTAGATACAATAATAGGATATGACTTTGAAAATATGCCCAACCATGTTCATAAAGTCATATACACCTGCATACAGTGTAAAACAAAGCTCTGCAGCGATTGTAAACGATATAGATACGGTCAATAATTTCAAAACATCAATATCAAAAAATTTTTTATTTTTATACAATAAAATTAAAGAAGCAGCAAAAACACAACAAATGGTGTATTCGCTTATTTTCTTAAAGGGAGTTAATCCAACTCCTTCCACATAACAGACAGGAAAGACATTCCACGTGAAAATTGACGCAAAAATAAGCAATGTTATAAATAAGTAGAGACTAAACATCAGGGAAAATCTGATTTTAATCTCTTTTAAGAAAAATGGAGCTATTAACAGGGAAATACACTCGATGTACCTCGTTGCTATCCATATTTCAGTTGCTACTAATTTTCCCGGTATAACATTCATGCCCTTATATGTAAGTGTATGCAGTGTGTCAAGGCATCCTACAAAGAAGTATGTTAATCCTATGAAGTATAAATAATTATTTTGTATGTATCTGCGAGTGTTATAAGAAAGTGTGAATATGCAAAACGCTATAACTATACTAAACATCTCTGCAAACGTGTGAAAGACTAAATACCCAAACAAACTGCTGATGTACAGGCTTGAGACTATTATAAGCCATAATAAAATACTTCTACTTAATGAAAAGTCTGATGTCTGCTCATAACAATCCATCTCTCTGCTCCTAAAGTATAATCTTTGAAGTCATGCACCCGTCCCTGAAATTAGTATATCAGAAAATATCATGTTTTGTAGTATATGGGTATATTAGCAGCTAATAGATTAGCATTATATATTAAGTTAAAACTTTTGCCATTACTACTGAGATAATTATACCTCCCAGCACATCTGTCAGAAAATGCTTCAACAGACATATTCTGCTTAATGCCACAACACAGGAGCAAAAAAGCAGAATTGAAAATATGGAGGGATAATAAGTGCCGGCTACAAAAGATATATAAAACACTCTGAACGTATGGTGTGACGGAAACGAATAGTGGTTCCATGGTATCGTTGAGCGGTAGTCTTTATCGGGTCTGTTTCGCCTTGTAACGTACCTAAGGAGTATGATAATCAACAAGCCTATAAATTCCCCCAATATTATTTTATGAATCAAAGTTATTACATGAGGTTTGATGACAAATAAAAACAGAAAATACAAAACACCCCACAGCGCTCCATCGCCTAAGTGCGTCAACACCCCGAGTGCTTTTCTGAATCTGTGATTAAAAGCTCTATAAATATAACCACTTATCTCAATATCTTTTTGTATCAAGTTGTCAATTGTCATTTTGCTAATTGCCTTAACCCTGAGGCAACACCTGTCAATATCTCTTTTGTGTAAGCGTCTGCATTAACATAAGCTAAAAACCCCTTGCATACCTCATGTTCCGTACACAGAAACAGCAGCTCCTCCTTAGAAATATTTTCTGCCTTAATTCCTTTTTTCTTAAGCTCGGCTACTATATTTTCATGGGATTTAAAACCATCCTTTGGTCTGAGTTTTATCTTAATGAAACTGTCTGAAATTGCAATCTCCACCCCATCTGCCACATTAAATGCCATTTTCCCAACACGTTTATGTTTTTCAAAATCCAGTATATCTACCAGATATCCTCCACGTTTGCGGTTTAATATCCTTTCTTTTGAAATCTCTATGGGTTCATCTATGTAGATTATTGCATCAAAACAATCAATATTCTGGGTTCGTAAAAGTCTGTGATGTTCATAAATGGTGTTTTCAGCACTAAAATCAATTGGTTTATCCATATTCATGTGGTCTAATGATTGCCACCTCATGCCAAGTTTTCTAGCAAGAGCTAAAGAAAGTGTGCTCTTGCCGCATCCAACAATACCGTCAATAGCTAAACGATTTGGTTTCAAATTATGTTTTTTAAAAAGAAATTCTATCTCATCTGCATAGTTTTCAACACTCACCGGATACTCTCCATTTTCCCCACTGCCGGAAATTATCTCCTTTATTAAAGACTCCACAGAGGCATGGAGGCCAGGTTTGGAGTATAATGCTAAACCGGTTTCCAGTCCCGTTGCAATTGTAACTCCCAGTGCTAAGTTCTTTGTGCCGATGCTTTTGGCAATTGCTCTAAAGACGGTTTCCTTTGGATTGTCTTTCATATCCACAACTGAGGATTTACCAATAAGCGAAAGCACAGCCGGAATAACATACTTTAGAACTCTTATCAGTACGTTCGCATACATGGCAACCCTCCTTGCGTTTGGTACAAGTTAACATAAATTACACTCTAACTTCTCCTTTGTGCAAACACAGCTCTGGAATTTCCGAAATAGTCTGCAACTAATTCACTTACTGATGTTAACTCAGTAATTCTTGTATCTATACCATGATGATAAAGCATCAAGCCAGGCCCCTTGTCACGCAAATCTTCTTTTGTGCAGACGCTTTCCACACCATTTTTTACAATATGTTCAACCAGCTTTTTCCCCCTGCCTTTTTCAGACCTAACAAAGGGGTTTAGTTCCATTTAATTCTGTTGGAATAAAAACTTTAAAGATAGAAGGAAGCTCCTTTTACCCTTATTTCAATGTATTTCTACATCTCTTGCCGAGGAGCTTCACACTCGCTGTTTCGGTGAAACTCTCCGGCAAAATCAACCGTCACTACTTGGTATTAGTATCTGTCTTTTCAAGTTTAGACAGGCGGTTAGCTACCTCATCACGCTCTTTGTCTAACATACTCAGCCGGTTTTTGAGAGACTCAGCATCAGTTAAATCTGAGCTGTCAAGGCGCTTTCCATGACAAAAACCCTTACCCATCCCCTGGCCACGACGCTGCTCTGTTGTGCTACTGTCACACATACCTTTTCCGTGTCCTTGCATGTTAGTACCCTCCGTTTTTAAATTGTTCATAAAACGGCATTGCTGCCCGCCTTATTTGCATCTGATTTGTAGCGTGCCATTTTTGCCGCATCCAGTAAAAACACTTCTTACGGATGAATTTTTAGTTGAATCCGACTTTTTTGTAGTACCAATAAGCGATCTCACCAGCTCTGCAACATCACCCACTGATTTCACAAAAACAGAGCCATCACACTTTGAGATCATCTTCTTTATCTTTTTAAGTACTGACATTATCACAACCTCCTTAATTACTATGGTTAAGAATAATTATTATGTTTTTTCACCACTGTTAGACTTAAATTCATCAATCACAGATGAAACCGTTTTGAGCGTCTCCTGTAAGATAGCAACCAAACCCTCAAGATGAATTACTCCACCCTCTGTTATTTCATAAATCCGTCTGGCAGGGCCATGTTTAGTGCTTGTATCCCACTGCGATTTGATTAGCCCCCGCTCTTCCATCTTGTTGAGAATCGTATAAAGTGGTCCCAATCCACGTTTACACATACCATGCTTATCTAATGACCTTGCTATCTCATAACCATGCCCTGCTTGTTTTTTTAACGTTAGGAGAATGCACGACTCCATAAGTTCAAGAGTACCTCCAAGCCGTTTTCCGCATTGTTGCTGTCCATGCCGCATTCTGTTCATGTTTATGTCCTTTTTTTATCTATGTAGTATCTATACATAGCTTATCATATAACATATGTCTTGTCAAGAGTAAATTTAAAAATTTTTTAGGTATTCTCGCTGCTTGCTAAGAATCATTGTCAGTGTTAGTATAGGAGTAAGTCAGTGATGATGTTACCGCTTAAACATGACAGTCTTTTAAAGGCTGTCAAGGAGGTAAGAATTTCTGTTATAATGGACAATTATACAGATATTCTTATGACTGATACAGCTCATGCCAAGCGTTACAGAGCCGGCAGCGGATTAAGTAGTGAGCATCTTCCTGTGGCAGAACATGGCTTTTCTTTAATAGTGTCAATTATAGATGATGAATTAGAAGAGAGTTTTTTATTCGACACCGGTTTGAATCACAACTGCTACGCCCACAACCTTGATGTTTTCGATATTGATATAACAGTGGTATCATCAATAATTTTAAGCCATGGACACTTTGACCACGTTGGAGGGTTACAGGTGATAGCCGGCAAGCTGAGGACTCAGAAAATCAATATATATTTTCATCCGGATGCTTTACTGGAAAGAAAAGTGCTGCTGCCAAATAAAGAAGAAATACTTTTGCCAAGTATTGATAAGGCTCTCATTTATTCTGAGAATTTTACTGCAATAACAGTTACTGAGCCCTCGACTCTTTATAATGGGAGGGTGCTAATCTCAGGAGAAATCCCACGAACTACGGAATTTGAAAAAGGTTTCCCTTTTCACTACATAAAACGTGGGGCTGAGTGGTGTTCCGACCCTTTTATAAAAGATGACATGAGCATAATCTTAAATGTCTCAGGCAAAGGACTTGTGATTCTAACCGGCTGTGCTCACTCAGGTTTAATCAATATAATTAAGTATGCAGTTAAACTTACAGGAATTCATGAGATATATGCGATAATGGGGGGATTTCATTTATCCGGCTATTTGTTTGAAAAGATAATCCCTGAGACAATAGCTGAGTTAAAGAAAATAAATCCGGCCTGCGTTGTCCCGTGCCATTGTACTGGTTTCACTGCTGTACATGCGATGACTGAGGCATTTCCTGAGTCGTTTATAATGCCGGCTGTTGGTACCAAGTTTATTTTTAATTGATTGCAATGGTTTAGACTGTACATCAATCGGTTATAGACCCAAGTATTTTAACCAGGTTTACAAAGTAAGTATGGTCGAAATCATTTAGTTGTTGTCTTATCACTGAGAGTGCCTCAAAGGGTGAAAAAGCCCTCTTGTATGGACGGGCAGTAGTCAAAGCATCGTAGGCATCTATCAAAGATACCAATTTTCCCCACGGGTGAATTTGACTATCTGTTAGTCCTTTAGGATAGCCGCCACCTGTTAGTTTCTCATGGTGTTCCATCACTGGGTGGTAAATTTCATTTAGCAGTATTTTTTGTTCGGATAATATCTTGTTAGCCATCAGCACGTGTTGTCTCATGATGGAATATTCTTTCTCATTGAGCATTGAAGGTTTATTTAAAATCTCTACTGGTATGGAACTCTTACCTATATCGTGCAAAAGCGCTCCCATACCAATTGAATGTATTTCGCTTTTTGTAAATGTCCCCAGTGATAGAGCAAGTCCAATAGAAAGTACGCATACATTTACCGAATGTGTGTATGTATAGTAGTCATATTTATTAATTGTCAACAAATCCTTTATTACTATACCGTTTTTTTCTATCGTATCTACAATCTCCTCAACTGAACCTCTGCATTCTTTGATTTTATCTCCACATCTGGGGTCATCCAAAAGCTCATGCATAAGTATCTTAGAGTTCTCTCGGATTATTGATTGCCTTATGTGTTTAAATTTATCCGGCTCACTTAAAGATTTCGTTCCGGATAGATCATTCAGGTAGTTTCTGTACTTATGGGTAGATTCCTTCTCTATGGCAATATCTCCCTCGGTTGACAGTAATGAATCTGTTATTTCTATATTTTTACCCTCATATTTTTGTAAAATATGCACCTTGATATCTTTTTTTATATACAGTGAAAAGTCAATAAGAGCTCCTTTTATCAGAGTGTCCCTGTCTATGTGTGTGAAAAGGTTAATGTCGTGATAATATTTTGTAAGCTCTTCTTGTGTGTACGGTAAGGGTTGGATATTAAGTTTATCGCTTTTATCTTCTAAATTATTAGAAGCAACAACCTCAGAAACCTCATTAAGATGGCTTGATTTGCCGGTATCAACGTGAACATGCTTAATACCGAGTTCTTTGATTTGTGCTATTTGTTTTTGGGTTGTGACTGAAAAGTGGTGCAGCAGAAATGGCGTCTGTATCCATTTCTCGTCTATACTGTCAACATACATACCGACACAAAGCTCTTCAATGGGGATCTTCTTTATCATCTCCCCACCCCCTAACTAAATATTAACACACAAAAGGGAAAATAACAACTATAGGGTGTGTTGATGGCCAGGGTTTATTGCCCAGTCAATACTATAGCGGTACTAAGAGTGAAAAAATTTCCTACCTGCAGGCAATTTGTACCGCAAGTCAAAAAGCTCAAAATTTGCCTCAGAAACCAACAAAGATAACATATCCTTATAAATCAATGCGTTATGGGGTCTGGCACGCATATTGCATATATGTAGTCATGATTAAATTAAGTTGATTTAATAAATAAAGCATAAGCGGAGCTAAAAGGTAACTAAGGAGTTAAGGGGTAAACAGGGAGTTAAAGTAGAATGACCGATAAGGACATTAAAAGAAAACTAACAAGGATGTGTAGGACACAAATGAACGGAGGTGACACATGGCAGGCCTAACGATTAACACAAATATTATGTCCATAGACGCGCAGAGAAACCTGAGAAAGACTATGCTGCCCCTTGCTAATACGATGCAGAGATTGTCATCGGGTTTGAGGATAAACTCTGCAAAGGACGATGCAGCCGGACTTGCTATTGTAACAAGACAGGAGACTCAGATACGCGGCCTTACTATAGCTGTGCGGAATGCTGCTGACGGCCTTTCTATGGCACAGACAGCTGAGGGTTCCATGGGCCAGATAACCTCAAACCTTCAAAGGATGAGAGAACTTGCTGTGCAGGCGATGAGCGGCCAGTACGGTGTCACTGATGTCTCATACATGCAAAACGAAATTGATTCCCTGACAGAGGAGATAGGACGTATTTCCGAGCAAACTAAATTTAATGATACCAAACTTCTCTCCGGTACTTTTAAATCAAGGATTTTTGCAAGTTATGCAGCCTCTGACCCTGCTATTAGCGTTGTTATAAACTCATTAAACACTGACTCAGTTGGTGGCAAAATATTTAGTGCTGACGGATCTAAAGATGGTCCTATGATGTTCCTAAAAGATATACACACAGCCAGCGCTATGGCTTATGTTCCCGGTGTCGGCACCAGATCCCTTACCGGTAATGTGACACCGTATCCGGTAAACTGGAGTGATATCGCATCCTCCCCCATCACCTATACAGGACTTGCAGCGCTTAGGGTTGCCGACCCTACATCGGTTGACGGATATAAATCAGCAGCCTCCAACACAATCGCTATTGTAGATGGCGCACTGAATGTAGTTACAGCGGAATTGGCAAAAATGGGTGCCAAAGAAAACCAGTTTCAAGCAGTTAGCGATAATATAGATACAGTTATAGAGTCAACAATGGCCTCCCGGTCAAGAATTCAGGATGCTGATTTTGCTAACGAAACGGCAAATATGACCAAATACATGATCTTACAGCAATCCGGTATTTCCGTCTTAGCGCAGGCTAACACTATACCGCAAACTGTTCTGAAGTTGATTCAGTAAACATTGTAATGATAAGGCGGCTGTTTTACAAAGGCCGCCTTTTTACTTAGACAAGATGATAGTATCACTGTGACTGTAGGGTGGGGAGGATGCACAGAGGATTTGTAGCGGCTCCCGCCCAGTGTTTTTTATCTTATGAGGAATCCCAGGCTCTATTAAAACCGTATCTCCCGGGTTAACAGCAAACTCACTGCCATCTATGTGCATAAGCCCTGTGCCGGACACTATGTGGTAGAGCTCTTCTGTATTTATGTGCTTATGTAGCAAGGTTTCCTGCCCTTGTGCAATTACAGCGCTGGCAAGGCTCTGGTTTTTATTCCCATGCACGGATGGATGCATAAGCTCTCGTATCTCAGAGCCGTCCTTTGTGATATAGGAGGGAACCTCCCTGAACTCTGTCTTAACAACAGGCTTCATTTAGGATTTCTGTGCTTTTTCGACTCTCTTTCGGATTAGTTCTAAAAGCAATCTAACGCCCACTGCCGTTGCTCCTTTAACAAAGTACGGCTTAGGTTTGGCTAAAAAAGCGGTAGAGGCTATATCAAGATGCACCCACGGGGTCTCTCCCACAAATTCCTTTATAAAGTAAGCTGCTGTGATTAGCCCGCCTGTGCGTCCGCCTATGTTTTTAATATCTGCCACATCGCTTTTTAAATATTCTTTGAACTCTTCAAATAGAGGCATCTGCCACACACGTTCAAAGGTTTCATCTGAGGCTTCTCTAATTTCAGCCATTATTTTTTCGTCATTACCCATCATAGCAACAGCCTCGTTGCCAAGCGCTATAGAGCAGGCTCCGGTCAGTGTGGCCATATCTATTACGGCCTCCGGTTTGTAATGCTTTATGACGTAGCCTATGGCATCCACAAGCGCAAGCCGTCCTTCGGCATCTGTGTTTAAAATCTCAATTGTCTTTCCGGTTATTGCTGTCACAACATCACCTGGCCTGATTGCATGCCCTCCCGGCATGTTTTCCGTTGCCGGCAGCACTCCGATAAGGTTAATCGGAAGTTTTAAGAACGATACTGCCTTAAAGATGGCAAGGGTTGCAGCGCCTCCTGCCATATCCTGTTTCATATCCTCCATGGAATCAGCTGGTTTAAGAGACAGTCCGCCACTGTCAAAAGTTATTGCCTTTCCCACTATTGCCAGCGGTACAGCCTTTCCGGCTCCGTTGTATTCAAGCACTATAAACTTTGGAGGCTCTGCCGAACCCTTTGCTACAGCCAGATATGACCACATCCCCTCTTTTTCCGAATCTTTTTGTTCTAATACTTTAACTTTCAGATTTTTTCCCGCCAAAGATTTCGCCACATCGGTAAGCGATGTTGGTGTCATGTCCTTTGATGGCGAATTTACAAGATCCCGTGCAAACGTGCTTGCCATTGTGTTAAGTGTAAGCCACTGAACGGGGAAATCTTTGTCCTTAGATAAAATCACAGCTTCTTTTATTTCTTTTTCGTCTTTTTTATCATCATCAGCCTTTTTGTACTTCAGATACCGGTAAAGGCCAAGCATTGCCCCCTCAGTAAAGTAATACGGCGGGCTGAAAGCGCCGATTGATTTCTCTGTCTCATTTAATGCTCTCACTGATATTGTAACAGTCTCAGTTTTTGACTCCCTTGCCCGCACAAAGGCCTTTGAGCCTGCTCTTCTTAATTTCTCAGCCGTTATGTCCGCTCTTTTCCCTAACCCAACCAACAACAGTCTGTCAAAACTTACCCCCGAGACATAAAGCACTACACACTGGCCCTCTTTTGCTTTAAACTCCCCCGACGTTATCACCTTCTGAATAAGCCCGCCGATTTTTGCATCTATATCAGCACAAAGCTCCATGTCGGCAGTCTCAAAAAACGGCAGCACCAGACAATCCGACTTGTAGTCCAATTCATAAGCATCCTTAATTGTTATTTCCATTTGTTTACACCTCTCTCTTTTGTGAGTTCGTTGTCCTCATAGAATTTTAATATAACATTTTGCTGCTGGTTAAGGAAATTGAATTTCATAGGTTTTGAGGTTTTTCTGCAGTTAAAAAACTCAGACATAATGATATTTACTATAACTTGTTTTTCAACAAAAACAATTACTTAGCTTGATAAATAAAAAAATAAAAAAATTTTTAATTTTTACTAATTTTTTTCTTGACAATTACCGATAAAGTGGTATAAAGTGGATGACAATGGAAGGAAATGGTAGATGACAGGATTTTTCGGCAGACATAACCAGAGACTGGACGAAAAGGGCAGAATGATAGTACCTGCCTCGTTTCGCGACGTTTTAAAGAGCAATTACGGGAATAACCTGTATATAACGGCCACTTTAAATGACGAGTGTCTGCAGATATTTCCTGAGGAGGAGTGGAAGGCACTGATGGAAAAAGTAAAGACCCTTCCTAAGACAAACGAGGCTGTGAAGTTTTTTAAGAGAAAAGTTATAGGGTCGGCAGTAGAGTGTGAAGTGGACAAGCAGGGGAGGGTATTAATTCCGCCGGCACTGAGAGAGGACGTAAAGATAGAGCTAAATGCCGAGATTGTTGTTGTAGGGCAGGAGGATATCATAGAGGTCTGGGATAAGGAAAGGTTGTCAAAGGTAATAAAACGAAGCAGCGACGAAATAAAGCAGATAGAGGGCGAGTTGTCAGCCCTTGGCGTGTAAGGATGAATATAATACAATGGTTATTCACAGGCCGGTTATGGCGGCAGAGGTCATGGGGATGCTAAACGTACAAAGAAATGGGGTGTACGTTGACGGGACTGTGGGAACCGGAGGTCATGCCCTGGAGATAGTAAATGTACTGACCGGCGGCAGATTAATAGCCCTTGATAAAGACATTGAGGCTCAAAAGCAGGCAGCTGAGCGGCTCACAGGGAAACCTGTACAATTCGTAAAGGAAAATTTTTCCCGCATTCGTGATGTCGTTGAGGGCCTTGGTTTAACAGGTGTTGACGGAGTGCTCTTTGACTTAGGTATGTCAATGTTTCAGGTAAAAAACCACGAGCGCGGTTTTAGTTTTGACTCTGAATATCCGCTTGACATGAGAATGGACATAACTCAGGGCAAAAGTGCGCAAGAGGTAGTAAACACCCTGAATAAGAAAGAACTTGAGGAGATTTTAAAAAATTTTGGTGAAGAACCACTCTGTGTGAAAATCGCCGATGCGATTGTTAAAACAAGGCGTATCAGAAAAATCAGGACTTGCCGTGAACTTTCGCAAATTGTCTTAGACGTTTATGGCGGAAGGGGAAAGGTCCATCCTGCCACAAGGACATTTCAAGCTCTCAGAATCTATGTAAACGATGAGCTTAACTCTTTAAAAAATGGGCTTTTGGGAGCACGGGATGTGTTAAATCCAGGTGGACGGCTTTGTGTGATTTCTTACCACTCACTTGAGGACCGTATAGTTAAGAGGTTTTTGGCAGAGAGTAAAACAGAGGGACGTATGGCTGTTCTAACAAAAAAACCGGTAATGGCACAAGCTCAGGAAATAAAGGAAAATCCTGCTGCAAGGTCAGCCAAACTCAGAGGAGGAATCAAGCTATGATATCTGAAATTAGAGGTTCGGTTTTTAGACATTTTCTGTCAGCAGCGGCAATAGGTTTAATAGTTATTAGTGTTTTTTATATGGTGTGGCTGCGCTCCAGCATTAAATCACTCGAGTACAGAATGGGAGTGCTTCAGCACAGGAAAGCAGTGCTTGTTAAAGAGCAGAGAAATCTCATTGCTGCCAGAGATAATCTTCTTTCTATAGCCTCAATAGACAATGTGGCTATAAAAAAGATGGGTTTTGATTTTCCTGACAGAAACAAGGTTTTTTACGTAAAAGAAAGGATTTAGTCCTCTATTAAGAGGCACTCTCTCTATGGGTAAGAGAGTATATTTTGTATTTATTTTGATAGCGCTTGGTTTCTTAGCTGTCGTGGGGCGGCTATTTGACCTTATGGTGCTAAATCACGATAAGTTTGTCAAGAAGTCGGCAAATCAGAGAATTGCCGAGGTTGACATTCAGGTAAGAAGAGGTATGATTTTTGATAGAAAAGGAAGACGGCTTGTTGCAAACCTTGAGCGGGGTTCAGTATATCTGGACAGGGCCAACTTTGGCGGCAACGAGGAAAAGCTGTATCAGCTTGCTAAGATGATTGATGTTAGCACAAATGAGTTATCCGGACAGCTTAAGAGCAGCAAGAACTTTTTCTGGATTAAACGGAAAATCACTCTTGAGGAAATAGCAAAGGTGGAAAACCTGAGAATTGGCGGCATAGGGATAACGCCGGAGGCAAAGCGGTCCTACACGCTTGGTTCTCTTGCCTCCCACATTATTGGCTTTGTCAATCTTGACAATAAGGGGCTTGAGGGCGTTGAGGCTAAGTATGATAAGGAGCTGACCGGAGAGGGTGGAAAGTACGCTGTTCAGCGGGATGCCCGCGGTAACAGGTTTTATTCCGAGGATGACGCTGAGAACTTCGGCAACAGTATAGTGCTGACAATTGATGAAGGGCTCCAGTACATAGTGGAAAAGGAACTGGACGAGGCAATGAAAAAGTGGCGGGCTGTGGCTGCCACAGTAGTTATGATGAACCCGTTTACCGGAGAGATTTTAGCCATCTCTAACAGACCGACATATGATCCTAATAATCCTGTCAAAACCAGCCCGGCATCCAGAAGAAACCGCGCTGTAACAGATGTCTATGAGCCCGGGTCAACATTTAAAATTGTAACAGCCTCAGGAGTGCTTGAAGAGAAACTTGCCCGCGAGGACGAAAAAATAGATTGTAGCGGTGGAGGGATTGAAGTTGGCGGGAAAATCATAAAAGACGCCCATCCGCACGGGGTGTTAACTTTTATGGAAGTCATCCAGAAGTCCTCTAATGTAGGAACAATAAAACTTGCTGAAAGACTTGGCAAGCAGCGGCTTTATAAGTATATTAAGAAGTTTGGTTTTGGAGACAAGACAGGCATTGATTTGCCCGGTGAGGTCTCAGGGCTGGTTAAAAGTCCTGAAAGATGGTCAGGAGTCTCAATAGGGGCAATGCCAATAGGACAAGAGGTTGGCGTGACTCCGCTTCAGATAGTGACCGCCTACTCTGTTATAGCTAATGGCGGGTACAAGGTACATCCGCATGTGGTAAAAGGTTCTATAACAGAAGACGGTACGTTTTCAGAAATTAACAAGCCTGAGCCAGGACCCCAGATAGTGTCAAAACGCGTGGTGGATATAGTAACCCGTGCGCTTATGATGGTTACCCAGGAGGGTGGTACTGCAAAGTACGCAGAGGTGGTTGGTAACCGTGTGGCAGGCAAAACAGGTACAGCTCAAATGTATGACAGAAGCATTGGACGCTACTCATCCACAGATTTCATAGGCTCCTTTGTTGGTTTTGTACCGGCTGAAAAGCCAGCCTTTGCAATGGTAGTAGTTGTATGGAAACCAAGGGGTGAAATTTATGGCGGTCTTGTAGCTGCACCGGTGTTTAAAAATATCGCTGAGAAGGCTCTTACCTACTTAAATGTGCCGCGTGAGGACATGATTAAAAAGAATGTCCTGGTTGTGGATAAGGGTAGCAATATGGCGGGTATTTTAAATTAAACTGAGGAAAGAGGACATATTTGATGAATATCAGTGAGGTGCTTGGCAGGATAAAGGTGCGTGAGATTGACGGCAATCTTACACGGACAGCTAACGGCGTTACTTATGATTCAAGGAAAGTACAGCCGGGCAATATGTTTTTCGCTATAAAGGGTGAACACTCAGATGGCCACAATTATATAGCCGATGCTGTAAAAAATGGAGCCAGCTCTGTTATCTACGAAGATGATGTTAACATTGAGCCGTATAGCGGCAAAGATGTTCTCTTTGTCAGGGTTGAGGATGTAAGGCTTGCACTGGGGTATATCTCAGCCAATCACTATGGCGACCCCTCCACACATCTTAATCTAACAGGAATAACAGGTACAAACGGCAAGACATCCACTTCTTACATCCTGAAATCCATACTTGAGGCTAACGCTAAAGATGTCGGACTTATCGGCACTGTTGCCTACATGATTAAAGATAAAGTCCATACGGCAGGACACACAACTCCTGAGTCCCCAGAGTTTCAAATGTATCTAAGTGAGATGTATAAAGCCGGATGTACGCACGTGGTTACGGAGGTCTCCTCTCATGCTCTTTCGCAAAGGCGGGTTGACGGGGTTGAGTTTGACACAGCTGTGTTTACTAATCTGACCAGAGACCATCTCGATTACCACAAAGACATGGATGACTATTATAACGCCAAGATGAGACTCTTTACTGAGCTGGTTAAACCAACCGGCACGGCCATTATAAACACAGATGATCCGTACGGCAGGAGGTTATTCACGCAGCACCCCGGACGGATGATTACTTATGGTTTAAATGCTGATGCCGATGTAAGGGCAACAGATATAAACCTCTCTATGTCAGGACTTGAATTTACAGTATCCTCAGATGGTAAGTATTATAAGACTGCCTCAAACCTGAGAGGTCTCATAAATGTATATAATATTCTTGCCGCATTTTCTACAGCTCTCTCTCTGGGTATCCCCTTCAATGACATACTTGCCGGCATATACAACTTAAAGATCGTTACTGGCAGATTTGAACCTATAGACGAGGGGCAGGATTTTAACGTAATTATTGACTATGCGCACACGGATGATGCTTTGAAAAATCTGCTTGAAAACGTAAGGAAAATAGTTCCGGGGAAAATTATAACGGTTTTTGGCTGCGGTGGTAACCGTGACAAGGGTAAGCGTCCGATTATGGGCGCTGTGGCAACATCCCTTAGTGATTTCGCAATCATTACATCAGACAATCCCAGATATGAGGAGCCGCTGGATATAATTAAACAAATAGAGGAGGGCGCTGCAGAGGGTTATAGTGTGGAGCCAGACAGGGCAAAGGCTATACGTGATGCTATATATATGGCAGGTGCCGGAGATGCGGTTGTTATTGCAGGGAAAGGACATGAGCCTTATCAGGAAATCAAAGGTGTTCAGCATCCCTTTAGTGATAAAGAGACAGCTTCAAAGATATTAAAGAAATTATTAAAGGAAAAGGATTAAAAAAGCATAGTGTTTACAGTTGATGATATAGTCAAAGCCACAGGCGGTAAGGTTTTATCTGATAACTCAACTAAAGAACTACTGTTAAGCGGCGCTTCAATAGACTCACGCACCCTTAAAACGCATGAGCTCTTTGTGCCCCTTAAGGGCAATAACGTTGATGGCCATGACTTCATAGAAACAGCTCTCGGTAAGGCCTGCTGCTGTTTATGCTCAAGGGGTGGTGTTAAGCCCCCAAAGGGAACTGTGGTTGTTTTTGTGGAGGATACTCTTAAAGCACTTCAATCACTTGGGGCATATGTAAGAGCGTCAAAAAAAATTCCCGTTATAGCCATAACAGGTACAAACGGCAAGACTACGACAAAGGAACTTTTGTACAAGGTGCTTTCAACAGGCTACAACGTATTTAAGACCATGGGAAATTTTAATAATCACATAGGGCTTCCATTGTCTTTAAGTAAACTTAATGACGAAAGCGCAGCGGTGCTAGAGATGGGAGCAAGTGTGGCGGGAGACATTGAGCTTTTGTGTAACATTGCGCGCCCCGACATTGGGATTGTGACAAACCTGGGGGCAGGCCATCTTGAGGGCTTTGGAGATATGGAAACTCTTAGAAAGACTAAGCTTGAGCTTATGGATTTTGCCTCCACTATGATTGTTAATGGCGATGACAACTATCTAATGGAGGAGGTAATAAGGAAAAACAACACACTAAAAAGAGAACTACTGACGTATGGATTTGGTAGCCACTGTGCGATGCGGGCAGAGAACGTGGAGAGTCTTACAGATGGCACAGGGTTTTCAGCAAGAGTGGTTTTTCCTGATGGAGACATTAAGGCTCTGATAACAAACATCGCGGGAGTTTTTAACGTTCACAATGCACTTTCTGCTCTCTCAGCCGGCTTTAAACTTGGTTTAAACAAGGACGATATGACAGAGGCAGTAAGTGAGTTTTCAGGAGTTCCGCTGCGTCTTGAAATAGAAAGAAGAGACGGGATGCTTTTGATAAAAGACCTCTATAACTCAAACCCTGCGTCAACTAAGGCTGCCGTAGAGGAGCTTTGCAGATTAAAAAGTGGGCGCACGGTGGCAGTGCTTGGTGATATGCTTGAGCTTGGCGCTGAGAGCGAGAAGTTTCACAGGGAGCTGGGACAGTTATTGAGCCTTAAGGGAATTGACGTTTTCATTGCAGTTGGCAAACTTATGGGATTAGCCTCAGATGAGTACCAAAAAGGTGAAAGTTCAGGGGCCGCCTACAAAGCTGATAATGCCAAAGCAGCAGCAGAAATTTTAAACACAGTCGTTGCACAAGGAGATACCGTACTTATCAAGGGTTCAAGAGCACTGAAAATGGAGGGAGTTATAAACTAATGCTTTATTACCTGCTATATGCGTTTCGCGATTACGTATCGCCGTTTAATGTATTTCGCTATATAACTTTCAGAACGGCAGTGGCAATTATCACATCAATGGCAATAACGTTTTTGCTTGCCCCAGAGACTATCAGATTTCTTAAGCGAATCAGTCTTACGCAACAGATCCGCAATGACGGACCGCAAAGCCATCTCAGTAAAGCAGGTACACCTACGATGGGAGGGGTGTTGATAATAATATCAACAGTAGTCTCTGTTTTGCTTTGGGGCAACTTGTCAAACAGGCACGTTTTGATTTTACTGGTTTCCACAATATGTTTCAGTGCAATTGGTTTCTGGGATGATTACCTAAAGGTCTCAAAGCGTAACGCAAAGGGGCTCAGGGCAAAGTACAAGTTTGGCCTTCAGATAGCTATTGCGTTGGTCGTTGCCGTCATTCAGTACTTAAACGTGTCAGACCCCTACAGTACCGACCTGATAATACCTTTTTTTAAGAAATGGCTTTTTGATTTTGGGATATTTTATATTCCTTTCAGTGTGTTTGTAATTGTGGGCTCATCAAATGCGGTAAACCTGACAGACGGCTTAGACGGTCTTGCCTCAGGGCTTGTTGCGATAGCGGTTTTTGCAACTGGCGTACTTGTCTATATATCCGGCCATGCAGGGCTTGCACAGTACCTGCAGGTGATTTACATAAACGGAATTGGTGAGCTTACGGTCTGCTGTGGAGCTATATTTGGTGCTTCGCTGGGGTTTTTGTGGTATAACACGTACCCTGCTGAGGTTTTTATGGGAGATGTAGGCTCTCTTGGATTGGGTGGTGCTCTTGGCACCTTAGCCACACTAACAAAGCATGAGATTGTTCTGGTGCTTGTTGGCGGGATTTTTGTGATAGAAACAATATCTGTAATCTTGCAGGTAGGATCATTTAAGTTAACCGGTAAGAGAATCTTCAGGATGGCTCCCATACACCACCACTTTGAACTAAAAGGCTGGTTGGAACCAAAAACAGTTGTCAGGTTTTGGATTGTTGGTTTTATGCTTGCATTGCTAAGTTTAACTACTATTAAATTGAGGTGACAAAATGAAAAGGAGTAGGAATTTTTTACACATTTTGCGTAGTTTTGAATTTGTAGCGGCTTTATTGATAACTTTTCTACTGTGCTCAGTTTCAGGTGCAACCGATATAACTGCACGAAGTGCAGTCATCATGGACACAGACACAGAACAGGTGTTGTATGCTAAAAATCCGCTTCTTAAACAGCCGCCGGCAAGCACGTCAAAGCTTGTTACCGCCATGGTTGTGTTGGATAATCTGGACGTAGGGGATGTGACAACTATATCTGCTAATGCTGCGGAACTGAGTAGTGGCACTGTGGAACTGCATGAGGGTGACAGATACTACATAGGCGATTTGCTGCACATTATGCTTATGAAATCGGTTAATGGCGCTGCGGTTGCCTTAGCCGAGGCGGTTAGCGGCTCTGAGGGAGCATTTGTTAATCTCATGAATAGAAAGGCCAAAAGAATAGGCGCTAATAATACCAGATATATTAATCCGCATGGCCTTCCAGGGCAGGGACAGTATATAACTGCCTATGACCTTGCCATTATCATGAGGGAGTCTCTTCAGTATCCGGTTATAAAAAATATAATTAATAAAAAAACTAAAACCGTTGTTTCAATTGACGGCTCAACTGCCTCTCTGACAAATACAAACAAACTCCTGTGGAGAGACGAGGACTTACTTGGCGGAAAAACAGGCTACACCAGAGCGGCACGGCATTGTCTGGCATTTGCAGCCGAACACGGCGAAAACACGTTTGTTGCTGCCGTGCTTGGAGACTCTCAGAGGTCAAATCTGTGGAGGAGTGCCGAGACTGTTCTTAATAAAGGCTATAATATATCAGAGTCACACACTAAACCTGAAATACACTTTAGTAACGACAGAAGCGAGGCGAAATCAAAAAAATTTGAAAGCAAGCATCACTACAATTATTCTAAGGCGTCAAAAACCAAACACGGACACTATACTGCCCATAAAAATACTAAGGAATTAAAAATAGCAAAAGTTGCCAGAAGTTATTCCGGAGCACGGAGTAATAAAGGCACAGTATTGTCAGTCAAATATACACAGAAGAAACTTTATGCAAAAGGTACCGGCACTCATAAATCTAAGGTTGCCCACAAAAGAGAAAAGTTTACGGCAAAAGCCGGTTTGAAACACAACAAAGCAAAGTCATTAAGGGGTGAAAACAACAAAGCTGCGAACAAACACGCCTCAAAAGCAAAGTGCTATATAGTGGCTAAAAAGACAACTAAAGTCTCTAAGGTGAGAAAAGGCAGGGTCTTTGACGTAGCTTCAACTGACCCTAAATGCAAGCCTGTTGCTTACTGACGGATGGACAGAGAGGAGTAGGGGGTATAATAGGATGACAACAATGTATAAGGACTTCAGAGATAAGGCAGCGGCTGTTGTAGGTTTGGCCAGAAGTGGAGTGGGGGCTGCAAATCTCTGTACAAGGCTGGGGGCAAAGGTTACAGTATTTGATGCAAAACCATGTGAGGAGCTAAAGAGCTTCATTCAAAAACTTGATCCACAGGTGGACATGAAGTGCGGCAGTTTTGATGAGGATGTTTTCACATCGTTTGATATTGTTATAGTGAGTCCGGGGGTACCGTTAAATATCCCGTCTCTTAAGCGGGCTAAAGCCAAAGGGGTAAGAATAATAGGAGAGCTTGAGCTTGCGTATCTGGTTTTAGAGGAACTAAGAAAGGTTGGCGCTGCTGCGTATTTAGCAATAACAGGCACAAACGGGAAATCCACAACCACAACTTTGCTATACGAAATACTACGAAATAGCGGGTTTAAAACCATAATCGGCGGCAACATTGGCATGGCAATCACTGAGGAAATCAGTAAAATTGTCAAAAACTTTGAAAAACCCAGAGAATTTGTAAGCCCTGATTATATAGTCACTGAGGTGTCAAGTTTTCAGCTGGAATCAATAGATAAGTTTAAACCAAAGGTTTCAGCTGTATTAAACATAACGCCTGACCATCTGGACAGACATGAAACTATGGATGATTATGTGAATGCCAAGGCACGGATTTTTCTAAACCAGGATGCTATGAATTTTCTTATATTAAATGCCGATGATCCTCTTACAAGTGGTTTAGCACAACGGGTGGGGAAAAATGGTCCTGACGTGTTGTACTTTAGCCGTAAGGAACGTGTAAGAGGAGCTTTTTATAAAGACGGAGTGATTTACTTCAACATTCCAGAACTTGAAATCCTCTGTCCGGAGCTTGTGGATGGCACTGATGACAGCACCAGCCCGTTTACGTTTAACACAGCAAACTTTGGGATTAAAGGTGGCCACAATATAGAAAATGCAATGGCAGCAGCCCTCATGGCTCTTGTCAGCGGCTGTAAGGTCAAAGATATTTGGAACACTCTCATTTCATTCAAAGGACTGGAACACAGGCTTGAACTTGTCACAGAGATTGACGGCGTGAAGTATTTTAATGACTCAAAAGGTACAAACGTGTGGTCTGTAGTTAAATCGCTGGAGAGTTTTAGTGAGCCGATAGTGCTGATAGCTGGCGGGAGGGATAAGTCGGGGGATTATTTGCCCCTCAGGACCCTTGTTAAGGAAAGGGTTAAGGCTCTTGTTTTAATAGGTGAGGCACGAAATAAATTAAAAGAGGCGTTAGGGGATGTTACTGAGGTTCATTTTGCCGGTGATATGTATGAGGCTGCAAAGTGCTCAAAGAGATTAGCCAATGGCGGAGATGTGGTCTTATTGTCTCCGGCTTGTGCAAGTTTCGATATGTTTAAGGATTTTGAGGAAAGAGGGCGGGTGTTTAAAGAAGCAGTTCTCAGTCTTGTTTCATAAAATTATGAATACTGTAACAATTGGAAAATAATGGACGAAACACGGTCAGTTAAGACAAAGCAATTTGACAGAGTGCTTTTGATAACAACCATGATGCTTGTGTTTATAGGCGCTGTTATGGTCTATAGCACTACATCTATAGTTGCGCCCGCAAAAGGCGGGGCAGCAGCTGTTTCCAGCGCCTCCTCCTCGCTTATAGACCTGAGATACCTGAAAAAGCATATGGTATCTGAGCTGCTTGGCATTGTGCTTATGACGGTGTTTTATAAGCTTCATCTTGGAGCTCTTAAAAAGACGGCGTTTATGCTTATAGGGCTTGCTGCTCTTTTACTTGTCGCAGTTAAAATGCCGTTTATTGGGCTTACCGTAAACGGCGCTAGAAGGTGGATACGGATAGCACATTTTACATTTCAACCCTCTGAGCTGGCAAAGCCTGCACTGATTGTTTTTCTTGCCAGATATCTTTCCGGTAAGAGTTTTGATCCCGATAGTTTTAAGTTATTTTTAATACCTATTGGCGTCATGGGGTTGCTTCAGGGACTGTTGCTCCTTCAGCCGGACTTTGGTTCAAGTGTTATCCTTGGCATTATAACGTTTTCACTTCTTTTTGCTGCTCGGGTCAGACTTAAATTCATACTATCGCTGGGGGTATTACTTATTCCGGTGGTCATAAAACTGATTATGAAACCGTATCGCTTGCAGCGTATTATGGTGTTTTTAGACCCGTGGGCTGATGAAAAAAACACCGGGTTCCAGCTCATTCAGTCCTTTGTGGCTTTTGGTAACGGTGGGCTTAGAGGGCTGGGTATTGGAAAAAGCACGCAGAAATTGTTCTTTTTACCTGAGGCAAAGACAGACTTCATATTTTCCATAGTGGGCGAGGAGATTGGTTTTATAGGGGCGACTATTGTAGTCACTCTGTTTATTGTTCTGTTTATCCGTGGGGTACTTATAGCCGTTCGGCAAAGGGAACCGTATCTGTACTACTTGTCAACCGGGATTACAATACTTATAGGGGTTCAGGCTGTGCTGAATCTGTCGGTAGTGACCGGGCTTTTGCCTACCAAGGGGCTTCCGCTGCCATTTATAAGTTACGGCGGGACCTCTATGATAATGAACCTTATAGAGGTTGGAATTTTGCTTAACATTGCTAAGGGTGACAGCGAGGAGTATATGCCTGTGGCTAATCCTCAAGTAGAAAGCTACTCCGGCATGAGAGAAAAAATTATGAGACAAAAAGGGAGGATGTTATCTGATGTCAAGTGGAAAACATAAAGTCGTCATAGCCGGCGGAGGCACGGGAGGGCATTTGTACCCAGGCATTGCAATCGCTGAGGAAATAAAAAAGCGGCTCGATGATGTTGAAATAGTTTTTATGGGCACACATAAGGGGATAGAGGCAAGGGTGCTGCCTGCAGAGAAGTATTATGTAAAGCTCTTAAGAACCGAGGGGTTTGTCGGCGTCTCAATATATAAAAAAATAAGAGCTCTGTATTGGACAATCGTATCGTTTTTTGAGGCGTACTCTTTTTTAAAAAAACTCAATCCGGAACTTATGATAGGAACCGGAGGCTATGCCTCGTTTATTCCGGTTGTGGCAGCTTTTTTTCTGTCCATTCCTGTTGTCATACATGAACAGAACTCGATTCCCGGCGTTGCCAACCGTATGTTGTCAAAGCTAGCACAAAAAATCTGCATAACTTATGAAAGCTCTTTGTCGTTTTTCCCAAAAAGTAAAACCGTTCTTACAGGAAACCCGGTACGTGAGAAAATCCTTAAGGTGGGAAAACAAGAGGGAGCGCTTAAATTCTCTCTTAAAGACAACATGTTCACAGTGTTTATATTTGGCGGCTCACTTGGCGCCAGAAGTTTAAACAAGGCTGCCATGGATGCCCTTGAGCATCTTCTGCCCTATAAAGACAGGATACAGTTTTTACATCAGACAGGGGACAAGGACTATGAGCAGGTACGCTCCGTGTATCAGAACTGGGGAATGATGGGCACTGTGGCTCCATTCATTTACAACATGCCTGAGGCCTATGCCGCTTGCGATATGATAGTGTGCAGAGCCGGGGCTACAACGCTTGCCGAGATTACCGCTTTGGGAATGCCTGCAATCCTTGTGCCGTTTCCATACGCAACAGCATCTCACCAGGAGGTAAACGCCTCACGCCTTTCCGTAAGCGGTGCAGCCATTATGATTAAGGACGAGGAGTTAAACGGCAGGGTTTTAGCTGAGCATATAAAGAAACTCTACATGGATGAAAACATGAGAAACCGTCTGAAGCGTGAAAGCATGTCTTTTGGCAGACCGGAGGCAGCAAGGAAAGTCGTCTGCGTATCACTGCTTTTAATAAAAGATAAAACATTACTTATAAATCAGGAGTATGAGGCGAGATGCTTAACCGATACAGAGTAATCCACTTTGTGGGAATAGGCGGAATTGGAATGAGCGGTATAGCGCGTGTGCTTAAGCACCTTAACTATGACGTTACAGGTTCTGATATAAAATCCTCAGCGACAACCGATGTGCTTATCAGTGAGGGCATAAAGGTGTACATTGGGCATAAGGCCGAAAATGTGGACAGTGCCCACGTTGTGGTTGTAACATCGGCAGTCAATGGAGCCAACCCTGAGGTAGAGGAGGCAAAGAAACGCTCAATTCCAGTAATCCCGCGGGCAGAGATGTTGGCTGAAATTGGGCGGCTTAAATACGGTATTCTTGTTGCCGGCTCTCACGGTAAGACAACAACGACCTCGCTGCTTGCCGGTATTTTGATTAAATCAGGCTCTGACCCCACTGTTGTGCTTGGCGGAAAACTCAATGACACAAACAGTAATTCACGTGTTGGAAAGGGGGAGTTTTTTGTTGCTGAAGCGGATGAAAGTGATGGCTCGTTTCTTAAACTAAATCCCACAGTGGCAATATGTACTAACATTGACAGAGAGCACATGGATTTCTACTCCAATATGGATAATCTAAAGACGGCGTATATAAATTTTCTTAATAAAGTGCCTTTTTACGGATTAGGTGTGGTCTGCTATGATGATCCCAACATTGCAGACATTCTGCCCAATGTTAACAGAAAGTATGTCACTTATGGGTTAACAGAGAAAGCGGACTTTTCCGCTATAAACATAAAATATGGCTTTCAAAAAACCGAATTTGAACTCATAGCTGATGGTGTATCAAAGGGAACATTTACAATTAATCTCTCCGGTAAACATAACGTGCTAAACACACTGGCGGCACTTGCTGCCTCATCATTCCTAAACATTCCTCACGAGGTTAGTAGTGTTGCTCTAAGCACTTTTTCCGGCATAAAGCGCCGAATGGAGTTTAAAGGACACAAGGCAGGCGTAAGGGTTTTTGACGATTACGGGCATCATCCTACAGAAATTAAAGCAACAATAAACGGAATAAAGCACCACGTGGAGAAGAGGCTTATTGTTGTGTTTCAACCCCACAGATATTCAAGGACAGCGGATTTGATGGATGAGTTTGCGGGCTGCTTTTCGGAGGCCTCCAGGCTTTATCTTCTGGATATCTATTCTGCCGGTGAAAGACCGATTGAGGGTGCAACCTCTCAGGTGTTGGCTGAAAAGCTGCGGGCAAGGGGGGTTGATGTAGTCTATGTGGGAAAGGGTGAGGGTCTTTCGGACACTCTCAGTAAGGAGACAACTGAGGGTGACACACTGGTAACATTTGGTGCCGGTGATGTGTGGAAAATAGGAGAGGAGTTTGTAAGCCAGGGTTAATGAAAGAAGAGTTGAAAAATAAGACAATAGCTGTGCTTATGGGCGGCGAGTCATCGGAGCGTGAGATTTCCATAAAAAGTGCAAAAGCAGTGAGTGAAGCACTGAGGGCTGCTGGGTACAATTTTCATGAGGTTGACGCCATGCGTGATGTTGCAGTGAAACTGAGGGACCTGAGTCCTGATGTGGTTTTCATAGCGCTTCATGGCGGATGGGGAGAAAACGGCGGCATTCAGGGCCTTCTTGACGTTATGGGCAATCCGTACACTGGCTCCGGTGTGCTTGCCTCAGCAATAGCTATGGATAAGGTGATGTCTAAGAGAATTTTTATTGCTGCAGGGCTTAGAGTCCCGCCATGTGTTATTTTCAGACAAGAAGAGCTTGATGAGCTCATAAACACGATGCCTATAGCTCTCCCCCTGGTTATTAAGCCAAGTGCCGAGGGCTCAAGTGTTGGAGTGAGCCTTGTTAAAAGCATAGATGAACTTAAGCAAGCATCAAACCGTTGTTTTAGTTATGGCGCGGTGTCAATTATCGAGAAATTTATTACTGGTAAAGAGATTCATATGGCTGTGCTAAACAGCAGGGTGCTGGGTGCGGTTGAGGTTAGGCCAAAAGGAGAAATATATGACTACGAGGCCAAGTACGTAAGCGGTGACACTCGTTACATTTTGCCGCCAGAGCTGACACAAGTGCAGTATGAGAAGTTATCAGAAGCTTCACTTAAAGCGTATGAGGCTTTGGGATGCAGTGGGGTTGCCCGCATTGATACTATCTATGAGCTGCAAACTGATACAGTGTTTGTGCTGGAGGTTAACACTCTTCCCGGAATGACTGAAACGTCTCTTGTGCCAAAGATAGCAAAAACTGCCGGGTACTCTTTTTTAGAGTTGATAGAACAGATGCTCCTGGAAGCGCTTAATAAACATAGCCACATGTACGCAGGGAACTGATAACTTAAAGGATGAACTAACTCGATGCAAACAAGGGTAAGGTTAAAAAAGCAGACTGTAAAACAGGAAAGAGCGAAGGTACCGGCAAAACTTATCCTTGTGCTTATTGTGGTCTGTGCGGTATCAGTACTATCAGGGATAGGGTTTTTCAGGCTGACAAAAGCAGAGTCTTTAATGATTAAAAATCTTTATATAGAAGGGAATAACCATGTAGAAGACTCAGAGATAAACAGACTTTTAAATGTTAGCGGACAGAGCATAGTGACTGCAGATATGGATAACCTGTCAAAACGTCTTTTTGCCTCCCCGTGGGTGAAAAAAGTCTATATGAGGAAAGAGCTTCCACATTCACTTGCAATACGGGTGATTGAAAAAGTTCCAGTAGCGGCAGCCCTTGACAGTGATGTAATTTACCTTGTGGATGAAGATGGAATTAAACTTCAGAAGCTTGGCAGAAAACCTGATGAGTTGCCTGTTATAAAGATAACAGGTTCAAATAAAAAGGCATATCTTGAGGCAATAAAGCTATCGTCTGCAATAAGTAAAAATCCCAAAATGAAGGGACTGGTAGAGGAGATTGACGGAACCAGGCCGGAGGATATATCAATCCGTATTAATGGGGTTCCGGTGTATGTTGGATTTGGTGATTTTGACAAGAAGCTGACAAGCTACTTATCGTTAAAAGATGAAATAGTAAAGAGAAATATTCCTGTGGAATACATAGACCTGAGATTTTCACACAGATTGATTGTGAAGCCATTAAAGGGAGAGAAGTAGTGGCAGGGACAATTTTTTTAGCGTGTCTTGATATTGGAACAACCAAAATCAGCACAATGGTGGCAGAGGCAAGACGTGACTCGCTGGAAATAATAGCAGTAAGTACGGTTGCATCGCAGGGAGTGCGCAAAGGGGTAATCGTTGACATAGACAGCACACTTGCTGCAATAAAGGAATCAGTGCGCCGGGCGACTGAGATTTCTGGTGTTGAGATAAAAGATGTATATGTTGGCATATCGGACAGTTACATAAAAACAATGAGGAGCACAGGCGCTGTTGTTTTATCAAACGGAGTTGTCACAGTGCGCGATATAAACGATTGTTTAGAAAATGCGCAGACAATTTACGTTCCGCTTGACAAAGAGATTCTTCACGTAATCCCTTTGGGTTACAATGTGGATGGTGAAACGGAAATTTATAATCCACACGGGATGAAGGGGACGTGTTTTGAGGCAAATGTGGAAATAGTGACAGCAGCGACAAACTCAATTCACAACCTTTTAAAGTGTTGCGAGATGGCGGGGCTCAGTGTGGCAGAGCTGGTTTACACACCGATAGTGTCCTCGATGGCAGTGCTAAGAGAGGATGAGCTGGAGCTGGGAGTTTTTCTGATAGATATAGGGGGGGGAACCAGTGATGTGGCTTTTTTTAAAAATAACCGGTTTTATGGTGCAACTGTTTTAGACATAGCCGGCAATCAGTTTACAAACGATCTGGCCGTAGGGCTTGGAGTGTCCTCGGCTGAGGCGGAAAAAATAAAGAAAGCGTATGGGATGCCGGCATTTCCGGAGGACTATGAGGATGAGTCCATACTTATAGGAGTATCTGGCCGCGGTGAGAAAAAGGTTGCCAAATCTTTTATAACCAAAATAATCATAGACAGGAGTGAGGAGTTAATTGGCATAATTTCAGATGAGATGAGAAAGCTTGCCGGAGTTGAAACAGGACACCTCAGAGTGGTTATAACCGGAGGGGTGTCGCAGATGAAGGGATTTGAAGCTCACGTGCAGTCTCTGCTTAACATACCTGTAAGGATAGGAGTCCCTGAGGGTAAAGATGTAATAGACAAGGTACAAAATCCTGTTTTTTCAACACTTATGGGACTTCTTTACTATGCACATAAGAACACTTATGAGATGTCTTCTGCCGATAACCTGACAGGGGATGCAAGAGGCATGAAACGTTGGTTCCGAGGATTAATGGGAAAGTTTTTCAGACTAAATTGAGAATAAATATAAAAGGAGGGATACAGTATGTTTGAATTGGTGGAGAGTACCGACGGTAAAGCCAATATCAAAGTGGTAGGCGTGGGAGGGGCAGGCGGCAATGCCATAAACAACATGATAGCCTCGTCTTTGCGTAACGTTGAGTTTATAGCAATCAACACGGATGCACAGGTGCTGAACTCATCAATAGCTGAAAACAGACTTCAGATAGGTACAAAGATAACGAGGGGTTTGGGAGCGGGGTCAAACCCTCAGGTGGGCAGAGAGGCCGCTCTTGAAGACAGCGAAAGGATACGGGAGATTCTTGAGGGCGCCGATATGGTGTTTGTAACAGGTGGGATGGGAGGCGGCACGGGAACCGGAGCGGCCCCTGTGATAGCAGAAATTGCAAGATCGCTGGGAGCTCTTACGGTAGCGGTTGTGACTAAACCGTTTTTTTATGAAGGACGTAAACGCCTTGGTAATGCTGCAACCGGTATTAAAGAACTAAACCAGTTTGTTGATACCACCATAGTGATACCAAACGATAAGATTCAACTGGTTGTTGAAAAGGGTACCTCACTTATCAAATCATTTGAAATCGCTAACGATGTATTAAGAGATGCTGTTCAGGGAATTACCGATTTAATCCTTGTGCCGGGACTAATTAATTTAGACTTTGCCGATGTTAAGACGATAATGCAGTACTCTGGTAAGGCAGTCATGGGGATAGGAAAGGGAAAAGGTGAACAGGGACACATAGAGGCCGCAAAAAAGGCTATTTCAAATCCGCTGCTTGAGGAGACCTCAATAGATGGAGCACGCGGAATTCTAATCAACATAACCGGAGGAACGGATTTATCTCTGGATGCCGTACAGGGGGCATCGGAGCTGGTGTTCGATTCGGCACACGATGAGGCTGACATTATATTTGGAGCAGTAATTGACCCTAACCTCAACGGTGAGGTAAAAGTAACTGTAATAGCTACAGGTTTTGAGGAAAAGAAAGAAAACAAGATTACAGCAATGCCTGAGATGCACAGGTGGAAAACCCCTGTGGAAAAAGAGCGGGTTTATACAAGGAGCGCAGACAGGATTCTGTCTAAGAATTTGTTTGATTTTTCAAAAGAAGATAAAATTCCAACAACAGACTTAATGAACTACGATGATGACATGGATATTCCAACATTTATAAGGAAACAGAAAGAAGATAAATTATAAAACTTTAAGGTCTTCCCAAAGGGCGGGGGACAACCCCCATGACGTCCCCTGCCCCCCTCCAATTTATAAATATTGATTTGTAATGCTAATGCAGCAATCCTACTTTAATCTCATCTTTAATAATACCTAAACGTGTTATAATAAGCTAAGTAATACCAAGTTGCTGCCAAAAAGGTAATATAATGTAATGGTGGAGAAAAAGGACTGGATCCCGCAACAAGTGCGGGATGACAAAGGGCGGTGCGGGATGACAAAGGGGTGGTTCTTATCCTGTCATTCCTGCGAAGGCAGGAATCCAGTATTTTATTTATATCTTTGAACGCAACTCTGTATAAGGTTATTTTTAAGAGGGAGGCTTTTTTATGTTTCAGATGTTGACTCTTTTGTTTTGTACCCTGTTATTATTTCTGCCATCCCCGTCCTTTGCCCAACAGGAAGGGGTTAGCAAAGGCCAATCACAATTACCGGTTGAGGCCGGTAGCGTTAACAACTTTGTTTCACCTGGATGGAAAATCGAAGAGAAAGTAGCGGGTGATTTAAACGGTGATTCTATAAAAGATTATGCTTTAAAACTAATAGAGAAACAATCTGACAAAGAAGACGATGAACGACAGAGAGCACTCGTTATTGTGCTCGGAAATAAAAACGGTAAGTTGCGCCGTGCCGCTGTCAACTATAAATTATTGCAATGCCCTATGTGTGGAGGATTATTCTATGGAGGCTTTGCTCCCGCAAATGTAAGAATAACCAAAGGTGTTCTTGTAGTTGAACAAGAAAATGGATCTAGAGAACTCACTTCTTATACCTATCGTTTTCGGTATGAGCCGGATACTGGGAGGTTTTTTCTTATTGGTTTTGACTTTGTTTATAGGGATCATATAACTGTAAAGTCTGTATCCGAAAGTTCGAATTACCTTACCGGTGTGAGGATAGTCAAACGCAACGATGGGAAAAATGTCAAGACATCCAGGGAGAATGTTTCCATGGAGAAAATATACATTGAGCAAGTAGATAGAGATAAATTTAGCTCAGATGCCATTAGTCGTTTGGATATGAAATTTTTTGAAGAAACAATTGATGATCACCAGTGATGACTAATGGCGACATCGCCATATTTATAAGGAACGGGTAGGACTTAACATGTAAATAGAAAGATGGGGTGCATGGGGTCATGCCTTCGATGTTGAAATATCGGGACAGAAAAGGGATTTTTATAATTAAACTGTATATTTTTTTTGCATTTGACAAACCTAATCTAAATTATATAAACTACAATTTATGTGTAGAGAATAACTAAGATTTTGGAGGAATAAGCTGATGTATGCGATAGTGTTAACAGGGGGCAAGCAGGTGAGAGTGTCGCCCGATGAGACTTTGAGAGTGGACAGACTGGAAAACGCTGTTGGTGACTCTGTGACAATAGATAAAGTGCTGGCGTTTTTTGACGGTACAAAATTATTGGTCGGTAAACCGTATCTTGAAGGTGTTTCCGTAAAGGCTGAGATACTGGGAAAGGGTAAAACCAAAAAAGTTGCCGTATTTAAAATGCAGCCACGAAAAGCCACCCGGAAACTTCACGTCCACAGACAGCATTTCACAAAGATAAAAATTAATGAGATAATCGGAGGCTAATCACAATGGCACATAAGAAAGGTGTGGGAAGCACACGAAACGGGAGAGATAGTAAGGCAAAGCGGCTTGGAGTCAAGCGCTATGGCGGACAGGCCGTCACAGCCGGCAGTATTCTTGTCAGACAGCGGGGGACAAAACTTCATCCCGGCTCTAATGTCGGAATCGGCTCTGATGACACCCTTTTTGCTAAAATCACAGGCGTCGTTAAGTTTGAACGAAAAGATAAAACCAGAACCAAAGTGAGCGTTTATCCGGTACTTCAAGCTCAGGCTTAAAATACCGATCTTTTGTGATGGTTTTTTTTACCTAACAGCCATAACACATCAAGCCGGGCAGTTTCGTATCTATGGTAAATCGTGAAATTTGTTGATCTTGTAACTATTTACTGTAAGGCTGGGGCTGGCGGAGCCGGATGTGTGAGTTTTTGCAGAGAGAAGTTTAAACCCCGTGGCGGCCCTGACGGTGGAGACGGCGGTAAAGGCGGCGATATTGTTTTTAGAGCCGTAACTCATCTAAACACCCTCCTAGACCACAAATACAAAAAACATTACGCCGTTAAACGCGGCGGCCATGGCATGGGAAAAGATAAACATGGCTACGACAGCCCTGATGTGATCATAGATGTCCCTGTCGGCACGGTAATTAAAAATTTTGATACGGGTGAGACCCTGGCCGATTTAACCGAGGACGGTATGCAGGCTGTAATCTTAAAAGGCGGCAGAGGCGGTAAAGGAAATGCTCATTTTAAATCCTCTACGTTTCAAGCTCCTAAATTTGCACAGCCAGGTGAGGGCGGAGAGGAGGCCAACATAACTCTGGAACTAAAACTCATCGCTGACGTTGGTATCATTGGTATGCCTAATGCCGGTAAATCCACGTTGATTTCCTCAATAACCGCCTCACATGCAAAAATAGCCCCATACCCTTTCACAACATTGGTGCCAAATCTGGGAGTCGTAAAACTCAACGATTACTCAAGTTTCATTGTGGCAGATATTCCGGGAATCATCGAGGGCGCTCATAACGGTGCTGGTTTAGGGTTACAGTTTCTGAGACACGCTCAAAGGTCAAAACTGCTGATTCACATGATTGACGTCTCTCAGGAGGTTGCAGAAGATCCGATAGTGGCTTATGAAAAACTTAACCGTGAACTTTCCCTCTATAGCGTTGAGCTTTCACAAAAACCACAGCTCGTAGCGGCTTCTAAGATTGATGTTGAAGGCGATGGCAAACAAACTGAACTCTTAGCAGACTTTTGCCGAAGTAACGAAATTCCTTTTTTCCCGGTTTCAGCCGTTACACACGAGGGCATAAATACTCTTATTGCTTATATATCGGAAAGACTAAAAAAAATGTAGATGTTTTTTACTAAAAATGGCAAAAAAAAAATCTAAACTCAAGTGGCTTTTAGAATACTACGCTGTCGTTGTGCTTTTTACGTTGGCCGGACTTTTACCAAACTGGGGAATCAGGGTTTTAGGAAGAATTTTAGGCGATATGCTCTTTTCACTTGTGCCAAAAAGAAAAACCATTGCCCTTAATAATATATCTTGTGCTTTTCCGGAAAAAACACAACAAGAGGTGGCAAGGATTGCACGGGAAAGCTGCCGCTCTTTTATCATGTCTTTTCTTGAAATGATAAAAAACCAGAGCACTTTTAAAACCACTGAAGCTTTTAGAAAAGCTCACAGAAGAACAGCCCACATAGAGGAACTATTTAAAAAAGCAAAAACCCTGCATGACTCAAATGGTGGTTGCATATTTTTAACTCCTCACATCGGTAACTGGGAACTTTTGCCTCACGTAAGCGCCATTGTGGGTATTAATCTGGTAGTTGTGGCACGGCCTCTTGATAATCCGTATCTTGAAAAATTATTCTACTCCCGGCGCACAGAAACCGGTCAGATATTTATAGCTAAAACCAACGCAATGTTTAAGCTTCAGGAGACACTGAGGCGCGGTAAATCAATTGGAATGCTCCCTGACCAAAGCACATCAAAGGGAATCAGTGTGGATTATTTTGGCAGAAAGGCAACGGCAACGCCAGTTCCTGCGATACTCTCGGTGATGTATAAAAAACCCATAGTAGTGTGCGCTTGTGTGCGGCAAGGAAATGGAGAATTTACTGGATTTGTAAGCGACCCCATCTTTCCTCTAAGCGGCTTTAACAGCGAAAAAGCCGAAATACACCGGATTACCGGAGAAGTTACAAAAGCAATGGAAATTATCATAAGAGAGTACCCGGAACAGTACCTCTGGATTCATAACAGATGGAAAACCTATAAAAAAGAAAACGTCTGGGCTAATTAGATAAGGGAGAGAAAGTAGTAAGGGGAAGGACGCCGTCCTTCCCCTTAAACCCCTACCTGCAAGGGGAAATGATTTCCCCTTGACTCCTCGGTTTACTATCAGCGATTATCATTATGTGTAGGGGCTGCCCCCTGTGGCTGCCCAGATGAAAGATTTTTTTAATCGGCGTTCTGCCGCTTAAAAAGTATTATAGGGGATTCCCCTTGAGGAGAGACGAGCTCCGCCCACTAATACCAATTAGCCGTCAAAAAAGTAGATTAACAAAAACGAATAAACCACAGATAAACACGAATGAACACAGATTATGATTATTTAATTTATCTGTGTGTATCTGTGTCCATCAGTGGTTAAATTTTTTTCTGAGTGCAACTCGGTATAAACAGATGTTCAAATTAAAAAATTAAAAAAAACCTCTTGACAAGTTTTTTTATAAATGATACTCTTAAAACAGATATGTTGGCAATAAAATAATTGGCAACGTGTATGATGGCAACAAAGACGCTGGCATCGGAATTGTTGCTATATTAACGTTTGGGAGGTTTGAGCTTGGAGAGGAAGCTAATACAGGCAAGTGGTAATTTTGTTACCGGTGATCGCTTCTGGGATCGTGAGAAGGAAGCAGAGTTGTTTGAAACGAAACTGCAAGAGGGCGCACATATGCTGATTGTCGCCCAGAGACGTATTGGCAAAACAAGTCTTATGAAAGAGATGGCACTTCGTCTAAAAGATAAATATTCACTTCTTTTTATTGATTTGCAAGGTGCAAAAGATGCTGCCGATGCCATTTTTGAAATGAGTATGGCTACTAGACCTCATAAAAATATATGGGATAAGGTTGAAGAGATATTTTTAAATGTCGTAAGCAAAATTACAGGTGTTATAAACAGTGTTAAACTGCTTGGACAAGAAGTGTCGCTGCGTGATGGTTTAACTCAAGGTAATTGGTCTCAAAAAGGAGACCGTCTGTTTAAAATTCTTAAGTCTGCTGATAAACCTGTAGTTTTACTGATGGATGAGGTGCCTATTATGATTAGTAATATGCTCAAAGGCGGGGATTTTGTGGTAACTCCTGAAAGAAGGAATAATGTAAATGAATTTATGTCGTGGCTTAGAAAAAAAAGCATTGAGTATCAAGGAACAATTAGAATCGTGATTTCAGGAAGCATCGGACTTGAGCCAATTCTGAATCAAGCTAAGCTTAGTGCAACCTTGAATAATTTTTATCGCTTTGAACTAAAACCATGGGATGACAATGCGGCTATTGGCTGCCTCAGTGCACTAGCCAGCCAATATGGCGTTATTTATAAAGACTCTGCTGAAAGAGCGATTGTAGAACGCCTCGGCTGTTGTATTCCACACCACGTGCAGATGTTTTTTGCTTATATCCATGAACGTTGTGAGAGAACAGAGAACGTGGATGTGGAAATTCAAGATATAGATACCGTATATAAAGAGGATATGCTTGGAACCAGGGGGTACTCAGAATTAATTCATTATGAGGAGAGGTTAAAAATGGTACTTGGGCCCGATATGCTTTCGTTAGCGATAGAGATGCTGGCAGAGACGGCAATAAGCGGAACTCTGAATAATGAGCTGCTTGCTGCATTTCAGAAAAAGCACGAACACGATACAAGCCGCTTTGAAGGAATGAGTATTCAAGACGTTCTGCAACAAATAATAGCAGTATTCCTGCATGATGGATATTTTAGATTGTCAAATGACGGGTATGTTTTTATCTCTAAGATAATGCGTGAATGGTACAAGAAAAAATATCCGTTCTATCAGCCAATTCTAAAAAGAGAGGGTTAAGATGTCAAGACAATATATGAAATATAACCCAGCGTTTCTTACCGATGAGGAACTTATTCAGAGTTTTGTAGCACGGAATGTTGATTTCAAAATATTGCTTAACATAGTCAGAGAAAACACGGCTGATTCCAACCAGCATGTTCTTGTTGTGGGGCAAAGGGGAAGCGGCAAGACGACCCTTTTGCTAAGAGTTGCGGCTGAGATACGAAAAGACCCGGAGCTTTCAAAGCTCTGGTATCCGTTGGTGTTTTCTGAGGAAAGCTATGAGGTAACATCAATTGGCGAGTTTTGGCTTGAGGCGGTGCACCGGTTGGCTATTCAGCTAAAAGACGATAATTGGCAGCGCACGTATGATGAGTTAAAAAAAGAAAAGGATGACAAACGGCTGCAAATGCGGACATTGGCTCAGATTTTGGATCTTGCCGATACTGAGGGTAAGCGCATAATGCTGGTTGTTGAAAATCTTAACATGCTGCTTGGGGAACAGTGCAACGACAGTGACGGTTGGGCGCTCCGGCACACCTTATTAAATGAGCCACGCATTATGATGATAGCCTCAGCAACCCGGCGTTTTGATGAAATTGAAAATCATGACAAAGCGATGTTTGAGCTTTTTAAAATCCATGAGCTACGCCCTCTCAGTGACGATGAGTGCCGCGAAATATGGCTAAACATCACAGGAGAAGAACCCAAAGATGACCGGATAAGGCCGATTCAGATACTTACTGGAGGGAGCCCGCGGCTTCTTACGATAATATCCTCATTTGCCGGTAAAATGTCTTTTCGGCAGCTTATGACGGATCTCATCCGTCTTGTTGATGACCACACTGAATATTTTAAGAGCCATCTGGATGCGCTTGCGCCTGTTGAGCGGAAGGTATATCTGGCGATGCTTGACCTTTGGAACGAATCACCGGCAAGAAAAATAGCGGATGCGGCTCGGCTTGACGTAAATAAGACAAGCGCCCTGCTTAACAGACTTGCCGAGCGCGGCGCTGTGATTACAAAAATAAGGGAAAAAACTAAGCTATATTATGTGGCGGAACGTATGTATAACATATATTTTCTAATGCGTAAACATGGGGATTCCTCAAGCCGTATTAAAGCAGTAGTAGATTTTATGGTCAGCTTTTATTATCCTGAGGACCTTCTAAAAATAGTCCGTAATATTGCATCAGAGGCCTGTCAAAAAGATTTAGAATATTGTGACGACCATTTTAGTGCCTACGAGGCTATTTTAAAAGTATTACCAGAGGGTATGAGAAAAAAGATGATTGAAAATACACCCAAATATTTCTTTAAACATCCTAACATGACGGCTTCTTTAAAGCAATTGGTTGAAACTACATCTTCATTTGAACACCCATTTGATACCGCGCTGAGTTTGATAGATGAAGCTGATAAAAAGTTGAAAGAAGGTAATTATACCGATGATGATATAAAAAACATTAGAAATGGATTTGAGGAATTACTTACAAAAGGTCCTAATTTACTATATTTATGGCTTTTATATGGTTCAATTATGGAAGCTTTTAAACAATATGAGGTGGCTGAAAAAGCTTATCTGAAAGCTATTGAAATAAAGCCTGAAGAGATTTTATTTAAGAATGTGCTGCTCAATTTACTATTAAAAACCAATAGAGCAGACGATGCAGTTAAATTTGCTGAAGATTCAACTAAAGAGTTGCCCGATAATGCAGAACTACTAAATGGAATTGCCTGGGATTTCTATAAGTCAAACAACAGTATCTTAATTGTTAAGGCATTAGCATACATAAACGAAGCTGTCACAATTGATTCTAACGATACGGGATCACAGCATACACTGGCATGTATTCTTTGCAAATTAAACAGAGGGAAAGAGGCTTTGGTGCCAGCCAAAAAATGGATTGAAAATAATGACCGTGTCGAGAAAAAAATTGATGACACAATAGAGTTAGCAACAGGGCTTGCTGCTGTGGGATGTGCAAAGGAGGCACTTGAAATGATTACGGAGTCGCCCCATGCCAATTTGTATGAACCGCTGATTTGCGGCCTCAGAATGTATCTCGGTGAGGATGTGACAACAGCGGTAGAAATACGGGAGATAGGAAAAGATGTTGTTAAAAGAATAAAGGCATACGATTTAAAGCCGCAGAAGCTATCGTAAAAAATAGCGCTAACGTATTTTTTATTTTTACGTTCTTGCTTTATATGACTGACAAGAGTTAGAATATGAGCTAAAAATTTTGGAGGTGGATAAGTTATGTTATCAATAGCGTGGGCAATGGGGCAACCGCCTCAGGGTGGACAGGCTGGAGCTCCTGACATATTTATGAGTTTCCTGCCGCTTATGGTGATTTTTATAATATTTTACTTTCTAATGATAAGGCCTCAGCAGACCAAGGCAAAGGCACACAGGGAAATGCTTGCGGCCGTCAAAAAAGGTGATAAGGTGATTACAACAGGCGGGATTTACGCCGTTGTGGAGTCTGTTGATGAAAGCACGGTTACACTTAAAATCTCTGAAAACGTAAAGGTGAAATTTGGTAAATCATTTATAACAACCATACGTGGTTCTCATGATGGTGATTAAAGAGTATATATTGAGGAGGAAAAATTGAAAAAATCTGTAAAGTGGCGGTTTTTACTGATAGGGCTGGCTCTTCTACTTACACTCTCAGCACTCCTGCCCAATATGCCTTTTTATAAGGATCTGCCGCCGGTAATTAAGAAACTGTCCCCCGATAAAGGCATAATTTTAGGACTTGATCTGCAGGGAGGCCTTTACCTCGTGTTTGAAGTTGAAGGACAAAAGGCTGTCGCACAAACTACCAGCAGAATCTCTCAGGGAATTCAAAGGCTCTCAGACAATAAAAACCTTAAAGCAGATGTAAAATTTGACGGCAAAAACATAACCGTGGCTACTGCCACACCTGAAATCAGAAAAGCCATCGAAAATGCCTATCCAACCCTGTCTGCACGGGACTCCGGTTCCTCTGTGGTCTATTCCCTTTCGGAAAAGGAAACCAAATACATTATAGACAATGCCTGCGAACAGGCTCTTGAAACAATCAGAAACCGGATTGACCAGTTTGGTGTGGCTGAGCCGGTTATTCAAAGACAGGGTGAAAGCGAAATAGTGGTGCAGTTGCCGGGAGTCAAAGAGCCAAAAAGAGCCATTGAACTAATCGGTAAAACCGCACAATTAGAGTTTAAAGTCGTTGACGACGAATCCCCCACAGCCTCAGAACTGCCTGCTACAATTAAGCCATTTGAAGAGGATGAGCTCATGGGTAAGATGAAGGCTAAGATTCCCGAGGGTGATGAGATACTGTTTGAGCGAATCACTAACAAGGAGACCGGAGAGATCACTAAAAAACCGTTGCTGCTTAAGAAAGACTCTCCAATGGCCGGTAATTACATATCTGAGGCGAGGGTTCAGATTGATACAAGATACAACAGCCCGTATGTGTCTTTAACTTTCAACGCCGAAGGGGCTAAAATATTTGAGGAAATCACTGGAAAATATGTAAAGAAACGCCTTGCCATAATACTGGACGGTAACGTGTATTCGGCCCCTGTGATACAGGAAAAAATATCAGGAGGCAGCGCTCAGATTTCAGGTTCTTATTCGATGGATGAGGCCAAGGATTTGGCGATAGTGCTTCGTGCTGGCGCTCTTCCAGCTCCCGTTAACATGCTTCAAAACATAACCGTAGGCCCCTCACTGGGTACGGACTCTATTGCAGCCGGTAAACTTACCGCTATCGCCGCCTTTATTGCAGTGGCTGGGTTTATGGCCTTTTATTATAGAATCTCAGGGCTGATAGCAGATCTGGCACTTGTTTTAAACATGGTGTTTCTCATGGGTGCTATGGCTGCCCTTAATGCCACACTGACTATGCCCGGTATTGCCGGTATTGTTTTGGCTATCGGAATGGCTGTGGATACCAATGTGCTGATGTTTGAACGAATGCGGGATGAGTTAAAGGCGGGTAAAACGCCGCGTGCCTCGGTTGACTCCGGTTACGATAAAGCATTCTTAACCATTGTTGACTCTCACGTTACCACTTTGATAACGGCTGCGGTTTTATACCAATTCGGCACTGGTCCTATCAAGGGATTTGCCGTAACTCTCAGCATTGGTATAGCAATCAATCTCTTTACGTCGCTCATAGGCACAAAGGCCGTCTTTGATTACATCAACGCCGAAAGGGAGGTTAAAAAGTTAAGTATATGATTGAAATTATAAAAAAAACCAACGTAGATTTCATGGGAAAACGCTATATTGCTTTTGCCGTATCAGGGGTTTTCTCCGTACTGGGCATACTTGCAATCATAGCTGTGGTGCGTGGGACGGCAAACCTAGGCATTGATTTTGCCGGAGGGACGGCAGTACAGGTAAAGTTCGATAAACCTGTGAAATTATCAGATGTGAGAAAAGCTCTTGATGAAGGCGGCCTTACAGGGGCTGATTTACAAGAATTCCCCGCAGTTAAGAAAGTGTTGGTGGTAATTAAAAAAGCAGGCTCCGGAGCTCTTGACATAAAATCTGCATCAACATCAGCCGGAGTGTCGGATAAAGTCATAGAGATACTGACCAAAGGGCTTAAAGATAACAAACTGACGGTGGATTCGGTCTCTGAGATTGGTCCAAAAGTTGGCAGCCGGCTGCGCACCGATGCTATGTGGGCAGTTATTGCCTCTGTGGTGGGAATCCTGATTTATGTCGGCTGGCGTTTTCAGTTCAGCTTCAGCATCGGAGCCACCTTTGCCACTTTTCACGATGTACTGGCAGTGCTTGGCGTGTTTTATGTTATGGGATATGAGATTAACCTGATTCTTCTGACGGCGCTCTTAACAATAGCCGGTTATTCCCTTACTGACACAGTTGTGGTGTTTGACAGAATAAGGGAAAACCTTCGCGCTATGATTAAAGAGCCTGTTACAACGGTTATAAATAAAAGCATAAACGAGGTGCTCTCAAGAACGCTTATAACGTCTCTTACTGTATTTTTCTCATCATTAGCCCTGTACTTTTTCGGTGGTGAGGTGCTGCATAGTTTTGCATTAGCAATGGCTATGGGAGTAATCGTGGGCACGTATTCCTCGGTGTTTGTTGCAAGTCCGGTTGTGCTTCTTTGGGCTGGAGATAAGCAGCTTGTGAAAAAATAGAAGCGAATATGGCACGTTTGGACAAAAAATGGCTACTTGCTCGCACAAACAGCGAGTTTGTGGATTATCTTGCAAAGTCGCTCAATGTTTCAACAATTCTGTCGCAGATTTTAATAAACCGGGATATAAAAACTCCTGAAAAAGCGAGGAGTTTTTTTGATTCCACAGTCAGCTTATTAGCAGACCCGTATATGCTTTCAGGTATGGACAGGGCTGTAGAGCGAATAAACCTTGCAGTAAAGCGCTCTGAGACCATATTTGTGCACGGTGATTATGATGCTGATGGTACATCGGCTGCGGCAATTATGATTGAAACCCTGCGGAGACTTGGATGTGCGGTCAGATATTTTATCCCAAGCAGATTTGTGCACGGCTATGGTTTTCATACGGCAGCGGTTGAGCTGGCGCGGGAGAGCGGCTGCTCTTTGATTGTGACGGTTGACTGCGGAATATCCTCATTTGAAGCGGTTGACAGCGCGTTGAGATACAGTATAGACGTTATAATCACAGACCATCATAAGCCTGCTTTTGATGAATTATCAGGGCAGCCTGTGCTACCGGCTGCTTTTTCAGTGATAGACCCTGCAATTATGGCCTGTGATAATCCGCACTCACAGCTTACCGGAGCAGGTGTGGCGCTTATGCTTTCGATGGCTCTTAACCGCTCTGACATTGTTGATGTGGCAGACCTTCTTGATTTGGCAACGATTGGGACAGTGGCAGATGTGGCGCCGCTTGTCGGTGAAAACAGGCTTATAGTCAAAGATGGGATAAAGGTGATGGCGGCTGGTAAAAGGCCCGGGCTTAAGGCACTTTTTGAAATAGCGGCATCTGCCAACAGAACGATAGACGTTGAGTTGTTGTCTTACACGGCGATTCCCCGGATAAATGCGGCAGGGCGTATGGCTGATGCCTCCGAGGTTGTTGAGCTTTTTTTAACCGATTCTGAAACAGATGCCAAACGGATAGCTGGAAATCTTGATGCCCTGAACTTCAGGCGTCAACGGATTGAGGAGGGAGTGTTTGACTCTGCCATTAATCAGATAGAGATTGAGGGATTTGACAGAGCGATTGTGATTTATGATGAGGATTGGCATGAGGGAGTGCTTGGCATTGTAGCCTCTAAGCTTGTTGATAAGTTTGGTGTGCCTGCATTTGTGCTGACTGTTAAGGATACAGTAGCAAAGGGCTCAGCACGAGGAGTGCCGGAGGTTGATATACACAAAGTCCTCTCTGAATGTTCTCAGTACTTAATGCAGTTTGGAGGGCACAAACAGGCGGCTGGACTTAAACTAAAACTGGATATGATACCGCAATTTATTATTGCTCTGAATGAAGCCATAAAGCGGACATCGTCTGATTCCGCTTCACAGTCTATGATAATGATAGATGCCGACTGCTCTATTAAGGATATTAACTTTAAACTTCTTAACGAACTCTCTATGCTTGCTCCTTATGGTTATGGGAATCCGGAGCCTTTTTTTGGTATCAGAGGCCTTACCCCATATTCACCCAAAATAGTGGGGAAAAATCATCTGAAATTAAAACTTGGCGACAAAGGCATGCAATTTGACGCTATCGGGTTTGACTTAGGCGATCACCTCCCTATGGTATTAGGCACCGGCAGAGTGGATGCCGTTGTCACTCCAACCTTAAATGAATTTAACGGCTCTAGGACCCTGCAATTAAATATAAAAGCTATCAGAAAAAGTGCCGTAGTATAGAAAAAGGTTTGTAATTCTTTCTTCTATGATTAAAAATCACATAGATTGTAAAAAAACTTGACAAACGCAAAATGGTGTGATATGATTAAATTTCTCCTTTACTTCACACCTCCTCAAAGAACAGGCCGTGCCCCCCTGCATGGCCTGTTTCACAATTACCACTAACCGGCTATTGACTTTTTTTTTTCTCAAGTGTACACTTGTATTGTGTTTACACAGGATGGTTATACGTGCATTAACAGCCCGGATGTTTGCGCGTTTAAGTAAAATAGAAAAAATCAAATAAAACAAGACTTGATGGAGGATAAAGATGCTTCAGAACATGAAAACTGGCACACGGTTAGCGCTTGCTTTTGGTATCGTTGTAGTTTTGCTCTTAGTGGTAGCTATTATGGGCGTAAGCAGGCTTGCTGAACTTAACGATGAGATGTCTCAGATAGTCAAAGTGGAATATCCGAAGGTAGCGTATTGCAACGACTGGCTTGCTCAAATAAATCTGATAGCACGTGCTATGCGTAATACGCTGTTACTGGAAAAAAAGGAAGAGATACAGAAAGAGGTGGATAGAGTTCAGGAGGCAAGAAAAAAAATCACCTCTGATTTAGACAAACTTACCCCACTTGTCAAAAGCGAAACTGGCAAGGCGGGACTAAAGGCCATAATTGATGCAAGGACTCCTTATGTTCTTAGCCAGGACGAATTTCTAAAACTTGCGGCTGATGGCAAGCAGGCCGAAGCAAAAGAGTTTCTTTTAACGAAGGTAAGAGCATTGCAGAACACCTATTTCGATGCCATTGAAAAGTTAAAAAAACACCAGGAAGATGGTATGGATAAAAAATCTAAGCTGGCCGAGGATGCTTATAAATCTGCCCGCACAATGATCATATTTTTATCTGTCATAGCAATAGTCTTTGCAGTGGTGATAGCTCTGTGGATAACTATGACATTACTAAAGCAGTTGGGAGGAGAGCCCAACTACATTATGAGCATAGCTGAAAGCATTGCTGGCGGAGACCTTACAATCAGGTTAGAGTCAGGTAAAAAAGAAACCGGCATTTTTTTAGCTATGAAAAACATGCTTGAAAAATTAACAAGCATAGTGGGAGAGGTAAATGTATCTTCAGATAACGTCTCCTCTGGCAGTATGGAACTAAGCAGCACGGCTCAGGTGATTTCACAGGGAGCCACAGAGCAGGCGGCCTCAGTTGAGGAGGTATCCTCGTCAATGGAGGAGATGGCGTCCAACATCAAACAAAACGCCGATAATTCCCAGCAGACGGAGCGTATGGCGGCAAAAGCAGCTCAGGATGCGCAGGAGAGCGGAAAGGCCGTCGATGAGGCAGTAACGGCAATGAGAGAAATTGCAAGTAAAATATCCATTATAGAGGAAATCGCACGCCAGACTAACCTTCTTGCACTTAACGCTGCCATTGAGGCAGCACGTGCCGGAGAGCACGGTAAAGGTTTTGCCGTTGTGGCCTCAGAAGTTAGAAAACTTGCTGAACGCAGCCAAAAAGCAGCCGGTGAAATCAGCACTTTGTCATCTACAACAGTAACGGTCTCTGAAAAAGCAGGCACTATGCTTAAACAGTTAGTGCCGGACATACAAAGAACGGCAGAGTTGGTTCAGGAAATCAGTGCGGCAAGTAATGAACAAAATATAGGCGCTGAGCAGATAAACAAGGCTATAACACAGCTTGACCAGGTAATTCAACAAAACGCCTCAGCCTCTGAGGAGATGGCCTCAACCTCTGAGGAGCTGACATCTCAGGCACAGCAACTGCAAGATGCTATATCATTTTTCAGAACCAGCTCAGATGGTATGTCTACCGCAAGAAGATCTAAACCCAGCACAGCCAGACCACAACCTAAGAAACTAGCGGCTGCTCCGCAGCGCCTGACTCATGAGCCAAGAGCGGCTGTACATAAAACAACACCTAAAGCAAGGTCAATAGATCTCGATGACGGGCACAGGGGGTCCTCTTCAGATGACTCAGAGTTTGAAAAATATTAAGCCGCAGATGGAGGTAAAACATGGCAGTAGCATCGGTTACTGAGACAACACAGTACTTAACGTTTAATCTCGATGGCGAGGTGTTTGCTATTGATATTTCCAAAGTGCGTGAGGTGCTTGAATTTACATCAGTTACAACAGTACCCAAAATGCCGCACTACATCATAGGGGTCATCAATATCAGGGGCAACGTGGTGCCGGTTGTTGATATGCGTATAAAGTTTGGAATGACTAAGGGTGAAAAGACTGTCAACACGTGCGTCATAATAGTGGAGGTCAAGGTTGAAAACGACAATATCATTCTTGGCGCTCTGGTTGACTCCGTAGAAGAGGTAATAGAGCTTGAACCGGAGAGTATTGAACCAGCTCCAAGCATAGGTGTAAAGCTGGATACCGAATTTATCAAAGGAATGGGCAAAAGAGATGAAGTGTTTATTATAATTTTAGAGATTGACAGAATATTTTTGACAAAAGACCTGGAGGCCATCTCTTTAGTCTAACATAATGCCTTTTAGTTAATTCCGCAAACAAAGAATAGGATTCCTGGGGGTTAAAAACCCCAGGCAGCACAGAATGGTAAAAAGAGGTTTTTTTTCATTCCCGTCTTTTTTTTTCAGCCGTTAGCGCAATTTGAGTTTATACTACAAAAAATTGTAACATAATAATGAACACCATATTACAAAGGAGCGCAACAATGTTTAAAAATTTAAAAATTGCAAAAAGAATAGGCGGTGCTTTTGGCATAGTTATGCTGCTTATATTAGTCATAGCCGGAGGCGTTTATATTGGATTCAATAAGATAAAACAAAACGTCACACAAGTCAAAGACGAGAGTCTGCCGTATGCTCTTATTGCTGACGATATGGTTTTAAACATAACTCAGGTACAGCAATTTTTAACAGATGTATCTGCAACACATAATGCAGACGGTTATAAGGATGCACAAGAGTCGGCAACAAAGTTTAATGAAGATATAGATAAAGTCATTGGGATGTACAGAGCTGAAGGTAATACTAAGTCACAAAAGAAAATGGAGGAATTAAAAGATTTATTTACCCGCTACTATGATTTGGGTAAGAAGATGGCAGCTGCCTACGTTAATCAGGGAATAGATGCCGGAAACAAAATAATGGAGGATTTTGATAAAATATCCGACGAGCTACAAAAAAAATCCGGAGGCTTCAGGGATGAACAGGTTACAGAAATCAAGGAAAAAACATACGGTATCGTAAATGTATTAGATTCGACACTTGTAAACGTATTGCTGATTATAGCGATTATTTTAGTTATTTGCATTATAGTCACTATTTGGATTAGCCGCAGCATTACCATTCCTTTAAAAATAGCCGTGGATATATCTAATCAGATGACACAAGGTGATCTAACAATGGATATTAAAGTTACATCAAAAGACGAGACAGGAGAGCTTTGTTTAGCAATGAAAACATTGCTTGAAAAGTTAAAAAACATCGTGTGTGATATAAGGCAGGCCTCAGGACAAGTAACAACCGGCAGCGGAGAGTTAAACTCAAGCGCTCAGCAACTTTCCGAGGGCGCTACCGAACAGGCGGCAGCAGTTGAGGAGGTATCCTCATCAATGCAGGAGATGGCTTCTAATATTAAGCAAAATGCTGATAACTCCCACCAAACAGAGCGGATGTCTGCTAAAGCAGCTCAAGACGCACAAGAAAGCGGAAAAGCCGTGGATGAGGCAGTTACTGCTATGAGAGAAATTGCAAGCAAAATCTCAATTATAGAAGAAATTGCAAGACAAACCAACCTCTTAGCGCTTAACGCTGCTATTGAAGCCGCCCGTGCCGGAGAGCACGGTAAGGGTTTTGCGGTTGTGGCCTCAGAAGTAAGAAAACTTGCGGAAAGAAGCCAAAAAGCAGCCGGTGAAATCAGTACCCTGTCATCAAATACGGTAACAGTCTCGGAAAAAGCAGGCACTATGCTTAAACAATTAGTACCTGATATTCAAAAGACGGCAGAGCTGGTTCAGGAAATCAGTGCGGCAAGTAATGAACAAAACTCAGGCGCCGAACAGATAAACAAAGCAATAATACAACTTGATCAGGTGATTCAGCAAAATGCCTCAGCCTCTGAGGAGATGGCATCAACCTCTGAGGAGCTGACACATCAAGCTGAGCAACTACAAAACACAATATCGTTTTTCAGAACCGGCTCAGAGAGCACACATGCTGTAAGAAGCGCTCAATCAGGCATGGGAAAACCACAATCTCAGAAACCAGCGGCTGTCACACAGCGCCTGACTCATGAGCCAAGAGCGGCTGTTCACAAACTGGTTGCGAAACCAAGCTCAATTGATCTTTCTGATAACCCCAGAGGTTCTTCAGATGACTCGGAGTTTGAAAAATATTAGACCCAGATGGCTGTTAGGATTTGATATTAAAAAAAAGGAGAAACTAATGAAGGACATGACCGTTAAGGCAAAGATGTTATTATTAGCAGTGATGGTAGTTGTTTTTACAACATTGATGGTCTTTATAGCTTTTATGAGTGTTTCTACTCTGTCATCAATTGTTAACGATATGCACAAGGACAGTGTGCTGGCTACGCGATACCTTGCCGCTGCCCAGGACGCTATGTGGCGTCTTCGTTTTGGCATTTCTCAGTACTTAGCCGTGCCTGACCGTGAGAGCAGAAAAAAGATAATAGCGGAGAGTCCAAAATGGTATAACCTTATGGATGAGAATCTAAAACTCTACTCCGGCACAAAACTAACAGACGAAGCTAAATCCGCCCTGCAAGCAATGAACGACATCTTTGGGCAGTACAAAGAGGCACGTCCTAAATGGTTTGAACTGATGGAGGCAGGAAAAACTGAGGATGCTGCAGCGTTTCGAGCAAAAACAATCCTCATTTCCGGAGCTGGAAGCGTCGAGGCCCTAAATAAGCTGATTGACATTCAGACAAAGCACGGTAACGAAATCAATACGACATCTGGTATAACTGTGAAGAACATCAAAATAAAAACATTTGCTGCAGGTTTCATTATAGTACTTACGATCTCATTAATAGCCCACTTGATAACTTTGACATTATTAAAGCAGATGGGAGGGGATCCCAACTACATTATGAGCATAGCTGAAAGCATTGCTAATGGTGACCTTACAGTGAGAATGGATTCCGGCAAGAAAGAAACCGGCATACTGCTTGCAATGAAAACGATGCTTGAGAAATTAAAAAGCATTGTGAGTGAGGTCAGACAGGTCTCAGGGCAGGTAACAAACGGTAGTGGAGAGTTAAATTCAAGCGCACGGCAACTATCTGAGGGTGCCACAGCGCAGGCGGCCTCAGTTGAGGAGGTATCCTCATCAATGGAGGAGATGGCCTCTAACATTAAACAAAACTCCGATAACTCCAATCAAACTGAACGGATGTCTGCCAAGGCAGCTCAGGACGCACAAGAAAGCGGAAAAGCTGTGGATGAGGCAGTCACTGCAATGAGAGAAATTGCAAGCAAAATCTCAATTATAGAAGAAATTGCAAGACAAACCAATCTTTTAGCGCTTAACGCCGCAATTGAAGCCGCCCGTGCCGGAGAGCATGGTAAGGGGTTTGCGGTTGTGGCTTCAGAGGTGAGAAAACTTGCGGAAAGAAGCCAAAAAGCGGCAGGTGAAATCAGCACCCTGTCAGCTACAACGGTAACGGTATCTGAAAAAGCAGGCAAAATGCTTAAACAATTAGTCCCTGATATTCAAAAGACGGCAGAGTTGGTTCAGGAAATAAGTGCTGCAAGTAATGAACAGAACACAGGCGCCTCTCAGATAAACAAGGCTATAACGGAGCTTGATCAGGTGATTCAACAAAACGCCTCGGCTGCTGAGGAGATGGCATCAACCTCCGGGGAGCTTTCCTCTCAGGCTGAGCAATTGCAAAGTGCAATATCGTTTTTCAGAACCGGCACTGAGGGCACAAATAGTGGGAGATTACGCATTGGGAACACAGTATAAGTCGTTAAAAACTGAGGATATAGATTTCATTAAGGAGCAGAGGGTGTTTTTTGTTGCCTCATCAAGCGGCAAAGAGGTGAATCTTTCGCCAAAGGGATATGAGAGCCTTAAAATTATAGATTCTAATACGCTTTTATATATGGATTACCCTGGCAGCGGTGACAGAACGGCAAGAGATATAAGAAATAACGGACAGGTTACACTGATGTTTACATCTTTTACGGAAACTGCCAAAATCCTAAGACTGTTTTGTCAGGGAGAGTTAATAGAAAGAAACACGGAGGGATTTTTAGAGGCTGCAGGCAATTTTAGAGAAGCCAGTCCCGCTGCTATAAGAAGATTCATCATATACCGGATATACGCGGTTGAGACAAGCTGTGGAAAGTCGGTGCCCTACATGCAATACAGTGGTGAAAGAGCTGGTGTAAGAGACTGGGCTCTTAAAAAATCTCTGGATAACACCATTGAAAAGTATATAAAGGACCACGCAACTCCGCCAGAGTTGTAAGTCAAGGATATTGGGAAAAGGATTTTTCCGCAGATTCTCGCAGATCTGTAATTTCCCATCTGTGTTAATCTGTGTCATCTGCGGATTGCTCTTTTTTAAGAGTTCGTTATATCAGCATACACCCTAAAGTCCAGAAACTCAAATATTGAATTTTTGTACTCAAGCCAGTTTATAAACTCTAGGTCAACATTGTTTTCGTTGAAACTTTTCAGCAGTGCGTTGAAGTTTGAAATATGTTCTTTTGTTCTTTTTTCCGAATACTCTATCGCTGTGCCCTGAGTTATCAAAAACGCCCAGTCACTGCTTTGGGCCAGGAGAAGCTCCCTGAGTAGTTGATTTAACACCCTGGCTTTCAGTATTGTTTCCTCTGATTCATAATCGTTCATACTGTAGTACTCATTGGCAAGTTTTTCCATCGTATCTGCCATGTAATGTAGATGCCTGTATATCCACCCGTTGTCTTTATTTAACCATATCTCATAGTAACCGTTTTCTCCCCACGATGAGGGTCTTGGGGATACTGTCTGATTTTTAGGATAATCACTGAGATAATCTATAGCTGTTATGGGTCTTATAGCGCCATCTTTTATAAACTGAGACATCACATTATAGATGAAATCAGGGCCTTCAAACCACCAGTGGCCAAAAAGCTCAGCATCATAAGGCGACACGATAAGTGACGGCCTGTCCATAACTGCGGCAAGCTCATCCGCTTGCTTATACCGTGCCATACAAAAATGCTCGGCATGGAACTTTGTCTTATGAAAAGCCGAATGCGGATCATATGGCAATTTGTCTTCAGTTTCCCCGGTGATTTTATAATATTTTATTCCTGTAAACACACGGTTACCATCTGGTGATATGTATGGCCCAATGTAGTCTATGTCTAAATCATAACCAATGTCACGATAGAAATCACGGTACTCAGGAGCTCCCGGATATCCTGCCTCAGAGCTCCAAACCTGACGTGACGTCTCAGGGTCTCTGGCAAAAGCAGCAAGCCCGTTTAATGTGTGCACAGCAGCATGAACTGAGTGTTTTGGCGCTGGCACTCCGTTAGCTACCCCATGAGACTCCATAAAGAAATACTTTATGCCATACTTTTTAAGGATCTCATCTAAATCCTCATAGTAGGCACACTCAGGCAGCCATATACCATCCGGAGCTTTGCCAAACCTGCGGCTATGACACTGTACAGCTATATCTATTTGAGCTTCTACCGCCTTGACAGACGTTCTTAACAGTGGTAAGTAGCCATGAGTTGCCCCGCAGGTAATTATCTCAAGCTGCCCTTTTTGGGAGAAATACTTGTAACCATTTAACACACTGCTGTCTAAAACATCAGTAAAAAATGATTTAATTTCTAAAAACCGCTTATTATAATACTCTGCAACCGGAAGCAGCCCTTCATCGGTTTTGAGACGTCTCATCTCTTTTTGCGAAAGCTCAATCAGCTTGTCCATATACTTTATGAACTGTTCAGTCAAATACTCGTCTGCAAACATCTCGGCAAGAGGCGGAGAGACAGATACGGTCAGACGAAAGTCCACATTTTCGGCCTCAAACTTCTTTAATCTCATCAGAAGTGGTATATACGTTTCTGAGATAGCCTCAAACAGCCAGTGCTCTTCTAAGAAATAATCAAATTCCGGATGTTTAACAAATGGTAAATGACAATGTAATACGGGTAGCCAGTAGCCTTTTATCACTTGCCTGCCTCCTTATCCTTAGACAATGACCCGCTTGAGCCGGAGGCTGCGGATGAATCTTTTAGCCTCTCAAAGTACTCAAGTATCGACTTTTTGTTACCGTCCTTAAGTCCCAACATTTTAAGAAACTCAAGGAACATCTGCAATAACCTCACGTCTTCAGCACGTGCCTCATAAAACCGTTTTATAATGTCAAGTAGCGCTCTGTCTTCACTGGAGAAATTACGAAATTTTTCCAATAGCCCCATAAGCAGCTCTATGCTTTGTGTATCCTTGCTTCTTATATCCAAAAGTTGGGAGGCTATCTCGATTTCTTTATTGAAAGCCTCAGACTGCCCTTTAAACGCCTCCTCTTCCTCTTTAGGTTTTTCCGTCTGAAGCGTTATTGTTCCGGTACTAAAGAAATCATCTTTCAGCCCCAGCACAGCAAAAGAAGGGATGTTTACATGGTTTGATTCAACCAGCTCCCTAAACGTGCCTCCGATTTCTACCCCTATTGCCGCAGACATCGGTTTAAAAGCGTCAGGCACTGTGGCATGAAACTCACCCAGCCGACCGCTGACTGCCGCAGAGTATATCTGTTTTCTGTCATCGCTTTTCTTTTGTACAGCTTTTATCTCATAAACCTTTATTATAAATTGTACAGTATCAGGATCTATCGAATTTGCCTCCAACAGTTTGCCAGTTAATTCCCAATAAAGAAAAATACTATGCTCATTTACAGGTAACAACACTAAGGTATCAATATTATATTTAGAGGGAATCTCGTACTGTTCAACTATTGGATACTTTATGGAACCGGATACAAAAAAACCTATCCCGTGGCCGTCCTCTGGCTTTTTAGCCTCTCCTAAAGCAATGTTAACGGAAGTTGCTTCCATATATTCTCCTTGTTAAGGTGTATTTGCCACTCAAACGTGCATCTACACTAACTGCACGGTTCACTTACTGTTAATTCTTACCTGCCTAACATCTTGCTGTAAATGCCAAGGTATCTGTCAGCAGATAACGTCCAGGAATAATCTGTTTTCATGCCGGTTATCATGACTTCTCTGAAAGTATAGGGCTTTTCGTTCCATACAAACTGAGCCCTCGTCAGAGCCGACTCTATGGCTTCATATGTAAAGTCCTCAAAAGTAAAACCGTTTCGTTCGATAAGCGGTTTTTGGGAAAGTTCAAGATCAAACACTGTATCACTTAACCCGCCGGTGTTTCTGGCTATAGGTACTGTGCCGTATCTCATGGCTATCATCTGAGTAAGGCCGCAGGGTTCATAAAGGCTTGGTATCAGTATCATATCGGAGCCTGCATATATAAGGTGCGAGAGTTCTTCATCGTAACTAAGATTCAGACAGCAATCGGAATTTCGCCTGAGGTAGTGTTTGAGATGATGAAAATACTCGTCTATTTCATTATCCGGAGACGATCCCAGAAGGACAAACTGCATTCCCTTGTTGAGGCAGTACAGCAGAGCGTGTCTTATAAGATGAACCCCCTTTTGTGCGTCAAGCCGGCCTACAACAGCCACTATAGGCTTAAACACATTCCTCAGGGACAGTTTCTTTCTGAGTTGTTCCTTATTTTTATATTTATCGTCAATCGTATCAACGCTGTAATTAACCGGTATGTTATGGTCCTTTTCCGGGCTCCAGACATCATACTCAACACCATTAATTATTCCCTCATATTTTGACGCATTAGCAGACAGCACACTCTCAAGGCCCTCGCCAAGTTCAGATGTCCTTGTCTCCATGGCATATTTGGGGGAAACGGTGGTAATATAGTCGGAGTAAACAATGCCGCCTTTCATTAAGTTCATGTAACTCGGAGATAACGTATCTGCCATAGCATCAAGTTCAGTGAAAACTGACGGATTAAGCCCTGCCGTATCCATCAGTTTGTGGGTTACCTTGCCCTGATGCTTTATGTTGTGTATAGTGTAGCAAAGTTTCGTATTAGACAAAAACGAATTTTTATATCTGTAACGCAAAAGTACCGTAATGAGAGCAGTTTGCCAGTCATGGCAGTGAATGACATCCGGCTGTTTACCAGCCTTAAGCATAAACTCCACTGCTGCCACTGAAAACAGTGCGAAACGCTCCTCATCATCCCCCGCCCCGTAAAAACTGCCCCTGTCAAAATACTTTTCCCCGGAATGAGATTTAATAAAATAACACACATTGCCATGTACCATGCCCGTGTGGATGGTACATTTAATTTGTTTGCCTTTAAATGGTACGTAAAGTTCTACAGGATTACCCTGAATATTTTCAACAAGCGAATGGTTCATGCAATCATAGTAAGGCAGGATTATTTCCACGTTATGGCCCTTTCTGAGAAGTTCGCAGCTTAAGCCATCAACAACATCGGCAAGACCGCCTACTTTAGATACAGGTGCGCATTCCGAGGCTATCATTATAATGTACATTATAGACCTCCAAGAGATACTGTCACAAGATTATATTTATTCACAATAATTTGCCAAATTATAAAAACCACTGCTGAACTTCGGAACAATGCAGACTCACTCATACCTAACTAATCCCCAGTCACCTACAACCCATCACCCACCACCCACAACGTCTGCTTAAACAGGAAAAATCACTTCAACACTTTCAGATTAAACTGTGCCGGAGCCAATAATATTGAGTTAGGTACCCATCAAAGCTTTCAGTATTCTTCTATCCAATTGACGAACATTGCCGGATGTCACTTTAGCAATAGATTTCAAAATTTTAACAACAATATAAACATTCGTCTCTTCAAGTTTTAAAAAATCCTCAGAAGGTAAAAGCAACAAGACAGTGTCCTCCAAAGCTACACATTCTGCACTGTGCTTCCTCCTGCTCTCTATTACAGAAAGCTCACCGAAAAAATTCCCTTTTTCCAAGACAGCAAAACGATTTTCCCAGCCATGAGCTGTGTGTCGGATTTCATCACTTTTTATGTTTCTGAGCATAACAAGCATCTTGCTTTTAGTATCAAGTTGCAGTTTTCTTTTTATCTCAACTTTTCCTGAGTGTATAAGATAGAGGCCTTTTGTGGGGTCATTTTCCTGAAAAATAAAACCTTCTTTTGAAAACTCTACAACCCGAAGAATACTCATCACTATTTGCAGTTCGTTGTCATCAAGGCTCTCAAAAAGCACTTGTTTTTTTAAATCCTCTATATCAGGCTTCATATTCGCTCCTTTTAAATTCCTATAAGCAATTTCAAAAGCTGCCTGTCCAGATACCTAAGGTTTTTAGAGGAAACTCTCGCTATAGTTTTAAGCATTTTCAGGATAGTCTCAGGACTTGTCGCCTCAATCACTGCGAATTTGTCCGGACTAAGTAAGTAAAACTCACAATCGGTCACAGCATCGGCATCCGCCCCGTGTTTCTTTTTACCCTCAATCACGGAGAGCTCACCAAAGTACTGTCCCTCTATTAATGATGCAAACAACTGTCTCCATCCAAAGGGGGTTTTCCTGATTTGACAGCAGTTTTGCATATTACGCATAGTTATCAGCATCTTTGTTTTTAAATCTATGGGAAGTTTCTTTGTGATTTCTACCTCCCCTGTGTTTATCATGTAAATACCGCGGGTTTGCTCATTTTCCCTGAATATCGGATCACCCTTTGACACCTTAAACGTATCTACCATCCCGGCAATCTTCTCCAGCTCAGCGCCTTCAATACCATCGAGCAGAATCTGCCTTTTTAAATCATCTACTAAGGACATGCTTGTGCCAATTTTCCTTTCAACTTCTTAATCATTCTTGCCATCTAATTATATTAAATGAAAAACAAGTTTGTCAACAGCTATTTTATTTAACCCTAAATTATTCTAACTTAAAGTCTTTAACGTACTTTTCAGACTCTTTTACCGCATGGCGGATGATGCTTTTACTGTATAGGCCGAAAGCACCATAAAACAGATCAAGCGACATGATGCGTTTAAAGACATATTTCCACGAATAAAATCTTTTCATGGCGTAGAGAGTTTCCATATGAAGTTCTGAGGGGGTCATCTGTGCCGGTCTGAACACGGTGTGGTGGATGTCGTACTTATCCCACTGAGTGTGAAGGATTCTGCCTGCGGTCTTTAAGTCTTCATAGACGGCGGTTCCGGGAAGAGGGGTTAATATCATAAACTGCACCGAATCAATACCGGAGTTGGCGGCAAAATCCACAGTTCTTTTGATGCTTTCAATTGTATCGGTGTCTGCCCCAAAGACAAACATCCCGTGAACTTTTATCCCATGCTCTTTGAGAGCCTTAACGCTTGCGATGTTATCCTGATGGGTTTGTTTTTTCTCATAAGCAATAAGACTTTCCGGAGTTATTGATTCAAACCCAAGACAGGCGGTAAATTTTCCGGCCTGAGCCATAAGTGTAAGCAGCTCCTCATCTTTGACAACGTTTGGCCTCATCATGGCAGACCAACGGGGTGTGATTTTTTCGTCAAGCATAAAGCGGATAATCTGCTTTGTGCGGGTTCTGTTAGCGGCAAAGTTGTCATCCACAAAAAACAGCGGCGAACTTGATACTGAGGCAATCCGCTTTAACTCATCCGTGACACTTTTAACCGATCTAAACCGGTATTTTCTGCCAAACATGGGAGAGACCAGACAAAACCGGCAGTTGTAGGCGCACCCGCGCATTGTAGCCACAGGGTGAATGTTTGAGTGTTTCCATTTATATATGAGGGAGAAATCAACATCCGGTAAAGCGTCGAGGTCCTGGATGAACTCCCCGGTGGGATTATGTTTGATTGTGCCGTCAGGGGTTTTGTATGATACTCCGGCAATTGTGCTGATATCTGGTGTGCCTGTTCTCATATAATTGATAAGGGCAGGGAGTGCAATATCTCCCTCGCCTCTGACGACAAAATCGGCAAAGCCAAGACACTCATCGGGAACAAAAGACGGGTGGGCTCCTCCCATAATCACAGGTATGCCAAGTTTTTTTAATCTCAGCACCGTTTTATATGCAGTGCTGACAGTGGATGTAATCGTGGATATACAGACGACGTCAGAGCTTTCAACAAAATTCCAATCCGGCTGGCTAATGTCTTCTATAAAGACTTTAACCTCACAGCCCATCTTGCTTAAAATTGTGGAAAGCAGCACACTTCCCACACGCGGAATGGGAAATCGCCTGAATATATATGACTCAGGCGATCTGACCTCTATAAACGATACTCTCTTTATATCCATAAATTTTGCAACCTTTGTTATTGTAACACGTTTGAAGTATAAATTACGTTGAAAATGTGGTTTTTGAAATTTCTTAAAAGTTGGAGTTTTTAATCACCCTACAGATACGGTTTCCAGGTGGGAAAGAGCTCAAGGAACCCTTACCCTACCTGTAGAAACCTTTATTTTTCACATTCTGATGCGACTATCACACAATTATGAGCGCAATCATCGAGGGCTTTTGACTCTGCTGTATTTTTATCTTTGCCCCATCCGATTCCAAAGTATTTATTACTGTAAGCAACAGCACCGCATTTTTCAAACCACACGCGGAACTTACAATCTGTGCCACCGTGATCTTCACACGCCTTAATAGAACATGATTTAGCCTGGTCTTTATCGCTGGCACCAGTACAAACACCATACAGTTCATCTTCATCAGAAATTGCTATTGCTCCTGTTGCATAGACCTTCTCTGAATAGCTAAAGACAACAATTAACACTAAGGCCAACAAATACACTAACTTTTTCATGATTTCCCCCTGATACTATTCTAAGGCAGCTAAGCCGCCAATTTGAAACAAACCCGATTTAGTATAAATGATTTGTAACAAAAAGTCAAGATATTTTTTCACCAATTGATTTTATACAACCATTCTATAATTTGATTGAATCAATTGGTGGCACTTTTTGCAACCATATCAAAACCCGCTATACATCTGTTACATCCTCGATTACAGCAGTCGCATAGCACACTTGTAACACCCGTTGGTGCAATCATGCTGATTGCACCACAGTGTTTCCTCTTTGTATTGTTATGTAAATAATCCTTTCATATGCGTTTATCTGCGTCTCTGCGGATAGATATCTTTTAAAGAATTTTTTATCCGCAGATTGCACAGATGTTCGCAGATACAGATGGGCGAATAATTATTCGCCCCTACAAATAATCATGCTGATTGAACAAACACGGGCTGTTCAAAAGCCAACGCCCGCTAAATCCTCATCTCGTGCCTGAACCCGCTAACTTCTCCTCTGCTCTTTTTAAAGAATCCCTTGTACCTTTTGTGTAAGGATGGTTAACCCCTAATTTTTCCTCATATATACTTAAACTCTGCTTAAACAATGGAATTGCTTTTTCATAATTACCAAGATGATAATAATAAGCTAATCCCATATTGTTAAGGTCGCATGCAACATCAGGGTGGTTATCGCCGAAATTCTTAAAGTGATATAAACAACAAACTTGCTGATTTTTTGTGTGCCAATATGCTACAATAAAGGCTGTTGTTGAGATTTACTTAAAAATAGGAGTGTAGTTCATGTATGTAGTTATGGTAACGCCGGAGATAGCGCCGGTAGCAAAGGTTGGGGGGCTTGCTGATGTTGTGTTTGGGCTTTCCCGTGAGCTTGAAATCAGAGGCAATTCCGTGGAAATCATCCTGCCTAAGTATGACTGCATGTGGTACGATCAGATATATAACCTTCAAGTCGTATATGAGGGACTTTGGGTGCCTTATTACAATACGTGGGTACATTGTACGGTGTTTTTTGGTTTCGTGCACGGCAGGAAGTGTTTTTTTATAGATTCACATTCTGACAAAAACTTTTTCAGCCGCGGTGTATTTTACGGCCATGGGGATGATAACGAACGATTTGCGTTTTTTTGCCGCGCTGCTCTTGAATTTATGTATAAATCCGGTAAAAACCCAGACATCATACACTGCCACGATTGGCAAACGGCGCTTGTACCGGTTCTGTTATATGAAATATATCAGCACATTGGGATGAGCCATCCAAGAGTAATTTACACGTTGCACAATTTAAAGCATCAGGGTATCGCTGGTGAGTATGCTCTCCGTGAGGTTGGACTTGACGGCAACAAACTAATCAATAATGAGCGGTTGCAGGATGACCACAACCCACATGCTGTTAACCTTATGAAAGGCGGCATTGTTTACTCTAACTTTGTAACCACTGTTTCGCCTCAATACGCATGGGATGTTCGGACATCTGACCAGGGCTTTGGACTGGGGCACACACTGCACATGCATCAGAGTAAATTTGGAGGCATTCTAAACGGCGTTGACTACGAGGTTTGGAACCCGGAGATTGACCCGCATATCCCGTTTAAGTATGGTCCTGCAAACATAGACGATAAGTATAAAAATAAGGAGGCACTGCGCCACCGGCTGCTCTTAAGGCAAGACCTTAAACCCATAATCTGTGCAATCGGACGCCTTGACCACCAAAAGGGTGTGCATCTAATCAGACACGCTATGTATTACGCACTACAAAACGGCTGGCAGTTTATCCTTCTTGGCTCAAGTACAGACAAAGCATTAAATGATGAATTTATGCACATAAAACAACAACTTAACGATAATCCTGATTGCCATCTGGAAATCGGATACAACGACGAACTGGCGCATTTAATATACGCCGGGTCTGACATGCTTTTGATACCAAGTCTGTTTGAACCCTGCGGCCTAACACAAATGATAGCTATGAAATACGGCACTATTCCTATAGTAAGGAGCACAGGTGGGTTATCCAACACAGTCTATGATGCTAATTACTCAGAGAGACCGTTTAATGAAAGAAACGGCTTTGTCTTTTACGGGACAGATTACGGCTCGCTGGAGGACGCCATGCACAGGGCAACCGGACTTTGGTACTCCTACCCGGGGGATTTCAGGCAACTTATAACAAATGCTATGGGGTATGACTGGTCGTGGAACTGGCCCGGAAAACATTATCTCGATATATACGAGTTTATACGGAATAAGTAGGATTGCCTTTACCACATCCTGTAAAGCTTTTTTATGTTTTCAATCTCGCTTTGTAAATCAAATGCTTTTTTGAGTTTCGTTTGTGCATAGGTTTCCAGTTTTATGCCATCGTCACTTTCGGTAATCTTAACTGCTCCCTCTGTGTCGGTTCTTAAGATGAGTGAGTTGTTAAGCCTTTGTATCACATCCTCGGATGGATGGCCGTATGAATTGCATTTGCCAACACTTATGACCGAAATTTTTGGTGACACGTGTGACAAAAAACTAAAATCTGATGATGTAGCGCTCCCGTGATGCGCCACCTTTAACACATCGCTTTTAAGGTAATCCCCAAGGCTATCCATAGCCCACTCACCCTCCTGCTCAATATCTCCGGTAAATAGAAATGTCCGGTTATGTCCCTTTAGTTGAAAAACAAGTGATGTGTTGTTTACAAGGCGTCCCTTATCAGATGAATAATTCAAAAACGGATGGAACACCTTTATTTCAGCACCGTCAATGTTGATTGAATCGCCCTTTGTCAGATGAACAATTTTGTTTCCCATGCGTTTTAAAATTGATGCGCTATAATTTATAGCGCCATTGTCAAATATCGCTTTGATTTCAAACTTATTGGAAATGGGTACAAATCCGCCCACATGGTCGCTGTCACCGTGGGTGAGAAACACGGCCTCTATTGTATTGGCACCACGATAGCGTAAAAAGCTCTCAAGCTCCCGTCCCGTTTTCCCGGTATCAACGACAATGATTTTTCCCGACTGCGTCTCTATCACCATTGAATCACTCTGACCAACATCAAGAAATGTGACTCTTAGGTTACTATGATTTTGATAAATACTGTAAGCCACCATACTGGAAACCGTTAAGATCAAACATAGAAGTGCTCTTTTTTTGTTTTTAAAAAAGTACAAAACATTAATGTAGAGTACAATCACAAATAGTGGTGGAAACGCACTTATGCCTGTTGCTGCAAACGAAAACCCTGAAAAAAACTCCATTAGTTTTATCGAAAAGCGCAGTATTTCTGAAATTACTGAAACAAACGGCATATATCCGGTTAAAAGAAATGTAAACACTGATGCTGCAATCAAAGGCATTGCTAACACACAGACCACTGGCACAACTACTGAGTTTGCAACTACCGATATGAGCGAGATGTTGTAAAAGTATGATATTGTTATAGGCAGAGTTCCGGCTATTATAGCTAATGTTATCACCAGGTTAACATACAAGTATTGGAGTCCCGTTTTCAGTTTATCGTAAATGTGATTTTTAAGGCCAACCTTAGATGTGTCAGGCTTTTTTTTAACAGTCTTTTCACCGTCTTCAGGTTGTATGATGTTGTTCAATACCCTGTCATTTGCAAGCCCTATAAACATCACGGCATTAAATGAAAGAAGAAAAGACACATTGAATATTGAAGCCGGATCGGTTAGCTCTATCACAAATGCGGCAAACAGGAGGCTGTTCCACCATATACCCTTTCTGCCCAAAAGCAAGGCAGCCATATAGATTCCGATTGTGACAAATGATCTGTAAGCAGGAATCGTCAGCTCGGATATAAAAAAATATGAAGCTATAAAGGGAATGGCTATCAGCGCTGACAGCTGAATTAAACTCAGGTATGTGGTGATTTTAACAATCATTCTAAAGGGCAGCAGGTTAAGTAAAAACCTTATACCCAGAAAAGCTGCAAGTGTAAGCATTGCAAAGTGGCTGCCTGAAACACTTAGAAGGTGAGTAAGTCCGGTGCGTCTGAATATCTCATTTACATGATCTGAGATTGACGATGTATCCCCAATAGTCAGCGCTTTAACGAGGTCTGCGGCATCGCCCTTAAATTTCCTCTCTATTGCATCGGAGAGTTTCTTTCTCAGTTTCGGAAATGTCCAGACAAGTGAGTCAGACTCTTTTAGTGAATAGATTTTTTGTATTGTGGCAACGGGTTTGTAAGGAAATGCGTATGAGCCGGGATTGAAAAGTCTCTTGTCATAGTTAATCTTAATATCCACTACGGCCTCAACTCCGGCATTAACCATGGTTTGGTTATCGTAGAAAAAAACCGTTACCGGCAGAGGTTCAAAGTGGGGCATTATTTTCTGCTGTCCGATGTATTGTTTGATGTGTTTACATGGCAACACACGATATGACTTCATGGAATTAATTGTGAAATCCTGCCGGATAAAAGTCGTCTCCTTACCGGAAAGTGAAGATGTTGTTTTTATCACCACTGGTCTTGATGTGAACACTCCCGTGGCCTCGCTGATTTCAACCGGATTGGAGAAAGGCACAGAGCTTTCCGGTTCGTATCTAAGAGCGCTATAGAAAAATCCGGCTGCTGCCACAAAAAATATTAGTAGAAAAACAGATATTTTCTCTTTCAAGCTAAATAGAAAAAACAGCGCAGAGCTGCCAATGGCCAACGCAGTTAAATAAGGAAAATACAGATATGAATAAAAAAACAATACCCCGATTATAAACGGAGCAAACAGATACATCAGGCCATAAGCCTTTCAACCATCCCTGAGACTCTCTCTGCAATATCATCAACGAGTGCTTTGTTTTGCCCCTCAACCATGATGCGTATCTTAGGCTCTGTGCCGGATGGCCTCACAAGGATTCTCCCCGTACCGTTTAGCTCTGATTCAGCCACAGCAATGGCGCTGACTATTTCGGGAAAACTTCTAAAATCCTGCATTCGGGCAACACGTACATTTTTTAAAACCTGAGGATAGAGTGTAACTTCTGAGACAAGCTCTGACAGTGGTTTTTTCGATTTCCATGCAATGTCAAGAATTTGTATAGCCGTTATAGGGCCGTCTCCGGTTGTGCTGTGGGCAAGGGAAATTATGTGGCCTGACTGCTCACCGCCAAAGTTAAAATTACCCTCAAGCATTTTCTCTACCACATATCTGTCTCCGACTTTAGTGCGCAGAAGGGTTATTCCCTCCCTGTTAAGATAGTGTTCGAGTCCCAAATTGCTCATTACGGTAGAAACCACTGTGGAATTTCGCAGCTTTCCCTGTGCCTGGAGTTCTTTTGCCCATATAGCCATAATAAGGTCGCCGTCTATTGTGTTTCCAAACTCATCACACATAAGGGTTCTGTCGGCGTCTCCGTCATGAGCAATACCCACGTGTGCCCTGTGGCTAATTACCGCTTTAGACAAATTTTCAAGATACAGGGAGCCGCAGTGGTCATTTATGTTTTTCCCGTCAGGGTCGTCATTCAGGCTTATGACCTCAGCACCCAGTTCGGCAAGCAAAAGGGGAGTAACCTTATAAGCTGCTCCGTTTGCCGAGTCAACTACAACTTTTAAGCCTTCAAAGTCCACATCCCGTGATATTGTTGACTTCACGTACTCTATGTACCGTGCCGTTGCATCCTCTAATCTGTACGCTTTTCCAATTTTGCCGGCATGAGGGAGGGTAAGGCCGTTTTTGGTATTAATTACCAGTGATTCGATAGTCTGCTCGATAGTGTCTGAGAGTTTAAAACCATCCCTGTCAAAAATCTTTATGCCATTGTCCTCAAATGGGTTATGTGAGGCTGAAATAACGATGCCTGCATCAAAACGCAGGGATTTAGTTAAGTAAGCAACGCCGGGAGTGGGCAGGGGGCCGACCAGTGTCACATTCATCCCCATTGCACAAATTCCTGAGGTCAGAGCGCTCTCTATTGTGTAGCCGGAAAGCCGCGTATCTTTTCCAATGAGTATCATGTTTTTGCCATTGTTTCTGTGAAGAATCTGTCCAATTGCCATTCCAACCCGTACGACAGTCTCCGGAGTCATAGGGTGCGTGTTTACCGCACCCCTTATACCGTCTGTACCAAATAATTTCATTTATTCTCTCCTGTTATAACAACTGTCACCTTTACTGTGTCTTTTTGTGTGGCAACAGTGTAATTTCTTAGTATGATTGGTACCGTTTTTTCCACGGTTGTGGCTGCGCCTTTTATATCTACCGGTTCGGTTTCTATGTTTGTCCTTTTGGCAAGTGACTGTTTGGTTCCGGTAACGGATACATTATCGGGGTTAACAGTGATTTCAGAGATTACATAGCCTTTCCGTGGGGTTCCCTTTATAACCGGTTTTACGGAGACGGTCTTAGTCAGGAGCTCCTCTATGTGGAGAATTACGTAGGAGGGGGATATGTTTTTAATTGTAAGAGAGGGTGGCAGTTTTATGTTGCTGTTTTTAAGATATACAATACTCTCCCCTGGCTTAACCTTATCCACATCCACATAAACGCTCATATCCTGAGGGCTTATTGCCTTGATTATTCGTTCCTGTCCGGAAATGCTGACATTTACCGTGTTTGTGCTTGTACTGGAAAGCTCATATCCAACCGGGACATTTTTAAATTCTACAGGAAGCTCAAGTATTACCTCAGACTGTCCTCTGAATGTGACAAATGACCAGAGTAAGACAGAAAGCACAAGAGAAATGAGTTTTATCTCCCAGTTTTGCGTTATAAATCGCTTAATCATTATCCCTGCCTGAGCTCTGTGTGAATAAATTGGTAAGTTCCACTCTCAGCTGGTTCATATCAATCTTTTTAATGAAATCTCCTCCTACAGATATGGAAATATCTCCTGTTTCCTCAGACACGATGACAGCCACAGCGTCTGTCTCCTCAGTGATGGCAAGGGCTGCTCTGTGGCGGGTGCCAAGCATTTTATCAATGTCGGGCCGGAAGGAGATAGGCAGAAAACACCCTGCGGCAAGTATCTTATTTGCTTTAATTACCACTGCTCCGTCGTGTATTGGAGATGTGGGATGAAAGATACTAAGCAGAAGCTCTCTGCTAACCCTAGCCTCAAGGTAGGTGCCGATTTCAATGTAGTCCTTAAGTGATGTTTCACGTTCTATGACCACAAGTGCGCCTATTTTTCGTGCCGACAGAGATGCCGCTGACTTAACAACCTCATCTATAGACTTAAGTTCCTCTGCAGGAGTAAAAGGCAAAAAAGGGGCTTTTCCCATCTGTGCCAATGCGCGCCGAATTTCAGGCTGAAACAGCACAACAATTGATACTATTATGTATGTCCAGAAGCTCTGTATTATCCAGTCCAAAGTGTATATCTTCAAATACCCTGAGACCATTGACGTTAAAAGGAGCACTCCTATGCCAATAAGCATCTGCACGGCCCGTGTTCCTTTTATCAGCAAAAAGAGCCTGTAAAATATCAACCATATCAACAGAACATCTACGATATCCTGCCATCTTATCCGCCTGATTATGTCCATAATAAACGTTGTATTAACGGTGCGTTACCGCCTTGTTAGTATTATTTTGTGTTTAATTAGCGAAATCTCTCCAATGTCTCCGTCAAAAAACTTCTGTTCGCCAAAGAGGTTTTTCATGAAAAGCCTGCCGTCCTCCGGGCGCAGCAAATCAACGTTTTCCAGATAGAGCGATTCAGTGCCGTCCTTTTCCCTTACATACACATTAGCTTCACACATGGGTTTGACCTCCAACAAGATTCTTTATCTTTTCTATCAGACAATCAACCAAATGTGGCAGTGGCTCCCGTGCGATGCCCACTATTTCCACACCCTCCTGGTTTAAGTGAAGAAGGATTTTTTTAGCCTGTGAATGTGCTATTGCCTGTGCCATTATGGGGGTAAGCTCACCCATCATGGAGTTAGCTATGACTATGCTTAGGGGGCCTGTTATCACATCCACACGCCCGGCGTTAAGTGCAATTGCGTTTTCGCCGGTAGCGCCTTTGTTGGCTTTAGCTCTTAGCATAGAGGTCGTAGCGGCAGAGTTTGTACCCAGCGCTATAATCTCAATAGCCTCATCAAACTCCTCACGCAATCGCCTCACTACCACAGAGCCAATACCTCCTCCTTGTCCGTCCACCACTGCCACTTTTAACATTTGTTTGTCAATCGTCTCTTTCATTTCCGTGCTAATTTAATGATGTTTAAGTATAAATTAAAAAACTCATACTGTCAAATGTTACAAGCATTTTTTGTTCATCCAAAATAACTTGAATGGTTTCGCACAATTGTGTTACTGTGAGATTTAAATGTCAGGGCGATACGATAAAATATTAAAAGAGAGTCTGCGCGGTGTGCTCCATGTGTTAATTTCTGAGGTGTTGGGAATAAATGCAATATCAATAAAGCCACTGAAAACTAAACTACAAATCACTGACGAAAGAGAAGCCGATTTCTTACTTGAGGTTACCTTACACGATGGCAGCACATACATTTTGCATATAGAATTCCAGGCCACAAATGACAGCAACATGCCATATAGAATGCTCCGGTACCGTATTTATATTAGTCAGACGTATGGAAAACCGGTAAAACAGGTGCTGTTTTATGTCGGCAGAAAACCACTCAGAATGAAAAATTATATCAAAGACGAAAATTTGGCCTTTGAATATGACATAATAGACTTCAGGAGCATAGACTGTGAAAAATTCATAAGTTCCAATACACCTGCTGAGGTGATACTTGGGATTTTATGTAATTTCGGCTCAGAAGATGATACAATAGTAATAAAGACCCTGTTAAGCAAAATAATGGAAACCGTAAAAGAGGAGGTTAGTCGTTTAAAGTACATAAGACAGTTAGAGATACTGGCGCAACTCAGAGATTTACAGGAAAACGTATGCAAGGAGGTAAGTGAAATGGCTTTGGTATATGATATAGAACGTGATGTCAGGTACAAACAAGGAATGGAAAAGGGATGGAAAGAGGAATGGAAAGAGGAATGGAAAGAGGGATTGAGAGAGGGATTGAGAGAGGGATTGAGAGAGGGATTGAGAAGGGATTGTTTAAGGGTAAGCAGGAGGGATTACTTGAGGGTATTGAGTTAGGACTTGAACTCAAATATAGTTTTGCCGGACTTGAACTGATGAATATAGTTAGGGCTATAAATACTATCGATAAATTAGAGGATTTTAAAAACCTTATCAAAAAAGCTGATTCAATAGATGAACTGAAGGAGTTTCTGGCCAGGAGTGTATAAGACACCACATGGTGTTTATATTTAGTGTATTTGCTCCTGAGTTTTTGCTGTTTGTTTCACAATGACGTTAATGCTGTGTATGTATCTGCCAACACGCGCGTTTCTGATCAACCTGATCTGTCTTGCATAGTTATTTGACAAGCGATATGGTTTTGTGTTATTCTTCTATAAAGAGGTGTAAAGATCAACCAGTGGGTTATTGTTCTTAAAAATAGATAATATGCCGGGTTAACAGGCATATATTAAGACAATGTAGTGAAGGCATCCCGTTTAAAAATCGAGTTATTGAAAACGGAGGTGGGAAAGATGGAAAAGCTAAACTACAATGTAGATTATGGTTTCACGCCGGAGAGTTTTCCTATGGGTACACACATCTGTTTTATTTATAGTAGTAGTGAAGCACGTAGAAAGGTAATGTCAAAGTTTGTAGAGAGTGGCCTGAGCGCAAAGGAAAAATTCATTTACCTTGCAGATGTAGCTACAGATGCGGATATAGACGGTTATTTTGAACAATTGGGTCTTGATGTATTGAAGTACAGGCAAAGCGGACAACTGTTTGTTGAACCTGCAAGGAAGGGATACTGTCCTGACGGCAGGTTTGACGTGGAGAGAATGCTCAATACGTTAAGGAGCTATTATAAAAAAGCTGACGAAGAGGGTTATACAGGTTTGCGGGGTACTGGTGAGCCCGTGTGGATTAAAGAAGGGGTGCCTGGGGTAGAGAACTGGTTTATGTACGAGTCTCTTATAAACAAACTACTTGTTGAATATCCGTTTAGCGGGGTAATTTGTCAGTATGATGCCAATATATATGACGGTGCTACTTTGTTTGATGTTCTAAACGTTCATCCGCTTATGATAGTTCAAGGTCAGATTCTCCGGAATCCATACTACGTGCAGCCTGATGAATTTATGGCAACACATTTCGATTAATTAAACTCTACGCCAAAGAGCTGCGGGGTATCTTTTGGTCTTATTCCGATGCCAATTGATCTGAAGGAGGGTTGTAATTATTCTCTTTTTTAACTTATTCTTTTTTGTAAAGGTGAGGCAGGGTGTTTTAGCTGCAGAAGCATTTGAATTTGAACAATTGAAACCGGGGTGTTAATTATGCAAGATTCTGCACTACAAGCTGGTACTCTTGGTAAGATGTTAGTCATCTCAAGTAGTCTGGACGTAATACCCACGGTTAAAGGTATGGCTGAGTTTCTTAACAGAGCACTCACTGAAATAATAGGTGTAAAATCATTATATATTTGCTATGAAGGTGATGTTTTCATAACCGATAAAACAGATTTTCCTGTCTCCTGCTGTTCCTTATGTAAAATTACTTCACATAAGGATAGCGATTGTGCATTAGCCAAAAGCAGAGGTTTTAAACAGCTCAGTTTAAGAACAATTAATAATTCCTACGGATATATCTTAGTAAATATCAGTAATCATGAGGAATATGCTGCTTATGAGCCGTTTCTGGGAAATATTAGTAATGTTATGACAAGAATACTTGAAAACAGGCATATAACTGCAAGACTAAAAGAGACTATAGAAGAGCTTCAGTATGCAAAGCAATGCCTTGAACGTGATGTAACAGAGGCACAGAATAAAGCACACTTTGGCACATGGACTTATGACCCTGTCAGTCAAAAATCGAAATGGTCATTGGAAACGTTTAAAATATTTGGTTTGGATCCAACCCTTGTTCCACCGCTTTATAATGTACTTATAAAATATATCCATCCTGATGATTATCAGCGATTTAATGAAGCTGTAAAAGAAGCAATAAAAATTGGTAAACCTTATGACTTAGATATACGCATTAACCGACCTGATAAAACTGAAAGAATAATTAACATTATCTGTGAACCTGTTTTAAGTGCTGACTATAAGATTATCAGATTAAGAGGATCCATTATTGATATCACCGACCGCAAACACATTGAAGATGAACTAAGAAATCTAAATAAGAATCTTGAGACAATGGTAATATCAGAAATTAAAAAAAGAAGAACACAAGAGCAAATGCTGATTCAACAATCTAAAATGGCATCCATGGGTGAAATGATTGGATTAATAGCCCACCAATGGAAACAGCCAATTAACGCTATAGGGTTAAAAATACAGGACTTAAAGGATGCTTATACATACGATGAAGTTGATGAAATATATATTGAAAAAATGGTTGATTCCTCGATGCAGCAAATAGAATTTATGGCAAAGACTATAGATGATTTCAGAAATTTCTTTATTCCATCAAAAGAAAAAATTATTTTTAGTTTGAAGTCAGCCATAGATGAACTGCTGTCAATGTTTATACACATATTTAGTAAAAGCAATATTGATATTTCCGTGAAAGCTAAACAAGATGAGTTATTCCTTACAGAAGGCTTTCCAAATGAATTTAAACAGGTTGTGCTCAATATTCTGACTAACTCCAGGGATGCAATACTCTCAAAACGTAAAACTGATGACAGTATTATGGGGAATATAGAAATCAATATCGGTAACATACCCGAGTACAACTCTAAAGTTGTTGTTTCAATAAAAGATAACGGTGGTGGAATTCCTGAGGAAGCAATAGAAAAAATATTTGAACCCTACTTCACAACAAAAGAAACGGAGGGTACCGGGCTGGGACTTTACATGTCAAAGACTATAATTGAGACAAATATGAGTGGGAGCCTGACTGTGAGAAATGTTGACGGTGGTGCAGAATTTGTGATAAGTTTGGTGGCGTGTAAAAGCGATAGTGTTTAATGATGAACTATAAACTATTAGATATTTTAAATATCGGAGAGCTTCAGGAACTCACCGAGAGCTTTACCAGGCTGACAGGCGCTGTAATAGCCGTTCTTGATTTGGAAGGTGATATACTTGCTGTTAGCCCTATGCAAACGCTCTGTTCTAAGTTTCATCGTGTTAACCCTGTAACAGCAGCACGGTGCAGGGAAAGTGATACAGTACTTGCAAGTAAACTAAACGCAGGGCAGCGATACAATGTCTATAAATGTAGAAATGGGCTGGTAGATGCCGCTGTCCCCATAGTTATAGATGGAATGCACCTGGGTAATCTTTTTACAGGCCAGTTCTTTCTTGAACCCCCGGATAAAGACTATTTTATTAAACAAGCTGAGGTGTCTGGTTTTGACAAAGAAGAGTACCTTGAGGCACTGTCAAAAATCCCAATATTTACAGAAGAACATATAAAAGTTTTAATGGAATTTCTGCTGCGTCTTGCCAGCCTTACGGGTGTAACCGGATTGTCAAAGAAGAGAGCTCTGGAGATGTCAGAAAATAAGATGCGTCTGCAAAGTGAAATACTATCTAATATAGACGAAGGAGTTATTATTATAAAGGCCTCAGATGGCAAAATTGCCTACACTAATCCTAAATTTAACAGCATATTTGGCTATAAAGGAGATGAGCTTATAGACAAACATGTTTCTATACTAAATGCTCCTGTTGATGTTTCACCCGATGATAAAGCAAAGCAAATTATGTCAGAGCTGAATGAAACCGGCTTATGGCAAGGTGAGATTTTAAATGTTAAAAAGGATGGGACCCTCTTCTGGAGCAATGCTAATGTATCAACATTTGAACACAAGGAATGCGGTACGGTTTGGATATCTATTCATCGGGATATAACAAAAAGAAAAGCCTTAGAGGAGGCCGTATTAAAAGAGAAAATGTTTTCAGAGACGATAATAAATACATTACCTGGGTTGTTTTATCTTATTGACAGAACCGGCAAGTTTTTATTATGGAATAAAAATTTAGAGATAGTTTCAGGTTATTCTCATGAAGAGATTTCAAACATGACACCTTTTGATTTTTTTACAGTGGCTGACAGAGACAGACTAAATATAGCAATAGAAACAGTATTTAAAAGTGGCGAAGCTGTTATAGATGTCAATTTTCATACAAAGGATGGACAAGACATCCCTTATTATTTTACCGGGAAGCGGATAGAGGTTGATGGTAATGACTGCCTGACAGGAGTGGGAACAGATATCTCAGAACTTAAAACAATGGAAATAGCGCTGCATGACAGTGAAGAGAAATACCGGCTGCTTTTTACTAATGAAAATGATGCCATATATCTTTGTGATGCCGAGACGCTGGAATTTATAGATTCAAATAATGCCTGGTGCAATCTGTATGGATACACTAAAGATGAGATGAAAGGAAAAAGCACAATTATTCTGTCAGCAGAACCCGACAAAACAATAGAAACAATGAGTATTGCTGAAATCACAGGAAGTGCAAAAGTACGCCATAGATTTCATAAAAACAAGAATGGAAAAGTGTTTTCCGTGGAACTGAGCGTAGGAGCATTTATCTATAGAGGACACAAGGTGTTGTGTGTAATATCACGTGATATAACAGAACGAATACGTTTGGAGGATGAATTAAGACAAATTGCACTGACTCTTGAGAGCAGGGTAAAAGAAGAAATTGAAAAAAACAGGTTAAAAGACCAGCTCATGTATGAACAGTCCAGACACATGGCAATAGGTGAGCTGCTGGTCAATATTGCACATCAATGGAGACAACCTCTGGCCTCAATTGGGGTTTTAGTGCAGGATTTAAAAGATGCGTACTCGTTTAGAGAATTGAATGCTGAGTATCTGGATAAAAATATCACAAACATCATGTCAGAACTTATGGGATTGTCTAACACGATTGATGGTTTCAAAGATTTCTATCTGAGCAATCTACAAAAAGAAAAAGTGAAAATAAAAGAAGTGATAAACAATGCGTTAGAGGTTATGAGTGGGTATTTTGAGTTGAAGGATATTTTGATAGATAAGGAACTTGATGAAGAGTTGACGGTAACTGTAGTTCCAAGTGAATTTGCTCAGGTTGTTATGAACATATTAGCAAACGTCAGGGATGTTTTTAAACACAAGCATATTGCTAACCGTATTGTTAAGATAAAGACATACAAGGAACCTGTCACCAAAAAATCAGTAATAACCATTGCTGACAATGGCGGAGGAGTGGGTGAGGATATTATTGGCAGAATCTTTGAACCATATTTTACTACCAAAGATAAACTCAGGGGAACCGGGCTTGGTTTATATATTACAAGATTAATAGTGGAAAAGAGTATGAAAGGCACTATCACGGTAAGAAATTATAATGGTGGTGCGGAGTTCAGGATAGAGATATAAAGCCTGTAATCGCTAAAATATTTGAAAAACAAGGATAAAAAATGAAGGTATTTACTAAACGCCATAGTCCGGCTTATCTGTTTACAGCCGTCATGCTGGCTATTTTTATCGCTGAGTTTGTTGATATGACGCTGCTGGATTGGCTTCATAATAAATGGAATATATCTTCTTTCGTATTAATTAATTTAATGGATAGTTCTATTTTGGTTGTCCTTGTGTATCCGTTTTTATATTTTTTAACATTTAAACCTCTAATCGCTCAAATTAAAGAACGTACCCGTATGGCTGGTATCATAAAAAAATCAGAGGAAGAATGGGATACAATTTTTAACTCAATCACTGATATGGTTTCAATACATGATAGTAATTTCATTATTAAGAAAGCCAATGAATCGTTTCTGAAGTTTACAGGGATGAATCGTGATGATGTGACAGGGCGCAGGTGTTATACATTAGTACATGGTACAAATCAACCTTTTTGTAACTGCCCGCATGAAAGATGCCTGAAATCAAGGGAACATGAAATACTTGAAATTGAGGATGAGAGAACTTCTCTTTCGCTATTGGTAAGCGTTTCACCTGTATTTGACAAAGATGGAAACTTCTTATATTCCGTTCATATTGCAAAGGATATAAGTGAACTTAAGCAAGTAGAAAAAGAGTTAAGAGTGAAATCATATATTCTTGAAAGAATGAATAAAAATCTTACTATTATGGTTGATGAGGAGGTAAAAAAACGCCGGCAGCAGGAGCAGTTGCTAATTCAACAGTCAAAGCAGGCATCAATGGGAGAGGTTGTAGGAATGATAGCCCATCAGTGGAAACAACCGCTGAATGCAATATCTCTTACCGTTGAGGATTTGCAAGATGCCTCTGATTTTGGTGAAATAGATAAAGATTATGTGCGCAGAGCTAATACAGCGGTAATGCAGCAGGTTGGGTTTATGTCAAAGACAATAGATGACTTCAGGACTTTTTTAATACCCTCAAGAACACAACGCCCCTTCGACATAAAAAAAGCGATAGAGGATATAGTTGGAATGTTTGGCTCTTTATATAAAAAGAAGAATAACATAGAAATCATCATTGAAACTACAACTCCGGAATCTAATTTTACAACTATCGGTTTCCCAAACGAGTTTAAACAAGTGATATTGAATTTAATCAACAATTCAAGTGATGCGATAGTAAGCAGAGCCGAGTCTTCAGGGAAAAAATTCATAGGAGACATTAAGATAGAGCTTTCACATTCGGATAATAAAATATATGTTAATATAAGAGATAACGGAGGCGGCATACCGGTGGATGTCATTGATAAGATTTATGAGCCTTACGTTTCAACGAAATCAGAGGAAAAAGGAACAGGGCTGGGACTCTACATGTCCAAGACAATTATTGAGACAAATATGAGTGGCACCTTGACGGTAAAAAATGTGGACGGCGGTGCGGAGTTTTTGATAATGTTGAATGCGGCAGAGTAGTTTGTGAATTGTTATACACATTGTAGAACTAAACAGGGGGACACAACAGATGAGAAAACAACCGGTTATAAAGTTCCTGTTATCAGCCATTATTGTGTTTGGCGTACTTTTCTGTGTCCCATGCAGAGACACCGCTTGTGCACAACAGAAACAAACGCTGATACTTAACTCATCCTTCCGTACAACACTCACATCACCGGATAAAACAGGTTTCCTCGACCTTATATACAAAGAGTTAGCAAAGCGGATGGGCATAGAAATCATCATTCAGTACTTACCCTCTGAGCGGGCAATAAAAAACGCCGACCGCGGCATAGAAGATGGTGACATCTGCCGTATATATGCGATAAACGCTAAAGGTGAATATCCCAATCTTGTACGAGTACCTGAAAAGATAATGCAATTTCAGATGATGATTTTTACCAATAAATCAGATGTTGTAGTAAATGAACCAAAGGATTTGCAACCTTATGACGTGGGGATTGTTACCGGGTGGAAGATTTTAGAGCGTAACACCACCATGGCCCATTCGGTTGTTTCAGTTGAAAAAGGTGAGCAACTCTTTACTATGCTGGGGAAAAAACGTATAGATATCGCGATTATTGAGAGAATGATTGGAATGAAGTTAATGAAGGATTCAGGAGTCAAAAACGCCAGGATGCTCAGCACCCCGTTTCTTTCAGGCTACTGGTACCCTTACCTTAATAAAAAACATGAAGCATTAGTCCCAAAGTTTGCGGAGGCTATAAAAGCGATAAAAGAAGATGGCACTTATGAACGAATTCAGACTGAGGTACTTACAAGGTATGCTTTATAGGAATTATGGGCCTTGTTGAACTGGAATATAAAATCACTTCTCAGGTCAGAGAAAAAAGGTATAGGTTATCGTTTTGCCGTCTATATTCTCATGTTCAGTTCTATTTTTACGTTAGTGGGTACAGTTATGCAATTAGCTTTGGATTACTATCAGTCTGTGACTCTCATTGAAACCAGGATAAGCCAAATTGAAACCAGTTACTTACCCAGTCTGTCATATAGCTTATGGGTCAACAGTGTAAAGGATTTAGAAATTAACATGGAGGGTATCAAAAACCTTCCCGATATGCAGTACCTTGAAATTAAATCAGATGAAGGTAAAGTGTTACTGGCTGTAGGCAGGCCTCAGGAAAAACATATCATAAGCCATACCTTTAAAATCGAATATTTGCATCGGGGAAAACAGGTCTATGTAGGACAACTGCTTGTGGTAGCCACTCTTGACAGGGTTTATCAAAGTCTGAAAGAAAAAATCGTGGTTATATTGGTGACACAGACAGTCAAAACATTTTTAGTTTCCTTTTTTATTATTTTTTTGTTTCATAAGTTAGTGGGCAGGTATTTAAAGGATATATCTGCATACATTGCAAATCTGAAAACTAATGAATGGCAAAAACCTCTTAAGCTGATACGTAATAAACACTTTATGGCGGAGGATGATGAACTGGAGCAACTAGTTTTTACCTTTAATGAATTACGGTTGCGTACACTCGTATCTAAAAAACAGCTCGAGCAGGAAAAAGAACGTATCCAGGTTACATTAATGTCTATTGGTGATGGAGTAATTATTACTAACATTGACAGCCGTATTGAGCTTTTAAATCCGGTTGCTGAACAGTTAACAGGCTGGCCATTACAGGAGGCAGCAGGCAGGGATTTAAGTGAAGTGTTTAGTGTTGTTAATGAGGATATGAGTGTTCCTGTTATTAATCCTGTTGAGCAATGTGTCGCTCAGGGAAAAAGTATCGGTGCAAATGGAAATATTTCAATGCTCAAAAGCCGTTTAAAGGATCTCTATATTGAATATAGTGTTGCTCCCATTAAGAATAAAAAAGGTGAGATCAAAAGAGTCGTACTGGTTTTTCGGGATATAACACAACGTAAACAAATGGAGGATGAAATAAAGACAATTAACCTGAACCTGCAAAAGAGAGTTGATGAAGAGGTATCAAAAAACCGTGCTAAGGATCAGTTAATGTTTGAGCAATCTAAATATATCTCAATGAGTGAGTTGCTGATGAATATCTCACACCACTGGAGACAGCCACTATGTGCAATCGGAGTTTCAATTCAGGATATAAAAGATGCATACCTGCATGGCGATTTAGATGAACTGTATATAACTAATAATGTTAACAATTCGATGTCTGAACTAATAAAATTATCTGAGACAATAGATAATTTTAGAAATTTCTATATCCAGGAGGAAGAACAAACGGAATTTAACATAGCTGATGAGATAAACAGAGCCGAATCGCTTCTGTCAGGATACGTCAGAGATAAGGGGATTGTCATTGATAAAGAATTAGACGAGAATTTGACAATACAAGGATTTCCGAATGAGTTTGCCCATGTAATTTTAAATATTCTGACAAACGCCAAGGATAAATTTGAAGAAAGAAAAAATACTGATGGGATTATCAAAGTAAAGTTAAATAAGGACAGTACTACTGGCAAGGTAATTATATCTGTTTCGGATAATGGTGGTGAAATCCCTAATGATATAATAAACAAAGTGTTTGACCCATACTTTACCACCAGGGATATAGCACTGAGAACAGGAATGGGGTTATACATGGCAAAAGTAATAGTGGAGCAAAACATGAAAGGCACCATTTCTGTCAGAAACATAGATGGTTGGTGTGAATTCAGGATAGAGATATGATGTAAATCTCTTAATCTGACAGAATAAGACTTTTTTCCGCAGATGGCGCAGATAAACGCAGATGAAAGAAAAATTCAAATCTGAGGAAATCTGTGCCAACTGCTGATTATTACCGTGTTGCGTTTAAAGATAAAACTAAATGTCATAGTAAAAAGAGGAGATTGCCACACCCCTTAAAGGGGTTCGCAATGACGGCGTGGGGCTGCTGTGTATGGGGGCGCCCATCCGTCATTACGAGGAGCGACAGCGACGTCGTAATCTCCTCTTTGATATTCTATTTAGATTTCTACTCAGTATAAATTTTTATTATGCTTTAGACTTATCTACCAATTTACCCTTCTTCAACCACGGCATCATGGAGCGGAGTTTTTGCCCTACCTCCTCGATACTGTGCGCCTCGCCTTTTTTAGTCAGCGCATTAAAGACCGGCTTATTAGCCTTACACTCAAGCATCCATTCCTTAGCAAAGTATCCGTCCTGAATTTCTGACAGGATTCTCTTCATTTCTTTTTTTGTCTCATCAGTGATAACACGCGGGCCGCGCGTCAGATCGCCGTACTGAGCGGTGTTACTTATTGAGTACCGCATATTGGCAATTCCGCCCTCATAAATTAAATCTGTAATTAGTTTGACCTCATGCAGACATTCAAAGTATGCCATCTCAGGAGCATATCCGGCCTCTGTTAATGTTTCATATGCTGCCATAATCAACGATGTTAAGCCGCCGCAAAGAACCACCTGTTCGCCAAAAAGGTCGGTCTCGGTCTCCTCTCTGAAAGAGGTCTCAATCACTCCGGCCCTGCCGCCTCCGATAGCTGAAGCATAGGCAAGTGCTATGTCTTTTGTGTTACCCGCCGGGTCCTGATGTATTGCGATTAAGCAAGGCACACCGCTTCCACGCAGATACTCACTGCGCACAAGATGCCCGGGTCCCTTAGGGGCTGCCATAAACACGTTTGCATCCTCCGGAGGTACAATCTGTCCAAAGTGGATATTGAATCCGTGTGCAAAAGCTAAATACACGGATTTTTTCATGTTGGGCGCTATCTCTGCTTTATATGTGTCTCCTTGTATCTCATCGGGAAGCAGAATCATTATAACGTCAGCTATTTTTGCCGCCTCCGAGGGAATCATCACGTTAAATCCGGCCTCTTTTGCCTTGTTCCAGCTGCTGCCCTGTCTGATTCCTATGGTTACATCCATGCCGCTTTCTTTAAGGTTATTGGCGTGAGCGTGTCCCTGGCTCCCATAGCCCATTATCACTATCTTTTTTCCCTTCAAAGCATTTAAGTTTGCGTCTTTGTCGTAGTAAATCTTGATCATCTTAAAACAATCCTCCTAAACTTGGTATTAGTTATTTAGTGCAGCCACGGTTCGATCCAATGAGGCGCTATCCTGCACATTTAAAAGTGTAACAGTAGAGTCTATCCGTTTAATTAGTCCTGACAGAACCGTTATTGGGCCAACCTCGATAAACACCTCTACACCGGTGTCAACCATCTTTCTCACCGAGTCCTCCCAAAGAAGCGGGCTGTTTAGTTGTCTGATAAGCGCTGACCTTATTTGGTCTGCCGTAACCAGAAGCATAGCGTCCGCATTATTAACAATGGGAATTTCAGCGTTTTTAAATTCAACGCCATCAAAGTATTTACTTAACTTTTCGGAGGCGCTGACCATAAGCGTACAGTGAGAAGGAACACTAACGGCAAGTGGCACTGCTCTTTTGGCTCCGGCACTTCTGGCAAGTATCATTGCCTCCTCAACTGCCGGCTTTTCGCCTGCTATGACAGTCTGCTCAGGGCAATTATAATTGGCCGGTGCAACGTAGCCGGACTTTACCGCTAAACAGATATTATCTACAATCTCTCTGTTAAGCCCCAATATAGCCGCCATAAGCCCTTGGCCCTCTGGCACCGCATCCTGCATAAACCTGCCACGCATTTCAGTAAGCTTGGTTGCAGCAGTAAGAGTCAAAACACCTGCAGCAACAAGTGCTGAATACTCCCCAAGGCTGTGTCCTGCCAGTACCTCCGGTTTTATACCCTTTGACAGAAGCACTCTGTAGGCTGCTATGCTTGTTGTTAAAAGCGCTGGCTGTGTCCTGTAGGTTTTATTTAATTCCTCCTTTGGACCGCTAAAGCATAACTTTGCTATATCATAGTTCAGAGCCGTGGAGACCTCTTTGTAAACCTCTCTTGCCTCTTCAAATTTTTCAAAGAGGTCAAGTCCCATCCCCACACCCTGAGACCCTTGCCCTGGAAACACAACGGCTGCTTTTTTCATCAACCTCTCTCCTCTTTTATTCGCTTAATCAACCTCGGTATGATTTCATACAGGTCGCCCACTATCCCGTAATTGGCGATACTGAATATCGGTGCCTCGGCGTTTTTGTTTATGGCTATAATAATATCCGATGATTGCATTCCTACCATGTGCTGCACAGCACCAGATATGCCGCAGGCGATGTAAATCTTTGGGCAGACTGTCTTACCGGTTTGGCCAACCTGATGGTTATAAGGAATCCAGCCCTCATCAACGGCTGCCCTTGAAGCGCCCAGTGTACCGTTTACCAGTTCGGCAAGCTCTTTGAGCATCTCAAATCCTTTAGGGTTACCGAGCCCTCTGCCACCTGATACTATTACCTCAGCCTCCTGGATGTTAATGGAACAGAAATCAGCATCCTTTGTTGTTTCAAGCACTTTGGTTCTGCATTTACCGTTAGTGGGAACTTCAATATTAACAATAGTCCCTGTGTGGTTAGCGCTGCAAGCGCACTTTTTCATTACCTTTGGCCGCACAGTGGCCATTTGAGGGCGGGTGTCGGGGCACATTATAGTTGCCATGATGTTTCCGCCAAAAGCCGGCCTTATGGCAAGCAGGTTGCGCCCTCCATCCTCGATTTCCAAAGATGTGCAGTCGGCAGTCAGCCCCGCATGAAGACGGGCAGCAACGCGCGGGAAAAACGACCGTCCTATTGCCGTAGCTCCTGTAAGCACAATTTCAGGTTTATGCTCCTTTATGATTTTTGAAACAATATTGGTGTAAGGCTCATCATTAAAACTTGTCAGTGAGTCGCTGCTGCATAAAAACACCTTATCGGCTCCCCACTTTATTAGTTCATTGGCCTCAGACTCCGGTGCGCCTAAAAGCACGGCAAATAACTCAACCGATAATTTATCGGCAAGGCGGCGACCAGCTGAAAGAAGTTCAAACGCTACCTGAGAAACTTTTCCCTCACGCTGCTCAGCAAACACCATTACCCCTTTGTACGCAGAGATGTCAGTAACCGTATCTTTACTATCCTGCGCATCCGGTACTTCTTTTATTGCGCCCTCAGGACAAACGCTCAGACAAATCCGGCATATCTGACAGTACTCATTAACAAAGGCCTTGCCCTCCTGTAACACAATTGCCTCATACGGACAGGAGGCTATACAGGTTTCACAACTGCTGCATAGATCTCTATCTACCTTTATTTGCATATCCACTCCACATTAGATTTATATTGGTTTTCCATTAAACGCTTATTCACTTAACTCAGGCAATAATGATGAGATTGCCCTCCCCTACAGGTGATTCCCCTGGTCGCTGTCGCTCCTCGCAAAGACGGCGCGGAGTTGTTGTCATTGCGAGGGATGAAATCCCGTGGCAATCTCATCTTTTATCCTTTATTTTCATTGTTTAATAAGTTTTCCTGATCTAAAGGAATAAGCATTTTTCCATTTATATACATTTAACAGATTTCAGTACGTTATGAAGTTCTGTGACCTGTTCCTCTGGCTTACCTTCAAACACAACGCGTTCCTTTTTCATCTCAGGCGCAAAGATGTTTTTTACCTGGGTGGGGGAGCCGGAAAGCCCCAGGTCTTTTTCATCTAATCCAATATCGGCATGGGTGAGTTTTTTTATTTGGGCATTTTTAGCCCGCATCTTTCCCTTAAGCGAGGCAAACCGCGGCTGATTAAGTTCCCTTACAACGGTAAAGAGCACAGGGACGGAGGTCTCAACGACATCGTAGCCATCATCCATCATCCGCCGCACCTCAACGCTGGTATCAGAGATGGAGTTAATTTTGCTTACATACGCTACATGCGGAATATCGAGAAACTCCGCCATAGCGGGCCCCACCTGAGCGGTGTCGCCGTCAATGGCTTGTTTACCGCAAAAGATTAAATCAAACCCGAGTTTTTTTAGGGCGCCGGAAAGTGTGTAGGCGGTAGCCCATGTGTCTGAGCCAGCAAACGCTCTGTCGCTAAGCAGCACTGCCTCGTCAGCTCCCATTGCAATTGATTCCCGAAGCGCAACCTCAGCCTGAGGAGGTCCCATCGTAAGCACGGTAACCGTTGCATCCATCACCTCTTTAATTGCAACCGCAGCCTCGATTGCGTGTAAATCGTAAGGGTTTATGATACTTGGCACCCCGTCTCTCATAAGCGTATTAGTTTGAGGATTAATCTTTACCTCAGCCGTATCCGGCACCTGCTTAATACATACGACTATTTTCATGTTTATACCTTTCTCATGTTTTATTTGTTAATGCTTTACTTGTCAAAGCTGACATTTCCATGCCGCCTCCGCTCTTTATACTGACGGATAAAGAAAAGGAAGAGATTACTACGTCGCTGACGCTCCTCGTAATGACGGATAGGGAGCACTGCTCCATGCCGTCATTGCGAACCCCCGCAGGGGGTGTGGCAATCTCCTCCTTACCAGAATCTACACTATCATACTTTTGGCAACGGATATAATTAAAATTCATCATCACCAATTTATTTCATCCGTGAAAACTCTTTAATCAGGTTTTGGCAGATGACATTTCTTTGAATTTGGTTAGTGCCCTCATAGATTTGTAAAATCTTAGCGTCCCGCATCATTTTTTCAACCGGATAGTCGCGCATGTAACCGGAGCCGCCCATAACCTGAAGCGCATTAGTTGTAACCTTCATCCCAATGTCGGTAGCAAAAGTTTTGGCCATAGCTGAGGGTTTTGTGATGTCTTTAGCTCCGCTATCTATAAATCTGGCCACAGAATAAATCAATGCGCGTGCGGCCTCTATCTCAATTGCCATATCTGCAATCATGTGCTGAATTGCCTGAAAACTTATAATGGGTTTTTCAAACTGAATACGGGTTTTCGCAAATTTTACAGCCTCCTCAAAAGCCCCCTGAGCAACGCCAAGTCCCTGAGCTCCCACTCCGATTCTTGACTGATCGAGTGTCTTCATGGCTACAATAAAGCCCATACCCTCTTTGCCAAGAATGTTTTCCTTAGGCACTCTGCAATTGTCAAACACAAGCTCACATGTGACTGAGGCTCTTATCCCCATCTTCTTTTCTTTCTTTCCGAAAGTGAATCCTGGCGTTCCCTTTTCAACGATGAAGGCGGATGCGCCTCTAGCTCCCTTGGCTTTATCTGTCATGGCAATTATTGTGTATATCTCGGCCTCACTGCCATTGGTTATCCACTGCTTGGTGCCGTTTAATATGTAATCATCGCCGTCTTTTACAGCGGTTGTTTGAATCCCTGCGGCATCGCTTCCGGCATTGGCCTCGGTAAGGCCAAACGCCACCAGTTTTTTACCGGCAGCAATATCAGGCAGATATGTGTTCTTTTGAGTATCTGTGCCAAAAAGGAGAATCGGAAAAGTGCCGAGCGCATTAGCGGCATAACTTGTTGAAACGCCAAGACATGCCCGGCTTAATTCCTCTACCGCTATGCAAAGCTCTACCGCCCCCTTACCAAGCCCTCCGTATTGCTCCGGCACAAATAATCCAAAAAGGTCAGCCTGCGCAATTACTTTCATAATGTCTCTTGGGAATTCCTCTTTTTCATCCAACTCCGCACGCACAGGAACCACTCTCTCCTCTGCGATTTGCCGTGCCAAATCCCTTATCATAATTTGCTCTTCTGTAAAGAAATAATCCATTTATCCCTCCAATATCGTTTTAATCATTCTCTAATTGCATGGAGTCGCCGACTCCCCAGTGGTCGCTGACCACCTGCCTGGAGTCGCTGACTCCTAGCCGCTTATATCCACGTCCTTTATGAGTAATGAGGGGCTGCCGTATCGCCCATAGAATTTTATTTCAGAGGTGAATGCCTCAATGTTTTTAAAAAAATCAAGTAAATTACCGCTCATCACAGCCTCCTTAAAAGGAAATGCCCGGACTCCGTTTTCTATCAGGATGCCGCTTACTCCTACCGAAAAATCTCCGGTTATGCGGTTAGCCATGTGCACTCCCATAGCGTCCGTTATGTAAAGTCCTGTTCCCATTTCTTTAAACATTTCATCAAGGTTTTTATATTTATATTTTTCTCCTGCCGGCTCAATGTATAGATTTGACGAACCCACCAGTGGAAACCCCTTTATTCCGCCTCTTGCGGCATTTCCGGTTGATCTTACATTGTCCTTTTTAGCTGTATAGAGATTATACAGGTAACCTTTAAGAGTTCCCTCGTTAATCAGTACAGTCCGCTGAGACGGCACACCCTCGCTGTCAAAGGGACGGCTTGCAGAGTTTTTGGGCATTGTTGCGTCATCTATTATATTAACGTGTTTAGAAATGATTGCCTGAGAGAGTTTACCTGAAAGCATGGATTTCCCTTTTTGTACGTTTTCAGAAGACAGGGAGGATGCGATGAGACTTAAGAAATCCACCGCCACTGAGTTATCCATAACAATTGAGGTTTTTAGTGATTTAAACGCTTTTGCGCCAAGGAGCTCAAGAGCTTTGAGTGCAGCGGTTTTTCCGACACTTGCGGCAATTGAAGCCTCAGGCAGGTATCGGTTTGTTTCATAGTGCCAGCCCGATTGAGTGTCACCATTTTCCTCAGCCATAGCCATAACTGAAAAGCTGCATTGTGTTGAACTGTAAAAGCCGGAGAGCCCCTCAGTGTTTGCTATTTGTATCTCTGAGACGGCAACAGAGGCCGAGGCATTTCTTACGCGTTTTATCCTAGCACTTTCGTTAATGGCGGCTCTTTCAATATCCATAGCCATTGCTATAACACTATCTTCTTTAACTGAGACAATGTTTTTATCATATATGTCAACATCAGTGTAGTGCTGATGCGGGGAAAACTCTATGTTTTCGTCTCTTTGAGTCCACTTTGCGGCTTCAAGAGCGTTGTCAAGCACCTCCGGCCATTTTTCAAAGTCTGTGGAATACGCAAGCCCCTGTCTAAAGTCTTTAAGTATGCGTATAGAAAACCCTGAGCTTTGGGCGCGTTCCAGACTTTCCACCTCACCCTCTTTAGCCTCTGCCTCAATGCTTGTTCCGGAGGCAGCAAACACCTCACACTTTACCCCGCCTTTGGATTTTGCGGCATCAAGGATTTTGTTTATAAACTCTGAGTTCGGCACATCAATCCTCGTAGTAGGTGGCGGCGGCGGTTTCAGATTCCCACACGGTAACTGAGAGCAGCCGAGCGTGCTCGGTTGATATTTTTTTTCTTAACGTATCGTAAATCCACTTGGCTATGTTTTCAGAGGATGGGTTTATCTGAGTAAACGGAAAGATGTCGTTCAGAAACGCATGGTCAAGTTGAGAGGTCACATCTTTTGTGAGCTTTTTAATATCGTGGAAATCAACAGCGATATCAATTTCGTTAAGTTTATCGGCCTGCACGACAACCTGTACGCGCCAGTTGTGGCCGTGTAGGGCCTCGCACTTGCCCTTATACCCGCGCAGTTGATGTGCCGCTGCAAAGGTGGACTCTACGGATAGTTCAAACATAGTTCCTCTTTCTTAGTGTTTTAAAATCCCTATGTAGGGAAGATTTCTATAACTGTCGTTGTAATCAACACCGTAGCCAATTACAAACTCATCAGGGATGACAAATCCGGTGTAATCAACCGGAACGTCAACAATGCGTCTGTCTTTTTTATCTAAGAGCACGCACGTTTTAAGTGTTTTGGGAGACTTTTGCAGAATTCTTTCACGGATTTTGTTAAGCGATATCCCCGTATCAACGATATCTTCAATTAGCAGGACGTCCTTACCTGCAATGTCCGCTCTGATGTCAGAGTGAATTGTAACCTCACCAGATGTGCTGGTATCCACATAGCTTGATGAAATTATAAAATCAATCGAAAGAGGCGCTTTTATATGGCGAATCAAGTCGGCAAAGAACATAAAGGCGCCTTTTAGTATTCCTATGGCTATAAAGTGTTCAGTTCCGAAGTCTTTATTTATCTCTGCTGCGAGTTCTTTCACTTTAATTGCGATCTGCTCTTCGGTTAAAAAAGGTTTCAATTTAGTCACCTGCACTCACCCCCCTTATGTTACTTTATTTGGACAATCTTGTCACGGTACTTGCTCTGTGTGATCATGTCAACGGCGCGGTCAACGGCACTGGAATCAAAAGACTCTAAGGTCAGATAAACCATATAGCTCTCTTCATTTAAAACCGGATAAGAGCCGATTTTAACATCCGGATTTTTAGATACGACTTCATTAATAAACGGCGCTAGTTCCGATTCATACTCGTTGAAATATACTTTCTTCAGCGCTATTGGATTTTCGTTGTAATAGGATATTATGACGTCAAACTTGTCTCTGAGAAACTCAGGGAGTCCTGGTAGTATATAAATGTTTTTAAACTTTATGAGAGGAAAACGTATATCCTCATGTGAAATCACGGTGGCTCCCTCCGGAACCTCAGCCATCTTGCTTCTTTCGGGGGTCAGCTTGCTGCCGTACCGGTTGTAGAGGAAAGTGTGCAGGGAATGTTCAGTTACCACGTGCACGCCAAAGCCTTTAGCAATACCCTCGATAGTGACATCGTCATGTGTGGGCCCAAGTCCGCCAGAGGTAAACACGATGTCATAGTCGGCTGCAAACTTTTTTACCTCCCCGGCAATGACTGGCACCTCATCAGGGATAACGCTGATACGCCTTACGATTATTCCCTTAGCCCTGAGCCCCTTTGCCATATAGTAGGCATTACACTCCTCCACTTTACCGGAGAGTACCTCATCCCCTATAATCACTATACCGGCTGTCTTAGGCATTCGCTTATCACTCATCTCCTGTATAATTCACTATAGTTATGGTTTAAAAAAGGAACACTCAATTATACAATAACGACACTATTATAATAAAGGGTATAAAATTTAAAAATCTCCGCTTACTTAAACTCATGTTTTTTTCTGAATTCCCACGGAGGCTCGGGGTCTTTTTGCCGCCACAGTCCGAGTTTCTTTTCACTTGCCGCAATTTTGGCATCCACGTACCTGCCTGAGTCCTCCTTCTTTAGATACTTAACGTATGCCCATGCGTATCCTCTTTTTACCATTTCAAGATTTATGTCAAGTCCGTCTCTGGTAATCAGACATATCTCCCGATTGTAAGAACTATCCCCTGTAGTGGTAACTTCAACCGTGTATCCTGAAACTAACTTTTTTAATTCCTGCAAAGCCTCCACAGCGAAGGGCTGTCCTTTTTGCGACATGCTTGAGACCTCAGGAGCGTCAATTCCGTAAAGGCGGCAAATAAAGCGCTTGTTTCCCTCAAACGGAGCCACAACAACCGTGTCTCCGTCATATACTCTAACCACGCGGGCTTTTATCGGAGTGCCGACAGGTTTGTAAATCTTGTCTAAGTACGGAACCTTTCTAACGAGCGGGGAAATTTGCTTTTTATACCGCGGATAGAAACCAAAAATCGTTACATAAATAAGCACAGCGGTTATTAATAAATAAAGTGCCTTTTTAAGAAAATTTCCTTTACTCTTTTTCTTTACCACGTTTCATATTATACACGAGATTGCTGTATTTTATTGAATAAATATTGCAAAGTACTCCGTGTTTTTGTTATTATTCACTTAGGAGTGGGGATATGTGGCTTCAGTCACTGCTGCCCTTAAAGACAGGGGTTGGAGGCATGAGTAGAATGTCTTGCCAGAAATGCTCATGAGGAGGGGGTCTGTGAATATCAAGCTTCAGCATAAAATAATTCTTCTGCTCTCCTTCATTTATGAAACCGGAACGATAATTGAGACCAATATGGGCGGCAGTTTAACGGTTCATAATATTGACGGCTGTGCTGAGTTTCTGATAGGTTTAAATGTAAGCACTGATACAGACGCCACAGTGTAGCAATTTTTCTGAGGGGGGGTGAAAGTTATGGCTGCTAATAAGGTATTAGTTGTGGATGACGATCCGGTTACTACCGGGATTATAAGTAAATATTTAAACAGAAGAGGGTATCAGATAACCTCAATGTTAACCTCGGCAGAGGAGGCGATCGAGAACATAAGAGTAAACAAACCTGATGCTGTAGTTATGGATATAGCATTGGCAGGGAAAATGGACGGCATAGAAGCTGCCTCTTATATTTACAATACTTTTCACATACCTGTCGTTTACATGACAAGCCACACGGAGCAGCCTCTTGTGGAAAGAGCTAAGATTACGGAACCCTACGGCTACATAGTTAAACCTTTTACACAAAAGGAACTCGAAATTACTATAGATATGGCTATCTACAAGCATAAGACAGATATGCTGCTTCAGAATACTAATGAAAATCTGAGGGAAAAAGAGGAATTTTTCAGGCTTATTACAGAAAATATAGTCGAGGTTTTCTGGATAACAGATCCGAAAGTTGAAAAGATGTATTATATCAGCCCCGGATACGAGCGTATATGGAAACGCTCAATGACAAGTCTGTATGAAAATCCAAGGTCCTTCTTAGATGCCATCCATCGGGATGACGTTGGACGGGTTATCGCCGAACTGGAAATTCTAAAAACCGGACAACCCTTTGATAACGAGTACCGTATCGTTCACCCGGACGGCACTGTCAGGTGGATTTGGGGCCGTGGATTTCCGGTCCGGGACAAAGATGGGAGAGTAATTCAATACATAGGAGCTGCACGGGACATCACTGCAAGGAAAGAAATGCAGGAAAAATTACGGAATAGTGAAGCATTTTTATCTAACATAATAGATAACATCCCATACATGATTTTTGTTAAGGATGCAACAGAACTGCGTTTTGTAAGAGTCAACAAGGCAGGACAAAAACTGTTGGGTTACGGAGAAGATGAATTAATTGGTAAAACTGATCACGACATTTTCTCTCGTAACCAGGCCGATTTCTTTACAGAAAAAGACATGGAAGTAATTGTTAGTAAGCAGCTTGTTGACATTCCTGAGGAACCGATAAAAACGAAAATTTTAGGTGAGAGAATTCTCCATACAAAAAAAATACCTATATTAAACGGCGGAGGAAATACGCAATATCTGCTTGGCATCTCGGAGGACATCACAGACAGAATCAGAGCGCTAAAAGAGCTAATAGAGGCAAAAGAGGCGGCAGTTACTGCTAACAGGGTGAAGTCTGATTTTCTTGCCAATATGAGCCATGAGTTGAGAACTCCGCTTAATTCTATAATAGGGTTTTCGGAGGTTTTGGAGGATGAACTGCCAGGGCCCCTTAATGAGCAGCAGCACGAAAATATCCGGTACATACTTTCAGCCGGCAGACACCTGTTAAACCTGATAAACGACATCCTGGATCTTTCTAAGGTTGAATCAGGAAAGTTAGAAACAGAATTTGAATTGCTATCTTTAGGGGAACTGATAGATTCATCGCTTATCATGCACAAAGAGAGAGCAATGAAAAATGGACTTAGGTTAACAGTTGAGATGTCACCGGATATGAATATTCCACTAGAGGTTGATGAGAGAAAAATCAAACAGGTGCTATTTAATCTTATTAGTAATGCAGTAAAATTTACTCCCAAAGGCGGCACGGTAACTGTGGCTGCAAGAAAAATACCTGACACCAATGACGTAGAGGTAAGTGTCATTGACACAGGGATAGGGATAAGCTCTGAGGATATACCAAAGTTATTTACAGAGTTTACCCAGTTGGAATCCGTTTATAGCAAGAAATATGAAGGTACAGGGCTTGGGTTGGCTCTTACAAAAAAACTGGTTGAACTTCACAAAGGCAGCATATGGGTAGAGAGCGTGCCTGGGGCAGGAAGTAAATTTATATTTACACTTCCTGTCAGCCAGAGCACATGATGCATACATCCGTCAACAGAACAGGAGGGCTTGCGTTATGCAAAACGTTCTTATTGTAGAAGATAACGAGCAGAATCGGGCACTTGAGAGACAGATATTGAAAGCTAATGGCTATCAGGTGTGGGAGGCTGCAGACGGGGTTGAGGGGCTGAGGATGATTGAGGAACATACGGTTGATGTAGTGCTTCTTGACATACAAATGCCGCTTATGGATGGTTTTGAGGTTCTGCATCAGTTGCGTGACAATCCAAAACATAGAGACCTCAAGGTAATTGCTGTCACCTCTTTTGCTATGAAAGGAGACAGAGAAAAGGCTCTTGAGGCCGGGTTTAACGGATATGTAACGAAGCCACTTGATACCAGGGCACTGCCTGAGATTGTAAAAAAAGTCCTGAGTCAAATTCATGAATCCCAATAAACCTATAATCCTCTGTGTTGACGATGAGGAGGTAAATCTCCACCTTCTTAAAAACATACTAGTGCCAAAGGGCTATGAGCTGATTATGGCGGCTGATGGTGAATCTGCACTTACAAAAATCAAATCCGTGAAAATTGATCTTGTTCTTCTTGACGTAATGATGCCAGGAATGACTGGGTTTGATGTATGCAAAGAGATTAAAGAAAGCGATGACCTTAGAGACATTCCTGTAATAATGCTGACATCTTTACACTCTAAGTCAGACAGAATAACCGGCATAGAGTCAGGGGCTGAGGACTTTATAACGAAACCTTTCAATAAAGATGAGGTACTGGCAAGGATTGCCAACCTTCTTAAAGTCAAGCAGTTAAATGATGCGCTTAAGGCAGCCTACAGCAACATTAACAGTTTGACCGTTGCTGGTGGGAGTCTTATTAAATCGGTGAACACGCTAAATTTCAGATTTATGCCCGTGCTGGATATGATGGTGGAGCAGATTGTCAGAAAGTCAGACAAAATGTATGATAAGCCCCTGATAATACTTGTGCGAGTTATCGAGGATAAAAAAAATTATAAGTGGTATCGGTATGGATATACTAATAAAATCCAAAGGCATCCGTTTGTTTTAGACGCATGGTTTATGACAGAGGGAACAGAAAGCTCAAGCATTTTTTACAGCAATAATCCTGCTCAGGAAAAAACATTTGCTCCACTTGTTGAAAACCTTAAGAGGTATAACATATCTGCTGAAAACCTTATCTGTTACCTGAGCGATGCACTTGTAATTGTTGCGCTAAATTACGGACGGGATGTAACTATATACGACGCTGCCGTTTTAGAAACTCTTGTAGTACAAACACTTTTTATGAGGTCACTGTCAGTGCAAATTAAAGAAACCGAGAAGTCTTTTGAATATACCGTACATGCTCTTGCAAGGGCATCTGAGGCAAACGATGATGACACCGGGAATCACATTTACAGAGTGGGAGAGTACTGTGCCCTGTTAGCAAAGAAAATGAACATGCCTGATTCCTTTGTAAAAGATATAAGGCTTCAGGCAACGCTGCATGATGTTGGTAAAATCCACGTACATCCGGACATCCTGAGAAAACCCGTGGCATTAACTCATGAGCAGTGGGTTGAGATGAAACAACATCCAGTGTTTGCAGCCAATATTATAGGGAATCACAAAAGACTTGAACTGGCACGCGTCATAGCTATGACACATCATGAGAAATGGGATGGCAGTGGCTATCCTTACGGGCTGGCACATGAATCCATACACATTGGCGGCAGAATTACAGCTATAGCAGATTGCTACGATGCACTCAGAAACCGCAGAGGATATAAACCCTGCTTTGACCATACAACCACATTTAAAATTATAACAGAAGGTGATAACAGAACAAAGCCAAATCACTTTGATCCCAATATTTTAGCAGTGTTCAAAGAGATAGCCTCGATGTTTGAGGATGTATATGAAAGGCTAAAAAACAAGTAGAGAGATGGTGCAACCTGATGTTTGATAACGGCGGAGACACAGTAAAGGTCACAGTGATAATCCCCACATTTAATCGCAGCAAATATGTGTGCAAAGCCATTGACAGCATACTCAGTCAAACCCACAAAAATATTGAAACGCTTGTAATTGACGACGGTTCCACCGACGATACCAAAGCTGTGTTAGCGCCGTTAGCTGAACAAGGCGTAATTAAATATGTTTATCAAAAAAACAATGGTCCCTCGGCAGCAAGGAACGCAGGGCTTGCTCTTGCAACCGGAAACTGCATCGCCTTTTGCGATGCCGATGACTACTGGAACTGTGATATGCTGCAATCTCTGATTAAAATCCTATATCTGTCAGACAATACCGGTATGGTGTTTTGCGACTACAACACCTTTAGCGATACCGGTCTGCTTGATGTAAACAGAAATGCCGCAAGATTTGACGACTTGAAACCGGTCAGCTTTCAGCGGCTCTTTAGTACGATTAATTTCATAATGCCTTCTACGGTTTTGGTAAAGCGTGAGGTGTTTGAAAAATGCGGCCTCTTTGATGAATCCCTTAAAGGCCCTGAGGACTACGACCTTTGGCTTAGGGTACTGAAACACTATAAAATCATGGGCACACAAAGGGCCCTTGTAAACATTAGAATACATGAGGGCAATATATCAAAACACGTTGAAAGGATGGTTACAGATGAGGCCGCAGTGATAGAAAAATACCGCCATAGCGTGCCTTCTTCTCAGTTTAGAAAGAGACTTTCCAAAGTGTTTATGCTTAATGCCGACAGATGTATCTGTCAGAAGCATTACCTGAAAGGACTCATGATGATGTTAAAAGGGATGAGTGTATATCCTTTCATGTTTAACGATATCCTTATAATAGCTGTAAGACTCGTTATTGGCGAAAGCGGCTCAGACAGACTTAGAAAGCAAATCGGCTCACTAAAATGGTTAAAGAAAATATATTTTTATATTTACAGGAATTAAGACATAGTTGTAGAGTACTATGAGGGCCAGAGGATGAATACCGGAACCAACGGATATAAGAAAACACATAAACGGGTGTTAAACAAGCGGGCAGTGTTGTGGCTTGGGCAGACATGCAATTTGCGTTGTCAATTCTGTTATTTTCTTGAAAGGATAGAATCAGCATCACACAAAGAGCATCCTTTTATGACACTTGAAAAGGCAAAGGCAATATGCTCCTGTCTTGTTGATTTTTACCACAACAATGCTATAGATATTCAGGGCGGTGAGCCGACGCTGTACAGAGAAATTTTGGAACTTACCCAACACTGCCGCAATATCGGGCTTTTACCGACCCTTATCACTAACGCTGTATTGCTTTGCAAAAGGACACGGTGCAGCGAGTTAAAAGCAGCCGGCGTACGAGATCTGCTTATCAGTGTGCACGGGTTAGGTGATAACTATGACTCTTTGGTCGGAGTAAAGGGAGCAAGTAAAAAGCAGATGGCGGCACTGGAGAACATCGTAGCTGAGAATATTCCGTTTAGATTTAACTGTGTGTTAAGTAAAACAACACTGCCTGAGCTTATGGCTATTTCAGAGTTAGCCCATAATACAGGAGCACGAGTGGTAAACTTTATAACATTTAATCCGTTTGAGGACCAGCACAACAGCGATAAACTGTCGGATGGAAATGTGGCAAATTATACGGATGTAAAAGCGTATCTAACTCCTGCAATGGATTATCTTGAGGATGTCGGGATAGAGTGTAATGTCCGGTATTTGCCAATGTGTATGGCAGAGGAAAGGCATAGAAAAAACATATATAACTTTCAACAAAATCCCTATGACCTTCATGAATGGGATTATGTCTCATGGTCATGGACAGCGTTAAAGCCCCAGAGAATGAGAGATGGAGAGATTACAAAACCTGTGGACCGCAGGACTATATCGCTTGAAACTATGCAGTTTCCGGTAGCACTTAAGTTTGCAACAGATGCCGTTCAGAAGTTAATACGGACATATCCACACACACGTGCCCCGATAGAGGCGCTTTACCGGGAGATTAGTTTTGCCGTAAACACGGTCAAACAAAAACTGGGCAGAGGCAACCGTGAGGAGGACTTTTACAGAGACAATGCGCTGGTAAGGACAAGCCAGTGTGATTATTGTTATTCAGCTAAGTGTAAAATGTGTTCAGTTCAAGGGATTTGTGATGGATTTCACGGCGACTATGCCTCTATCTTTGGCGCCGATGAGGCAGCAGCCATTGAGCTTGGCATAAAAATATATGATCCCACATATTACATTTCCGGACAGGAAAAAGTCGTAGAGGAAGAGGACTATGACTGGGCATTTTAAGGTGAAAACTAACCCCAGTCGGAGCAGTCTAAAAGACTGCTCATAGAGGGATTTTTATATATTCAGCAGAGTTATACGACTAATATAAGTGGCCATTTCCCATATCTGAACCTGTTCTATTATCAGGTGGGGGTTGATGTCCCATACCTCCGCCATTGCCCATACCTCCGCCATTGCCCATGCCACCACCATTGCCCATACCTCCGCCATTGCCCATGCCACCGCCATTGCCCATGCCACCACCATTGCCTTGAGAACCGCCGCCACCACCCATCATTGCCATACCACTACCATAAACAGCTAATGATAAGACTAAAATCATCAGTAACGACAGTGTCAGAAACTTAATTTTAGAAACTCTCATTTTGTTGTACCCCCTGTTTTTGTTTTTTAATCTATTATTATCCTATCACACAATTGTGAATAAATTATGAATTTTCTGTGAGGCTGCATTAAAAAGTTTAAATGTTTACGGAGTTAATTCCGGCAGAGTGTTTTCAGGTTTCTAAGTAGGCATGTTTCTATGTTTTTCAAAGTAGAAAAAGGGACTGGATTCCCGCTCGTAGGCGGGAATGACAGAGGATGGGATTATCTGTTTCTGTCATTCCTGCGAAAGCAGGAATCCAGTTTTTCTATTAACGGAGTTATCTACATAGGCAATAAACATTATCACAATTCGGCTATATCATTTTCCTTAACTGTTCCAGAGATAACCTTACCTTTTGCAAAATGTTCATCAACAATTTCCGTGATTTTTACTTTTCCCGTAAACACACGCTCCCAATCTGTGTGTGTGCCCTTGCCGATAACTCTTCTGGTTAGATACACGTTCAATTCCTGGCCAACCTGAGCTCCATCTTTAGTACCTATACAAAGATACACCTCATCGCCTGTTTTTTCTAAGATAGTTCCCTTCATCAAATATTCATGATGTGCCTGTTCTAACCCGGCACATCCTCCTACCATTAGAGTTGTTACAGTTATTGCTAACAAAATCAGAAACAACCTTACTGAATTAACATTTTTCATTGAAACCTCCTATATTTTTTTTATTTACAAAACAACTGATATTGTCCTATTGCCCCCTCCTTCTTAGACAATGATTCATAGTAACACTCAATTATGAATAAAATATGAATACAATTAGTCTTTATTAAAGAGGAGAAAATTCATAATTTATTCACATTTTTTTCTTATAATAGACAGTAGTTTGAGTTAAAACAAATATTTCTTGCAGAAGTCTTAGAAAAATAAGGAGGTTACACAGTTTATGAATAGTTTTGGAAAAACGGTACTGATTACAGTGTTGACTTTGGTTTTAATGGCAGCTGTTTTTGTGTATGCTCATGAGGAAAACTCAGATGGTCATCAAAGTGGTGCGCATAGCCATAAAAAGTATCAAAAGCTAAAAAACCCTGTAAAGCCTGACGCTAAAGCGATGGAGGAGGGTAAATCGCTATATGCAGCCCACTGTGCCGCATGTCATGGCAGTAGAGGCAACGGCAGTGGGGAGACTATGAAAGCTGTTGATTTTACATCCGGGAAGTTCAGGCACGGTAGTACGGATGGTGAAATTTATAATTTAATTTCACACGGTTCAAAAGCTTACGGTATGCCTGCATGGAATAATGCCCTTACCTCACTGGATATCTGGAAATTGGTTCATGTAATTAAGGGCTTCAGGACAGGGAAATAAATTTCTTGTCTTTTTATAATATAGATGATAAACTTGTTTAACTCCTAAATGAAAAAAATCTTACTAATAGAAGACGAAAAAAACATAGCCGAAATTGTAATTATGTATCTTAAAAAGGAGGGCTATGAGGCGTTGTATGCCCAAACCGGCTCTGACGGCCTTAACATGATGAGCCACAGCCCTGATTTAATCATTCTTGATCTCACGCTTCCCGATATGGACGGTGAAGACATAGCGGTAATGATACGGGAAAACTCGGACATCCCCATAATAATGCTGACGGCAAAGAGCTATGAAAAGGACATCTTAAAGGGGTTTAAATCCGGAGCAGACGACTACGTTATAAAACCCTTCAGCCCCCGGGAGTTAATGGCAAGGGTGAAGTCACATCTTAGGCGTTCAGGTAACAGAAACGCTGCAACTTCTTTTAATAACGGATGTCTTCTGATTGATAAGCAAATGGCAAGTTTAAACGGCACTGTTTTACCCTTAACTCAAACTGAGTTCAAGATACTTACAGCACTCTCTGAGCATCCCGGCAGAGTGCTCAGCCGTGAGCAACTGTTAAGTATAGCACTGGGATATGATTTTGAAGGCTCAGACAGGGCAGTGGATGCACACGTTAAAAATCTCAGGCGAAAACTTGGGGATGACAATAAAAATCCTGTTTTTATTAAAACAGTCTATGGCGAGGGTTACAGCTTTTCAGGGGTAAGGGATGAGGACTAAACTGTTTTTATCCTTTGCGACTGTTATAATAATTGCCCTGATCTCAAATCTGATTTTTAAGTGGTTAATTACAAAAGACTTTAACGACTATGTTGCGGCAAATGAGACTCAAAATATTTCATGGGTAGTTTCAACAGTGCAAGATGCGTATCAAACAGAGGGGAATGGATGTGGGAATCTTCTGTACGATGCCGTGCACTGGGGACTTATGCTGGGGCTTTATGTGGAAATTTTAGATAAAGACGGTAACGTAGTGATGGACGCAAAGAGTGTTTTTAGCGGACACCATAGTGTTATGACACGTAACATGGAGGATATTTTAAAAACAGGGAAAAAAGGGGAGCACTACAAGGACTACCCAATAATGGTAAACGGTAGTCTTCTTGCTTCTGTGTGGATATGGCCTATTACCGGTTACGGCTTTCCGTCTTTAAAAGAAAACCTGTTTAAAAAACGTGGTAAACATTTTTTATTAATATCCTTTTTAATAGCCGGAGGCGGGGCAATTATACTGTCGGTGCTCTTTAGCGTTTTTCTTTCAACACCGCTTAAGCGGTTGATAGCGGCAACGGCAAAAATAGGCAGTGGTGATTTTAATGTGAGCATTCCTGTTACAACCAGAGATGAAATAGGCGATCTGGCCAGTGCGTTTAATTTCATGGCTTCAGCCCTCAGGCGCGAAGATGAGCAGAGAAAACAAATCATGTCTAACATAGCACACGAACTCAGAACTCCTCTTACGATTATGAGAGCAAACGTTGAGGCTGTTGTTGATGGTGTGGCTGACGAAAACCCCGGAAAGTGTCATACCGTTATTGCTTTAGAAGTGGAAAGGCTTACCTCAATTGTTCAGGGCATAGAGGATGTTGCAAGGGCAGAGGAGACTTTTTTCAGGAAACCTGTTTATGAGGAATTTACACTTGTACCATTTTTAAGAGATATGATTGAACCCTTTATGGCTCAGGCTGCCCAAAAAGGCATTTTTCTTACATTGTCCGATGCCGGCAATGATATAAAAATAATGGGAGACAAAGAAAAGCTCTCAATTATCTTTCATAATCTCCTTTCAAACGCCATCAAATTTACGGAAAAGGGAGGCGTAACACTTTCTTATGAAATGTCAGAGGCTGAACTTATCATAACAGTTAAAGACACAGGCAGAGGGATTTCTGACAGTGAAAAACCACTGGTTTATAACCGCTACTACCGTGGTAAGCAATCGGGTGGGATGGGAATAGGGCTTGCCGTAGTAAAGGAGCTTGCCGATGTACTAAACGCTAAAGTGTCACTTCAATCGTCTGAGGGTGTGGGTACTGCTTTCAGTGTAAGATTGCCTCTTATGTTTTGAAAAAGGCCATAGAATCCTGAAGCTGCCCAGCTTGAGACCTCTTGACAATAATATAGGCCGATTGCATACTATACACTTTATACATCTTAACATTTAAACCAAATTAGCGTTATTTTGTAAAAAGGAGATTGAAATGAAAAAGAATAGCTTTTTTAAATATTGGCTTTTATCGGCAACCATCATTATGTTCATTACTGTTGGGTTATCCAGTGTTGCCAAAGCCGACAATGCTGCAGGATGCAAGGCGCCGTCCTGGGCATCCTCACCCCTTACAGGGTTTACCATTACGTCATGTAACGATAAGGCATGGGCTACTCTAAAATTTGATCTTCCACAGGGAGAAAAATCGGTATCTGGCCATCGCAGCACAATTACATACACACTAACAGATAAGGCAAAAACCCCCAAAGCAGCAGATGCTTTGTCCTACTATGTCAAACAAGCTCAAAACGCTGGCGCTCAACTCGTCTCCGACCCAGGAAACATTTACAAGGCCGTAATGACAAAAAAAGGCCCCGAAGGGGAGTTCTGGTTTGTTTACACCCACGGTGGCGGTAACGAGAACTCAACCGATGGATTTATCCTGACGACCGTGCAAGTGCGTCCGCTTGAGCAAGAGGTTCAGGCTCAACCTATGAAAGCGCCTCTTGACCCTAAAAGCAGCACATGCCAAAACCCGCCGTGGCTGGTTAAACAGTTTTCTGATTTTAAGCTTGCTTCATGTGAAAACAAAGGCTGGGACGTTGTCAGGCTCGACTTGCCCGGTGGTGAAAAGTCAGTAGAAGGCGCTCGTGTCACTGTCACGTATACTATAACCAACGAAAAGAACTCTCCGACTGCTGCTGCGGTCATGAATAATTATAATAATGCCCTACAAACTATTGGCGCTCAACTCGTTTCCGATCCAAACAATGTTAATCATGCGGTGTTTACTCAAAAAACTCCGTATGGCGAGTTTTGGTACATTTATAAGCATGGTAGTGGCAATGACGATTCAACTACATCATACATGCTTACTACCGTAAATGTACGCTCGTTCGAGCAAGAGGTACAGGCACAGGCTATGACGGCTCCGCTCAATGCAAAAAACCGTGATTGCCAAAACCCGCCGTGGCTGATTAAACAGTTTTCATATTTTAAGATAGACAACTGTAGTTATCGTGATTTCGATTCCGTAAAGGTCGATCTTCCAGGCGGTAGCAAAATCATAGCAGGCCACGTTCTTGTAACAAACTACACGCTAACCGATAAATCAAGAACCCCCACCCCGTTGGTAATTAAGAAGAATTATCAAAACGCACTTCAGACAATTAGTGCTTCTGTGGTCTCCGATCCAAAAAATATTTATTACACGGTAGCAACAAATAAGACCAATTTGGGTGAGCTGTGGTATATCGTAAAACACACATCCGGAAACGATAAAGCAACGGGTTCCTATGAGCTTATAACGGTGCAGGCAGGGGGGCCAACCCCTAAGGAATGCACATTGGAGATCTATGGCGTCAATTTTGACTTCGACAAGGCTACAATTGCCCCCGGCTCCGAACCGGTATTGACCCAGGTGTTAGCACTTTTTAACAACGACCCGCAGTACGTTGCGGAAATAGGAGGCCATACCGACAACATAGGCAAACCCGCCTACAATCTAAAGTTATCCGATGAGCGGGCAAATTCGGTTAAGACCTGGCTTGTCAACCACGGAGTATCTCCTGCGAGGCTTACTGCTAAGGGCTACGGCGATACAAAACCGCTTGTGCCAAACACAACAGACGTAAACCGTGCAAAGAACCGCCGCGTAGAGCTTAAGCGGAATAATTGCAAGGAGTAAGTGTACGTTATTTGGTACATTTAGCGCCGGTTAAGTTCTGAAGATAACACGTTCAGGCATAGTAAAGCAGCGCAGTAAGCCACACATATTGTTACTGGAGAGGAGTCCAACAATTCAATTGGAAACAAAATCCCTTGGTTTCCCTGCACCCTTGGGAGGCCCTACAAGTCCGTCCTCATCCAGCATATCCATTATACGCGCCGCCCTGTTATAGCCTATCTTAAACCGTCTCTGTATTGAGGATATTGATACCTCTCCCATAGTTTGGGCATACTTGATTACATCTTTATACACGTCATCTTTGTCACTGCTTGTGGCGTCAGTGTCGGCAGATTGTGCCTCCTCCATTATCAGATTTTCAAAAATAGAATAATCCGGCCGTCCCTGTGATTTAACAAAATCAACGACAGCTTTTATCTCACTTTCATCCACAAAAGCGCCGTGTACGCGGGTTATCTTAGCGCCTGGGCTAAGCATCAGCATGTCTCCGCGGCCAAGCAGCTTTTCCGCCCCGTGAGTGTCCAGAATCGTCCTTGAGTCAACCTTTGAGGACACCATAAATGCCACCCTTGACGGGAAATTAGCCTTGATTATCCCCGTTATGACATCCACTGAGGGCCTCTGTGTGGCCACAATCAGATGTATCCCGGATGCTCGTGCCATCTGCGCAAGGCGCACAATTGAGTCCTCCACATTTTTTGCCGCCGTAAACATTAAATCTGCCAGCTCATCTATGATCACTATAATGTAGGGGAGTTTTTCCTCATCGGCCACTGAGGCATTAAACATCTCTATGTTTCTTGCCCCTTGTCCGGCTATCAGACGATAACGGCGTTCCATCTCAAGCAGCATTTTCTTTAGAGCGTCTGAGGCTTCTTTAGGGCTTGTTATAACATTTGAAATCAGGTGTGGTATTCCCTCATAGATTGAAAGCTCAAGGAGTTTCGGGTCAACCATCAGCATTTTTACCTCCGAGGGTTTAGCTTTAAAAAGGATACTCATAATCATCGAATTTATGGCTACACTTTTACCTGAGCCCGTTGTTCCAGCTACAAGAAGGTGCGGCATTCTGGCAAGGTCCTCCACTATAGGGTTACCATAGATGTCCTTACCCATACACAGTGTTAACAGTGAACTCTTTTTAACAAACCTGTCTGACGCTATAATTTCCTTTAGGCTGACCACACTTCTTTTTTCATTAGGCACCTCTATTCCTATTGGGGTCTTGCCGGGTATTAATGACACTCTTACTTTAATTCCGCCCATAGCACGCCCAAGGTCATCAGAGAGGGACACCACTTTGCTGATTTTAACACCCGGTGCCGGTTCAAACTCATACATGGTTATAACAGGGCCGGGGTGTGCCTGAGAGATTTTCCCATCGACATTGAAATCCGAAAGCCTGTTTTTTAAAATGTCGGCAGCCAGGATCAACTCCTCTCTGGTGAGTTCATACTTTTCAGTATCATTGTTGCTTAACAATTCCACTTTAGGAAGCGTGTACTGGCCCTCGCGCACCTCCGGCATCATCTTAAACTGCCGTACTGCCACTGTGTGTTTCCTTTCCTCCTCAGGCGGCTCCTCTTTATGTTTGATGATTTTAAAGTCTGGCTCTATGCCGCTGTCTTTAGGAGTCTCACCAGTGGCAACAGTAATTGGATCGCTCTTTGCCTTAGGATTCCGTCTGAAAGATATAGATGTCAGGTTAATCGGCAGCATCAGAGCTATTGATGTATAAAAAACCGACAGTGTCACAATGTATGCAAACACCGGAGAGAATGGTTTTTTTAGAATATTAATCAAAACAACGCCAAATAACCCTCCACGCACTGCCATTGTGTTAAATGTATCGGCAACAAGAGCGAAAACCATAGGCAGCGTAATTAACAAAAGCAGTGTGCCAACAAGGTTTTCTTTTTTCTTTACAGAGCCAAGAAGCCTCCTCAACCCATAGTAAAACAGAAAAAACGGGAATATAAACGCACAGCTGCCAATAAAAGACAGCAATATGTCTGCAAAGTATGAGCCGACAACGCCGCAATAGTTACTGGCGGATGTATCGGTATAGGTAAAAGGGGAGGGGTCCCACTTGTTATAAGTAAGCAGAGACGTTGCCGTAAAGAGCGCTAATAATACGGCTATAAGCCCCTTTATCTCATACTTTATTCCCTTTACGACTTCTGCCATACCATCGTAGCTATTATTACCAGAGCAAGAACAATCCTGTAATAAACAAAACCGTTTAATGAAAATCTCTTAAAAAAAGACAGTAGAAATTTAATTGTTAACACCCCTGATATAAAAGAGGCAAGCACACCAAAGACAAACATCGGCATGTTAAAGCCTGCACTATGTGCTTTCAGTATATGATACCCATGCAAAGCTGCAGCCCCTGCTACAATCGGAGTACACATTAAAAAAGAAAACCTTGCAGCTTCATCTCTTTTCATTCCTAAAAACATACCCATAGTAATAGTGCCACCGGAGCGTGACACTCCTGGAATTATGGCAAAAGCCTGTGCTATGCCAACTAACACTGCATCTAAGTAACTTAACTTTTCAGCTGTCTGTACTTTGATTCCAACCCGTTCAGAAATAAACATAGCTATCGCAACCACAATCAGGCTAACCGCTATTATCAGCGGACTTCTTAACGAGGTCTCTGCATACTTATCAAGCAGCTTACCGGCTATTGCTCCCGGTACAGTTGCCACTATAATTAGATAAAGAAGCCTTCTCTTGTGTTTTTTAAAAAACATTTCCAACCAGTCTTTGAAAAAAAACGTAACAAGCGCAAGCAAAGTGCCAACATGCAGAGCAATATCAAACTCAAGTGAATCCACAGCCCCGGTCCATCCAAAAAACCACGGTATTAAAATCAGATGAGCCGTGCTGCTTATCGGAAAAAACTCCGTTACTCCCTGCACTATACCTAAAACAATTGCCTGAAATATCTCCACTACATTCCCTCCATTAAATTATTTCGTATAATGTACTTGATAACGCAAAATATATTTCATATTTCATCTCAAGGGTTTACACTGTCTATTGAACATGAATAAGTGCGTTAAAACTTACTCTATTTCAGTTATGGCCAAACTTAGCATTTTTAGCTCAACAATATTATACATTATTACCCAAAACCCCTTTAATTCATTTACTGAACCGGCTTTCCTGATAAGATTATGAACCTCCATTTTTACGGATTCTTTCAAAACTCTTAGCCTTGGCAAGGTTAGTAATTTTAAAACATAGTCTGTTCTTTCCTCAAGTGGCAATTCATATAATTTTGTAAGAAAATAGCATGTCAGGAAACTTTGTAGTCTCAAATCTAGTCAATATCTTCAAGAATTTTCATAGCAACGCTTTCAAAATACTCTTCAGAGTAATATCATAATACTGCGGTATCAGCCCTACTGTCTCTATTTCAATTATATTAGCATTTTTGGCTACTTTTGTAACATATTAAAAATATTAGAAAATTTTACTTGACATTGCATTTTTATTTGTTTATTATCCTGTAGTAGTTTAAAAAATGTTTTTGGGAGGGAAGATGTTGGTTTGTAAATTAAAGAGTGCAAAATGGCGTATTTTTTGCTTCTCTCTCTCTCTCTAGTGCTCCTTTAATATTAAGAAAATTTCTATTCAAATTTAAATATGTATCTTTCAATTATGCTTTCGTTATATACATAACCTGTATTTGCTTCAATCAACTCCAGAATCTTTTTAAGCCACGTTTGGTGTCACTATGGTGTTATGAGTAAAAGCCTGCCACAACTAAAAATAGGGAATTTAACGGCTGAAGTTCCGATAATTCAAGGCGGGATGGGTGTGGGAATATCTCTTGCTGGATTGGCTTCATCTGCTGCAAATGAGGGTTGCATTGGTGTAATTGCCGCTACGGGATTAGGATATACCATATCTGGTAAAAACAATGCAGATGGTGAGGTTAGAGTAAAGGCATTAAAAGACGAAATCAAGAAGGCGCGGAGTTTAACTAACGGGATAATAGGCATTAATATTTTGTATGCCGTATCTGATTATCAACGGTTCGTTAAAGCCGCAGTTGAAGAGGGTGTAGATATAATTATCTCCGGTGCAGGTATGCCTGTGGATCTCCCCAAATACCTTGATGGAAAAGATGTCAAGCTGTTACCAATCGTATCGTCAGTCAGGACATTTAAGCTTATATGTGAATTTTGGAGCCACAATTATAACAAGATACCCGATGCTGTTATAGTTGAAGGCCCTAAGGCAGGGGGTCATCTTGGGTTTACTTATAAAGATATTGTAGAGAATAAGGCACAAAGTCTTGAGCAGATTGTAACTGATATCCTTGAGATTGCGAACTCATACACTCCGCCAATTCCTGTAATAGCGGCAGGAGGGATATTTGATGGCGGTGAGATTGCGAAATATCTAAAATTAGGTGTTTCCGGTGTTCAAATGGCAAGCCGGTTCGTCTGTACATATGAATGCGATGTCCATGAGAATTTCAAACAGGCATGGTTAGATGCGAAAGAAGAAGATTTAGTGATAATAAAAAGTCCAGTAGGGCTGCCTGGTAGGGTTATTCGAAACGAATTTGTGGAGAGGATATTCAAAGGGGAAACTATTCCTTTTAAATGTACATATCTTTGCTTAAAAACCTGTGACCCTAAAACTGCTCCTTACTGCATTGCCAAGGCTTTATTTAATGCTGCCGAAGGTAACCTCGATGAAGGGTTTGCTTTTGCTGGCGCGAATGCTCATCGGTGCAACGAAATAATATCTGTCAAATCATTGGTAAGGAACCTCATAGAGGAGACTTTATTACATTTATAAATGTGACTGAAAGAGAATGAAAAACAAAAGAATTGTAATTACAGGAGTGGGTTTAACATCGCCTAACGGTAACAATCTTGCCGAGTTCAGGAAAAATCTCCTTGAGGGCAAATCAGGTGTTACTCTTTATAAAGAGAAACTTATGGGTGAGGTTATAGCTGGCGTTTGCGTTTATGACGAAAGCAAATATCAGTCAAAAAAAGAGAGAAGAAGAGGTACCAGAGCAGCATCAATCGGCATATACTGTGCTCATGAGGCGTTAAAAGATGCAGGTATTAATTTAGCCGTTTTGGATAAATCCAATATAGGAATATATGTTGGAATTACCGAGCATGGTGCAGCAGAAGCAACAGAGGAAATAATGGCTATAAAGGATTACGGATACAATCTGAAATACGTATCCCATCTTTTTAATCCAAAGACTATATCAAATAATCCTGCAGGAGAGATTGCTCTTAATCTTGGAATAACCGGACCGCATTACACTTTAGGAGCAGCCTGTGCAGCAGGTAACATTGGTCTTATTCACGGTGCACAAATGCTTATGTTAGACGAGGTTGATTTGGCTATATGCGGTGGGGTGTCTGAAAGTATAAGAACATTTCTATGTTTTGCAAGCTTTAGAAATGAAGGTGCCCTTGCTAATAACAACGACCCTCAAAAGGCTTGCAGACCTTTCGATACTGATAGAAACGGTATAGTAATATCGGAAGGCGGTTGTTTATACATACTGGAAAGGTTAGATGATGCTTTAGCAAGAAAGGCAAAAATCTATGGTGAGTTAGTCGGCTATGGGATAAATACGGACGCCTCAGACTATGTAGCACCTAATCAGGAGCGGCAGGAGCAATGTATGGTTAAGGCTCTCCGCAGGGCAGTACTTGAACCGCAGGATATTAGCATTATAAATGCTCACTCAACGTCAACACCTCTGGGCGACAAAACAGAGGGCAGGGCTATCTATAACATATTCGGTAAACATAACAGTGTTTATATTACGAACACTAAAAGCTATATTGGACACACGATGGGAGCTGCTGGGGCACTTGAGCTTGCTGGTGAACTGCCCTCTTTTACCGATGGTTTTATTCATCACACATTAAATTTAGATAATCTCGATGCTGAATGTATGATTACAAATATAGTAAGAAATGAGCCTATAAAATTAGACGGGATACGATATATTCTAAATAATTCCTTTGGAATGTTAGGTATTAATTCTACAGTTATAATAAAAAAATATGAATAAAACATACACAAACGGGAGAAATGCGAAATGACAAGAAAAGAAATTATGGATGTTGTGATAGGGATAATGCAGGACGTTATGACTGAGGTAGATTGTTCCACAATTGAGGACACAGAGCTGCCATTTAGTAACATGATGGAGATGGACAGCATGGATTTTCTTGATGTTGTGATGGCACTTCAGAGAAAATACGCAATAGAAATACCAGATGAGGATTTTCCACATTTAAAAAGCATGAAAAGCACAGTAGATTATCTTGAGGCAAAACTAAAATGAGTTTTTTGCAGTTAGAGGGCAAGAAGTTTCTGATTGTGGGAGTGTTTAATAAAAAAAGCATTGCATATTTTGCAGCAAAGTGCCTTGTGGATGAAGGAGCAGAGTGTATTTATGTAGTAAAAGACGCTACCGTAAAAGAAAAAGTACAACAGTTTATACCAGATACTGATATCTTTACTTGTAATGTAGAAAACCAGGATGAGATAGCAATTCTCTATAAAGATGTCTCAAGCAAACATAGTAAAATAGACGGAATGTTACACTCTATAGCATTTGCCAACTTTTCGGAAGGACTTAAACCATTTCATGAGACAAGAAAGGTGGATTTCCTTCAGGCGATTGACATATCCTGTTACTCTTTAATCAGTCTGTCTTGTGCTTTCAAAGACGTACTTGATAACAACGCCTCAGTGGTTACACTTTCTGTTCCATTTACTAAAATAGCTATTGAAAACTACAGTTATATGGCTCCTGTAAAAGCTGCTTTAGAATCGTCAGTGGTATATCTTGCACAGTCGTTCAGTCAATTTTCACAGGTTAGATTTAATGTTGTTTCATCAAACGTCATACGAACATCTTCAGCCGCAGGAATTCCAGACTTTATAAAACTATCTCTTTATACAGATGCTTTAACATTTAGAAAAGCAGCAATTGAAACAAAAGAAATAGCCAACGTGATAGCGTTTTTATTAAGCGGCAGCTCAAGCGCTATCAATGGGCAATCAGTCATTGCCGATGCAGGTATGATTGTAAATCCATTCGACAGAGAGGTTGTAGAGATGTTTTATAAGAAGAAGATTGGGTTAAATGCGTAGTAGTTAAATGGAAATATATTAGTGAGAATAAATAAAAGGAAAAAAAATAATGACTGACAAGTTTAGTAATATCTCAACATTGGTTGATTTACTCCGGTTTAGAGTAAATAAGCATCCGGATAGGGTTGCTTATACTTTCTTACCTGATGGTGAGGGAAACGGCATATCTTTGACTTATGCTGAGCTTGATAAGAAAGCCCGTTCAATTGCCGTTGAACTTCAAAGGTCATACCATAGAGGATCAAGAGCGATTTTAGCATACCCATCCGGCCTGGATTTTATCTGTGCGTTTTTTGGCTGTGTTTATGCCGGCATTATTGCTGTCCCTGCTTATCCCCCAAAAAGGAATCAAAAACTTGACAGGTTTAAATCCATAATAGATGATTCCAAACCATCCGTTATTCTTAGCAAATCCAATATCGTAAATAAAATAAAACCAATGTATAAAGAGGATCTGTCACTAAAAGATTTACCATGGGTCTCAACAGAAACCATTAGCGAGGATAACGCAAAAGACTATTGGGAAAATTTGGTTAATGCAGACGATATAGTTTTTCTCCAATACACTTCCGGATCGACAGCTAAACCTAAAGGAGTAATGATAACCCACGAAAACATTATTTATAATGAACTAATGCTCCAATCTGCAATTAACTTATCAGAAGATTCCATTGCCGTTGGGTGGAGTCCTCTGTTTCATGATATGGGATTGATAGGTCAGGTACTTTCCCCTATTTATATGGGGATGCGTCTTTATTTTATGGCCCCAATCTCTTTTCTACAGAAACCAATATGTTGGATTAAAGCTGTATCCGATTATAAAGCTACTGTAACTCTTGCACCAAACTTCGCATATGAACTATGTGCACGTCAAATAACGGATGAACAAAAACAAGGACTTAATTTATCGCACTTGAAGATTGCCCTATCCGGCTCTGAACCGGTTAACAGCAGCACAATGGATCGTTTTTACGAGGCATTCTCACCGTATGGACTTAAAAGAGAAACGCTATATCCGGCTTATGGACTTGCCGAGGTTACGCTGTTTGCAACCGGCGGAGAGCGTGGGGACTTACAGGTGTATAAATCTTTACTTACAAATGAACTTGAACGTAATCGTGTGGTTTTAACAGGTAATGAAGGTAATAACGGGAAAGGAACAAAGATATTAGTTGGAAATGGCAAGCCATGGCTTGACGAAAAGATTGTTATAGCCGACCCTGAGACCAACGCTACAAAACCTGTCGGAGAGATTGGTGAGATATTGATATCTGGCAAAAATGTGGCAAAAGGGTATTGGAATAATCCTGAGGCGACTAAACAAACCTTTCAGGCATATTTATCCGATACCGGAGACGGTCCTTTTTTAAGGACAGGTGATTCCGGGTTTATATTTAATGGCAGTCTGTTTGTTACTGGTCGTATCAAGGATATGATAATAATCCGTGGACAGAACTATTATCCTCAGGATATAGAGTGGACAGTAGATGAGATTTCTTTTGATGTAAATGGGACAAGACCAATAAGAGTGGGTGCTTGTGGTGCTTTTTCTACAGAAGTAAACGGAGAAGAGAAGCTTATTGTCGCCATAGAGGTAAATAGTGGATATTTAACTGGCTTGAGAGATATTTTAAAAGACAGAGAATCTATAGCTGGAAATGCCTGCAGCGTACATCAAAAGACATCAAACAAAACATCCCAATCACATGGAGATGCCGATGTTCTTCCACCTGAGGTTATTGCCAATGCGATACGTAAGGCTGTAGCAGAGGAGCATGAACTATCTGTCTATGACGTTGTGTTGCTGCGTCCCTATAGTATTCCAATGACATCAAGCGGTAAGATTCAACGTCATCGGTTGCGTCATGGTTATGAAACAGGGGAGATAGAAAAGTTGTGGGCGTTAAAAGATACAGAACCTGTAAGGGATGAATCAGTTGAAGATCAGTGTGAAAAACTCGATGGCTGTGATAAGGATATTTGTAAATTAGACAGATGGCTTGTAAGTAAAATATCGTTACATCTGAAGATCCCCTCAAAAGAAATGGACAACAAACGGGACTTATTCACATACGGCATTGATTCCCTTATGGTTGTGCAGATAATGGCTGATTTGCAATCAGCGTTGGGGCATTCGCTTGAAGAAAGGCTATTCTATGAATACCCGACTATAGAGAAGTTAGCAGCCTATATTGCTTGTGAAGCGCCTGTTATAAGTGAAACTCCGTTGAAATTGCCTTCTGATAGGATTACACCTGTTTCGGATGATGTTTTGGAAATATCTGCCAAAGAAACGGTTGTGTTGGATGAAATAGATGAACAATATTACCGGTTCGATAAGTTTCCGAAATATATAGAATGGAGTAACAGATTAGCCCTGTGGGAATCGTTAGGAATTAGAAATCCGTACTTTCAGGTCAATAACGGTATGGCCGGAAGCACTATGAACATAAACGGCAGTGACTTGATAAACTTTGCAACTTTCAACTATCTGGGGCTGTCTTGTGACAGTTCGGTATGTAATGCCTCTATAGACGCTATCAAAACATATGGCACATCAGTTTCAGCTACTAATCCAATAACAGGATTAACCCCGCTTCACAAGAAACTGGAGAGGGTATTGGCTGAATTCCTTAACTGTGAAGACAGCCTGGTGTTGCCAAGCGGGTTTGGTACAAACGAAACCATAGTTGGAACGCTGGTCGGCTCCGGTGATCTAATCGTACATGATCTTTATATGCACATGAGCGCTGTTCAGGGAAGTCTTTTGTCGGGTGCAAGAAAAATAACTTTCCCGCATAATGATTGGGAGGCTCTCGATGCTATTTTAAAGAAAGAGAGAGCCATGTATAAGAAAGTTCTTATTCTTATAGAAGGAACTTACAGCATGGACGGGGATATTCCGAATCTTCCCAAAATTATTGAAATAAAGAAACGCCACAAGGCATTACTTATGATAGATGAGGCTCATTCGATAGGTGTCTTGGGGAAAAATGGCGGTGGAGTTGGAGAGCATTATAACGTTAACCGCTCAGATGTGGATGTGTGGATGGGGACGTTAAGTAAGGCTATTGGGAGTTGTGGGGGATACATTGCCGGTTCGAAGGAACTGATTAAATATCTCAGATTGACAACACCTGGATATATTTTTGGAACCAGCATAACACCGGCAAATACGGCTGCTGCAATAGCCTCACTTGAAACGATAAAAAAAGAGCCTTATCGGGTAGCCCGTCTGCATTATCTGTCAAGCCTCTTTCTAACACTCGCAAAGGAAAAAGGACTTAACACCGGAACCAGTAATGGTACAGCCATAATACCCGTCATTATCGGTGACTCAATAAAAACACTCAAGCTTGCCAATGCCATATTTGACAGAGGAATTCTTGCAATGCCGATACTTTTTCCTGCTGTTAGCGAGGATGCAACAAGAGTAAGATTTTTCGTTATGGCAAATCACACGGAGGAGCAGATTCATTATGCTGTAAATACTGCACATGAGGAATTTTTAAAATTGAAATAAACTACCATGGCATTGGAGGTTTAAACGCTTGCTATCTCACATATTGTGGACTTAAGCCCCAGTACAACTCCATAAAGAATACAAATCGCATCTGTCGGCACTATTGTAAGCTTTATATATTCTTTCCTAAAAACTCTTTCAATTCATCCACTGAACCGGCTTTCTTGATATAATTCTTAAATTCTTCCAGTTTATCTATAGTATTCATAGCTTTGACTGTATTCATCAACTCAAGTCCGGCTGAACCAAATTTAAGTTCAAGTCCTAACTCAATTCCCTCAAGCAAGCCTTTTCGTTCACCTTCAAGTAAGCCTTTCCGTTCACCTTCAAGTAACCCTTCTAACTTCCCTTCTTGTTTACCCTCAAGTAAGCCCTTCTCCATGCCCTCCAAATAAAGTACATCTGTACTCACATCAATAGTTACCGGCATTTTTTTAACCTCCCTTTCTACGGATTTTGTTAAACCCCTTAGCCTTGACAGGGTTAGTAATTTTAGAATATAGTTTTCTCTTTCCTCAGGCGGTAATTCATATAATTTTGCAAGAATTCCCTTTATTGTTCCATCGGCATCATCTGTCTTACAAAGGATTGCCAAAATATTATCACCCGGATCATCACTTTCAAGAAGTTCTCGGCAATTTATATCTCTGATATCTATTATCTGATAGGTGAAATGTAAACCTTTTGCTTTAATTTCGTTACTCATCTTCAGTTTTTCTGAGCCTACATATAAAACCACTTGGGTAACAGATTTCCTAAACTCGCAGAATATCAGATGATAATACTCCAGTTCTCTACAATCCATGTTGCCATCATTTTGTGCTTGCATCTCCATATGATACAACGTGTCATCTGGGAGTTCCACCAGCAAATCTGGTTGCCTGTACCTAATGTCAGGAAATTGAACGTCCAGAAATTTTGCCGTTTCAAATCCAGTTAATATCTTCATAAATTTTCGTGGCAACTCTTTCAAGATACTTTTCAGTGTAATGTCATAATATTGTGGCATTTAAAATCCCTTTATTCTATTTTCTTATAATAACATACATGAATATTTTCATAATATATAAAGCAGCTTTAACAGCAAATAATGAATATCAATTATTCACATCTTAATGTTTGCTATTTCACATATTGCTGATTTAAGCCCCAATACAACTTCGGTGATACTGTCATAATCCAATGTTTCCGGCGTGTCTGTTGATCTATGATAATTTGGATTCCGGTAAAATGCCGTATCTGTAACCATAATGGCATTGTAGCCAAATTTCCAGAAGGATCTGTGGTCCGAAAAATCAATTCCGGGTATAAACCTGGGTGCAGTAATGGATTCAACAGGCATGACGGTTCCTTTTCTAAAGCCATTTTTTACTTTTGATATGGAATGCTGTGAGTTAGTATCACCGGCAAGTAAAATAAAATCGCCTTCATGGGGATAAAACCACTTAAGAACAGGAAGAGGGTATTTCTGTTTTTTACTGAAGTATCCAATCATTTCTAAACATATCATTAATTCGACATTTTCATTGTTCTCCTTCAGACTTTTGGCATAAACATAACTCCCCATATTTTTAGTCATGAAAGCCGGCGGTTCCTCAAGTGTAAATGCAACGAAACGAATTGTCTTATCAAAGGTGGAATTTTCTAATAATCTTGCTATCTCAAGCAAGCCGGCGACTCCACTTGAATTATCATCAGCCCCCGGAGTAGTAGATACTGTATCATAATGAGCACCAATTACAATTGATATTTCCGGCGTTTTGTTTCCTTTAATTTCAGTGTATATATTTTTATAATTATTTCCTTTGTATTTGTATGGTTGATAAGACACATCGTATCCATAACTTTTAAGAGATGCTGAAATGTAGTCGGAGGTTTTATTCAGGGCATTAAGGTTACTATATGGCCTTGGGCCTATTTCCTTAGATAAAAAATAAACAGTGTTCTTTAGATTTTCTGTTATATCAGCCTTATTCAGCATTTTTTAGTATTTTTACACACTCTTCCCCAAAAACTCTTTCAATTCATCCACCGAACCGGCTTTCCTGATAAGATTTTTCAACTCCTCCAATTTATCTAATGTATTTATAGCTCTGACAATATTCATTAATTCAAGTCCATTGATGCCAAATTTGAGTTCAAGCATACCTTCAATGCCCTCTATTAACCCCTCGCGTTTACCCTCAAACAAGCCCTCGCGTTTACCTTCAAACAAGCCCTCGCGTTTACCCTCAAACAAGCCCTCCAGTTTACCCTTAGACAATCCCTTCTCCACAGCTTCCTTATAAATATCGCTGTCTTCTAAGTTAATTGTTATAGGCATTTTCTCTACCTCCTGTTTTATTTTAGTATATAATTTTCTTAAGTCGGATAGATAGAGTAATTTCAAAATATAATCTTCTCTGTCCTTTAATGGTAGCACAGATAGTTTCTCCAATATCTTAGCGACAGTAACGTCTATGTTTTCGGATTTACACAATATCGCTAAAACTATATCTTCAGGTTTGTCACTTTCAAGTAACTCAGAACAGTTTATGTCTTTTATATCAACAATCTCAAAAGAATAATTTCCTATCTTGTTTTCAATATTTAAAGGTTTGTCACCAACATACAAAAGTATCTGTTTTGGTAACCTGTCATAGTGATTGAAAATAAGTGCATTATAAAGAAACATCCGCTTCAACATTTTCTCAGGATTGCTCATAATTTCTACGTGTAAAATAGTTAAGTCAGGAAGCTCTATTAACAAGTCAGGAATCAGGATATTTACATTTGTCAATTGAGTATCAAGAAATTTTCCACTATCAAAACCAGATAAAATTTTTAGGAACTTGACAGGTATATCTTTCAACAAACCTTTTAACGTAATGTCAAATTTTTGGTGCAACTACACCTCTACGATAACCGGCATAATTATCGGTCTTTTTTCAGTCTTATTTCTTATGAACTTTCTGAGAATGCTTTTAACTTTTGCAGATATATTGGATACGCTTTTTACAAAGGAGTCATCAAAAGTGGCAAAAGCCTCAAGAATAAGAGCTCTGGCCTCATCCATAATCTCTTTTGAGGAGCTTTCAAAGACAAAACCTCGTGTTATAATGTCGGGGCCTGAGACTATACTCCCGTCCTCCTTCGCTATTGAAATGAGCACTATGACAACGCCGTCCTGAGCAAGCCGCCTCCGTTCCTTAAGCACCAGATCGCCAATATCACAGAGGTTTTTTCCTTCAATATAAACTCTCCCTGCAGTTACCCCGTCGGCAAGAACTCCCTCCTGCTGGTTGATTTCAAGCACGTTACCGTTAGACAGTAAAAATATGTTTTCTACAGCAATGCCAAGAGTTTTGGCCACGTATGCGTGGCGGTGAAGGTGTCTGTACTCACCGTGAATGGGTACAAAGTATTTTGGTTTGGTTATATTAAGCATCAGTTTAAGCTCTTCAACCGAGGCATGTCCTGAGACGTGTACATCTGCCACCTTCTCATAAATTACATCTGCTCCTATCTTAAACAGTTGATTGATTATTTTACCAACCGCTCTGCCATTGCCTGGAATTGCCTTTGCTGAGATTATCACAGTGTCTCCGGTTTTAACCTTTATCTGCTTATGTTCATTGCGGGCAATTCGGGTTAACACGCTCATGGGCTCTCCCTGGCTCCCTGTTGTTACGATGACTGTCTCTCCGGGTTTAAGGTTTTTAATCTCTTCAACCTTAAGACACGTATCAAAGGGTATTCTCAGGTAGCCCAGGTCCATTGCTATACGTACATTTGACACTATGCTTCTGCCGCATAAAACAACTTTTTTACCAAACTCAACCGCAACATCCACCACCTGCTGAATTCTGTGGATGTTTGAGGCAAATGTAGCTATAATTATTCGTCCTGCAGCCTTTGCAAAGACATCCTCAAAGGCAGCCCGTACTACTTTCTCTGACGGGGTAAAACCTCCACGCTCGGCGTTTGTGCTGTCAGACATCAAAAGCAGCACACCTTTTTCACCATAATGCGCAAATCTCGATATATCCAGAAACTCGCCATCCACTGGGCTTGAATCAAACTTAAAATCGCCCGTGTGAATAATTGTGCCATAAGGGGTCTCAACGGCAAGCCCCACGCCATCAGCTATACTGTGTGCAACACGAATGAATTCTACCGTAAAGTCGCCAAGTGTTATCCTGTCCCGCGGCTTAATTATTATAAACAATAAGTCCTTGACATTATATTCCTTGAGTTTATCCTTGATTAACCCTATGGTTAAAAGCGTACCATAGACTGGCACATCCGGGCCTAAATCCTTAAGGAGAAATGGCAGTGCCCCCGTGTGGTCTTCATGTCCGTGGGTTATAATTATTCCTCTTAGTTTATCCTTATTATCTAAAATGTACGAATAGTCGGGTATAACAAAATCAACGCCGTGCATTCCCTCCTCTGGAAACATAAGCCCTGCATCTATTACTATAAGAGAATCGTCTGTCTCTAAAATTGTCATATTCAACCCGATTTCCTCTACACCGCCCAGAGGAATTATAGAAACTCCAGCCGCCAAAGTGGGTAACTCCAAAGCTAACCGATTAGCATCTCTAACAGAGCCTTCTGTGTGTGCAGCCTGTTTTCAGCCTGGTCAAACACGGCACTCATCGGGCCGTCTATGACACTGTCGGTTATTTCCTCCCCTCTGTGGGCTGGCAAACAGTGCAGCACTGTGACATCAGGGTTTGCATGTTTTAAAAGGGCATCGTTAATCTGAAACGGTTTTAAGGCGTCCTTCTTTTTTTGTTGACCTGTCTCTTCATCCCCCATGCTTATCCACACGTCGGTATAAACCACGTCGGCTTGTTTTACAGCCTCAACAGGGTCGTTGTATATCTTTATTCCCTGATAGTCTAAGTCATGGAGTTTTTTCATCATAGCAGGCTTAGGCTCAAACCCGGCCGGGGATGCTATGGACAGCACAATTCCCATTCGTAGTGAGGCCTCAATCAGCGAATTTGTAACATTATTGCTATCTCCAAGGTATGTTAATTTAATGCCCTGCAACTTACCTTTTCTTTCCTTTATGGTAAGCAAATCGGCCAGCACCTGACAGGGATGATGTGTGTCACTCAAACCATTTATTACAGGCGCCGTGCTATACTTTGCAAATTCCTCAAGCCGTACCTGAGCGTATGTGCGTACAATTAGTCCGTCAAAGTAGCGGGAGAGCACCCGCGCCGTGTCGCTGATTGATTCGCCGCGCCCCACCTGGCTGTCACCGCTGCGTATGTAAACAGGCTGCCCTCCGAGTTGATATATCCCCACCTCAAAAGAAACCCGTGTACGTGTTGATGATTTTTCAAAGAACAGTCCTATGCTTTTGCCGCTGAGGGAGCTCTTATTGCCGGTATTTCCTGCTTTAAAACATGCAGCACGCTCAAGTATGCTTTCAACTTCATTTTTCGATAGTTCCCAAAAGGTCAAAAAATCTCTTTTCACGATAACCTCGCCAAAACCTCATTGAGTACATCTATGAGTTTGTTAATGTCCTCTTCTTTTACAATCAAAGGTGGACAGAAGCGCAGCGTATTACCAGCTGTGCAATTAATCAGTATTCCTCTTTCAAAACACGCCTGTACGACCTGACTGCACTCACGGGTCAGTTCCATTCCAAGCAGTAGCCCCCGTCCTCGTACATCCATTATTATGTTAGGGAACTTGTCTTTCAAGTTTAAGAGAGAATTTTGCAGATGGTCTCCGAGACGTTTACACTCAGTGAGCATAATGCTGTCTTCAAGGAGTGTCTCAAGGGTTGCAACGGCTGCGGCACAGGACAGCGGGTTACCGCCAAAAGTAGAGGCATGAGAACCGTACTCAAAGGCTTTGGCAACATCATCACGCGCCATGCAGGCTCCTATGGGAACCCCGCCTCCTAACCCCTTGGCTAGTGTTATGATGTCTGGTTCAATCTTGTAGTGTTCGTAGGCAAACAGTGTGCCGGTGCGTCCCATGCCGGTTTGAACCTCATCAAAAATCAGAAGAACCCCTTTTTCAGTACACAGAGCCCTCAGCTTTTTTAAATAGTCCTCACTGGCCACAATCACACCGCCCTCGCCTTGAATCAGTTCAATCATAACGGCACAAGTGTTTTTATCAACGGCATCCTCGATAGCTTCAAAATCGTTAAACGGCACGTACTTAAAGCCTGGCACAAGTGGTTCAAATCCCTTTTGAAATTTAGGCTGCCCTGTAGCTGTTATTGTGGCAAGAGTTCTCCCGTGAAAGGAATTCAGAGCTGTTATAATGTTTACACAGTGCTCACCGTGGTGTGCCTTGGCGTACTTTCTGGAAAGCTTAATAGCAGCCTCATTTGCCTCTGCCCCGGAGTTACAAAAAAACACACGGTCGGCAAACGAGTGTTTTATCAAAAGCCGGGCAAGTTTAATTTGAACGTCGTTGTGATAGAAATTTGAGACGTGAATCAGCCTCTGTGCCTGCTTTTGGATAGCTACTACAATTTTAGGATGACAATGCCCTAAGACATTAACGGCAATACCTGCAAGAAAGTCCAGGTACTCTTTCCCGTCAACACTCCACAGGCGCATTTCCCTGCCCTTAGAAAACACCACCGGAAAGCGCTTATAGGTTTCCATCACATACTGAGATGATTCATCCAACATTTTTTTTATTTCCATAAAACTTAATACTCCTCTTTTATAAATAAATCTATGCGGCTGAATAATCCGCTTTTTTCTCAAGCACCGCCGCCGCTAAAAGCGGAAACATCAGCTCATGGTGCCCTATGAGGCTTATTGCTCTGCCGCCATTTGCGGTTGGTCTTTTAAGTACATTTTCATGGGCTCTATAGTGCCGGATGAAATCCATATTTATGGCCGTAAAGTTGTCAACACGGCTGCCGGTGTTTCTTGCAAGTGTCAGAGCCTTTAAAAACACCTCAGGGATTAGTACGGCAGAGCCAAGATTTATAAACACTCCGTGAGTTAGCCCGGAAACGACACTAGTGAAAATTCGAAAATCTCTCATGCTTCCCAGCCCGATTTTAGCTCCGTCAGCCTCCGGGTGCATGTGGATTATGTCAGTTCCTATGGCAACATGGACGGTTATTGGAATTTGTTTACGGAAGCAGGCGGCAAAAATGCTGTTTTTCTCACTGTGCTTCATCGAGGGTTCAGAGTTTATGTATTTTCCGATTGAGTACCCTATGCCGTTTCCCTCATCAACACCTTTATTGATAGCCTCATTTAAAAACACTCCTGTTTCATAAGCCATACCAAAGCTCCCGTCATTAAGCTGCTCTAAGACATCCTCCGATGTGTAACCCATGTAGGCCAACTCAAAGTCATGAACTACCGAGGCGCCGTTTGTGGCAATAGCAGTAATTAGCCCCTCATTTATCAGATTTATAATGACCGGACACAGTCCAACTTTTATTGGATGTGCTCCCATGCCAAGCACTACGGAGGCACCATTACTTCTTGCCTCTACAATGGCGTTAGCTGCAGAGTTGAAGTCTCCCGCCGCTAAAATATCAGGAAGGGTGTTCAGAAAATCCCTGAAACTGCCTCCTGGACTATAAGGGGTTCCTGCTTTTGAAACACAAACCTTGCTTTTTCTCTCAGAGAGGTGATATCTCCTTACATTTGTAAAATCAGGAATGTTGCTTTTCTTCATTTCAAGCCTCTATTTGTTCATTACTGCTAAACATAGTTCTAAGATTTTAACATAAAATCCGTAAAGTTTGAAGTAAAATAATAAAATGCAAAGTTAAGTTTCTGTTAAATATACCAATTTAATGTCCGAAGCTTATTTGATAAACTCTTTAAAGGAGCACTTATCGCACTCAGTATCGCCAACACCCTTACAGTTGCCTGATATGCCGTGGTGGCAAAGTGCAAAATCATACTTGAGCGGGTCGAGGGGTTCAAAGACGCTAAGAGCCTGAGTTATTTCAACGGCAGCTCTCCAGTCATTGGTTTTTCGCTTTGTAAGCCCCAGACAGCGTGCCACCTTTGATATATGTGTATCAAGGGGAATTACCAGAGCTGAGGCCGGTATCTCAGGCCAAAGTCCAAAGTCTATGTCTCTGTTGCGTACCATCCACCGCAGATACATGTTTATTCGCTTACATGCGCTGCCTTTTGCCGGGTCTGGGAAAAATTGTAAAAAACCATTTGTTTTTTGGTTATTACCATAAACCGGTTCTGTATTTACGCTTACAGCGTATTGTACAAAGCCGTTTATTGAATCATAGATGCTGCCATTAAAATTCTCTAAAAAAAGTCTTTTTACAGAGCCGTAATTTTTTAGAATTTCACCAAGTACAAACAAAAAAGCCAACACATCCTCATTACGGTTAAATCTGTACGATATGCCTGAAAATAATTTACCCTGTGTTCTAACATTAAAATTTATGAGAAACTCATAAGGGCTCCCACCCATTTTTTCGAGGATTTGTCGTATTACCGGCTTAAACAGAGTCACTTTGCCATAGGCAAAAGAGGCGGCAATCAGCCCTGCGGCCTCTATGTCAGCGGGGGTTTTGTACAAAGAGGGAAACTCTATGGGGTCATTTAAGACTCTTTCCTTAAAGTTAAAAGAATTATAATAACTATCTAAAAGTTCCTTAAGTCTCATACATGATAGTATAAAGAATCTGTTAATCCTTTTTTTGCTCTTTCATGAGAACCTCTTCAACGAGCTCGATAAGGTGATATATGGGTTTATCTTTCATTAGTTTACTCAGTTGAAATATGCAGTTTGGGCAAGTTGTTACAAAAGCTTTAGCGCCGGTTTGAACCAGTCCCTTTAACGTATCTTTCAGGATTACGTTTGACATGTCTTTGTAGAATAAACTAAATGTGCCGCCAAAGCCGCAGCATGTTTGTTTGTGCGGCTCGATTATCTTTGCCCCCATGCCGCTTAAGATTGCTCTTGTAATCTCTCCTGTTTTTAACTCATTTCTGTCATGGCAGGAGTCATGGACTGAGACATCAAGGTCAATCCCTGATTTTGTTGTAATATGGCCTGTGAGTTTTTCTTTCAAGAAAGTTGCTATGTCATAGACATTGTCAAACTCTTTTCCTATGAGGAGCTTATAGTGTTTCTTTAGTGCTACCACACAGGTTGGACACAGGGACACTATGGCATCTACGTTTAATTTGCTGAAAGTGTTGTAATTTTTCTCTGCATACTTTATAGCGGTATCATTTAATCCAAGAGCTCTAAACGGCGCACCGCAGCAGACCTCTGTGTTGGGAAACACCACCTCATAGTTTAACGCGTTAAGCACGTTTGCCAGCGAATAGGAAAGCTCCGGATACACATGCTTGGCCGTACAGCCGGAAAACACGGCGACACGTCCGATTTTATTTTTCGTTAAAAAAATATTGGTCTTTTTAAACTGATTTTCGCAAAACTCCACATCCTCTGGTATCAACCCGTCCGCTACCATCCGCTTATTAAAATACTTTTGAAACGGTTTGTAGAGTTTTACAGAGAAGTCAGTATTTTTAAAGAGCATCTTTGTAAGCGGGCGATAAAACCTCCTCTTTTTGTCATAACTCTTAAGCAGATATCGGGCATGATAAATCACCTCCTGGATGTCTATGTTTAACGGACAGCGGTTTGAGCAATCGCCACAAAGCAGGCAGCTGAAGATCTTTTCACTGAGTTTTTTGCCGGGCGCAAGCTCTCCGCCTAGAAACGCCTTAAGTAAGCGCATCCTGCCACGGGCGCTTTCCATCTCCTTTGACGATGCAAAGTAGGTCGGACACTCTGCCTTACACCCGCCACACTTTACACAAAGGTTTATGTTATGTATAAATTCAGTATCATTCATAGTTTCGCTTTCTTAAGCGCACGGTTTAACTTGCCGCTTACGTAGCCCTCCAAATCACACGATACATAGAGAAAACCGATAGATTTTAACTCCTGTACGATCTTCTCTCTTATATCGGTACGAGTGCATCTTTCTATGTCGCCCTCGTGTAACTCGATACGAGCCATATCACCGTGTTTTCTCACCCGAAGCTCACCAAAGCCAAGCGCCTTTAACACATGTTCCGCTTCACTTATCATTCTGAGTGCCTCTTCTGTCACACGTTCTCCGTAAGGAAGCCGCGAGGCTAAACACGGCGATGAGGGCATATCCCATGTGCTTAATCCAAAGCGCTGCGACAATGCTCTGATTTCAGCCTTAGTAATTCCAATTTCTATCAGGGGGCTCTTTATTCTGAACCTCTCCTTTGCCTTAAACCCAGGCCGGTAATCGCTTAGATCATCAGTGTTAGAGCCATCTATCACATACTCATAGCCCTCTGCCTCAGCAACAGCTCTTAATTTAGTAAATAACTCGCTCTTACAGTAAAAACACCTCTCATGCGTATTGGCAACATATCGCTCATCTTTCATCTCATCCGTTTCAATTGTCCTTGCCGGTATTTTAAACTCCAGAGTCATACTGACACACCGGTTATAATCATCAACCGGCATTGAGGGGGATTTGGCTGTCACGGCAAGAGCAGGAATTTGGGCATCGGAGAGCGCTTTTAGTAAGAAAGTGCTGTCAACGCCGCCTGAGTAAGCTAACACAACACTTTTTAACGATTTTAGATAAGAAACCAGAGTTGAATATTTTGTTTCATCTGCAAGATCGGGATTTGACTTTTGAATCATACCACGGATATTTCTGCATTTTCCCTGTGTAACCGCGAATCTGCCTTTACTATTACCGCTACATCATGGGTAACTTCAAACTCCTCAAGGCCAGCCCTTTGCTCATCAGACAGATAGTCTGCCACTATGGGGTGGGCCGATATAACCACCTTTGCGCCCTTGTGGATGGGAGCCTTCTTTAATCGCCTAAATATCTCATAACTTATCGTCTTAGCGGATTTGACAAACCCCTTTCCTTCGCACATCGGACAGCTTTCACAAAGTGTGCGTCCAAGGCTTTCCCGTATCCGCTTTCTTGTCATCTGAATCAGGCCAAGCTCCGATACGTTAAATATGGTGTTTTTGGCTCTGTCCTTTTTCATTGTCTCAACAAAGGCAAGATAGAGCTTGTCACGGTTTTCCTGCAGTTCCATGTCTATGAAGTCTATAATGATTATGCCGCCCAGGTTTCTTAGCCGTATCTGGTACGCTATTTCTTTTACGGCTTCAAGGTTTGTTTTTAATATCGTATCTTCAAGATCCTTTTTGCCCACATACTTACCGGTGTTTACATCAATAACCGTCATGGCCTCCGTCTGGTCTATCACGATGTAGCCGCCGGATTTTAGCCACACTTTGCGGTCAAGCCCCTTGTATATGTCAAGCTCTATGCCAAAGGCATCAAAAATGGGCTCTTTGCGGTCATAAAGCTCTATCTTATTTAGCAGCTTTTGGAAGAAATTCTTAACAAAATCAAGTATGTTTTCATACTCGTCTTTTGAGTCAATGACAAGGCGCTCGACATCGTTACTGAGTAGGTCTCTGACACTTCTGAAGCTAAGGTCTAAATCACTGTACAATAGCGCAGGGGCGGAAACTTTCTCCTTTTTCTTGTGAATGTTATCCCAAACGAGCATCAAAAACTCCATATCATGCTGGAGTTCCTCCTGATTGGCGCCCTCGCTTGCTGTTCTAACAATAAGGCCATACCCTTTAGGTTTTATTGATTCCACGATGGAACGAAGCCGCTGTCTTTCCTCGGGGTTTTCTATCCGGCGGGATATTCCAATGTGCTCGATTGTCGGCATAAGCACGAGGTAGCGCCCGGGAATTGTTATGTAAGAAGTGCTGCGGGCACCCTTAGTCCCTATCGGATCTTTTGATACCTGTACTATTACCTCCTGTCCCTCCTGAATAAGTTCGCTGATTGTAAGCTCGCCTCTGCTTTTTCGTGTTGGAATTTCTATCGGAACATCGGTCTCTTCTAAAAAAGCTGTAAAATCTTCTGATTCGGTTTTAATATCGGCTACATAAAGGAACGCGGCTTTCTCCAGTCCAATATCCACAAATGCCGACTGCATACCGGGCAGTATCTTTACCACTTTGCCCTTATAAATATTGCCGACCATGCTGGCTTCTTTTTTTCGCTCCACATAAAACTCAACAAGCTGCCCGCCCTCTAACACCCCCACCCGTACCTCATCAAGGGTGTGGTTTATTATGATTTCATTTGCCATCTGTTTCCTTAACCCTGCACTTGTTGAGTGGGTTCAACCCAGTCACTTTGCCAGCCGTACATAGCCTTTCTTGATACATCCACATCTTCTAACTCCTTACCTGTCAATGCTTTTACACAAGCTGATAATTTCACCATCGCCTTGTCTGTGTCTTTTAGCAGCACTTCAAGGTTACCATTAATTATATCAAATCGTACCAGTATAGGTAAAATCCACCTGTTTTCCTCTGTGTTTATCCGGCTTTGTATGTCTTCAGTACTGCAGCCGATGTTTTTAATCTCATACCTGTAGGCTGTTATAAACTTACAGAGAGACTGTGTGTTTAGAGGGATAAAAAACATATCTGCTATAGGAAGAGGCATGTTTTGAGCTATAATGTCTCTAAAACGGTTTAAATTAAAAGGAGGTGTAACCTCCATATCAAAAAACTCCCGCTCCCCGGACACTCCTACGCCAAGCGCCGGCGAAAAGGCCACATTAGGGGAGGGATTAAACCCCTTTGAATAAACAAGAGGAACCTGAGCCCTGCGCAGAGATTTCAGTATGGTGGTCAGGAGCTCAAGATGTGAGAGGTATTTCATGTTTCCTGTCTTAGAAAACACTATCCGCACTTTTACCGGATTATACCGGGTTTTGAATGAATCAGGTGTTCTGTCAGATATTTCGGCGGGTTTGACATCAGAGAGGAACTGGCCGCTTTTACATTTCACTCCGCAGGCGTTGCAAGTAAGTTTACAGTCCACAGTTTTTTCACTTGAGAGAGCCTTTTCGTATTCTTTGTTTAGATAATCATCCGTTACCTGGGTATCAATTATGCTCCACGGAGTGGGCTGCCCTGGCTTTATGGATTTTTCAGCAAGAGCATTTAAATCGAGTCCTGTTTTTTCGGCAGCATTAGCCCAGTTATTGAAATCAAAAACCTCCGTCCACGCATCGAGTCTTGCGCCGCTATTCCAGGCTGCCTCAATAAGCGGGGAGACCGATTCATCTCCGCGTGCAATGACTGCTTCAAGAAGTGCCATTCTTTCATCATGCCCTTTGTATTTGAGCCCTTTTCGGGAAAGTGCCCGTTTTAAGTAACTGTTTTTTCTGTTTATTTCATCCATTGGAATTTGCCCGCACCACTGAAACGGCGTATGAGCTTTGGGTACAAAGGGCGACACTGCAACACTAATGTTTACAGAGCGTCCGGTGTGTTTTCTGGCAATTTTCATAGCCTCTGCAGCCATCCCTGGGATTGCCTCTATGTCTTGATCGGTCTCTGTGGGAAGTCCTGTGAGAAAGTACATTTTAAGGTTAAGCCAACCACCCTTAAATATGGAGTACAGGGTGCGTTCAAAATCCTCCTGCCCAAAATCCTTATTAATCACAAGCCTTAGCCTTGAGGTGGCTGCCTCAGGGGCTATCGTAAAGCCAGATTTTTTCACCACCTTGATTTCCCTTATGACATCCTCTGTTACAGAGCTTACTCTAAGGGATGGTAATGAAAACGAAATATTTTTGTCTTTAAACTTACGGTTAAAAAGTTTAAGCAGATAGGGCAGATTTGAATAATCTCCTGAGTTCAGAGAGGTAAAGGACACCTCGTCATAGCCTGTTGCAGCAACAGATTCAGCAGCAAGCCTCATAATTGTTTCAGGGTCACGTTCCCTAACCGGACGATAAATCATACCGGCCTGACAAAATCTGCAGCTGCAACTACAACCCCTTGCGATCTCTATGTTTATCCTGTCATGGACGACTTCAGTGAATGGAACGGGGAATGCACACGGATACGGGGAGTCGTTAAGATTGAGGATGTATCTTCTCTTAACAGGTTTTGATGAGTACCCGGGCACATAAACTCCTTCTATTTCAGAGAGCGCCTTAAGGATACTCTCACGTTTGCCATCTCCTTCTGATTTATGGAGATAAATTGCCTCGGTGATTTCCTTTATTGAATCCTCGGCATCTCCAATAGCGAATGCGTCAAAAAATCCGGCAACCGGCGCCGGATTAACAGTGCACGGGCCTCCGGCTATCACAATTGGGTGTGTGTGGTTACGTTGCCCGGCTTTTATTGGGATATTGGCCATAGAGAGCATATTAAGGACTGTGGGATACGACAACTCGTACTGAAGTGTAAATCCTACGGCATCAAATTTATTGAGCGGGGTGGCAGTTTCTAAAGTCATAAGAGGAATGCCCTCTCGTTTCAGGTATTCCTCAAGGTCAATCCACGGGCTGAAAGCTCTTTCGGCTGAGGCGTAGGGAATGTCGTTTATGATTTTATAGAGGATTTTTAGCCCCAGATTAGACATACCTATATCATAAAGATCAGGAAAACACAGGGCAAATCTGACAAGCCCTCTTTTTTTTGTTATATTTACCTCATTGCCAATGTATCTGCCTGGCCTTCGGAATTTTGAAAGGTTCAAAAAATCCACAGCCCCTAGTATAACAAAAAACCTGATAAATAAGAAAGCTGTAAAGAAAACCCGGCAAATTAGTTCTCCATAAGACCTTATCAATTTTTTTCGGCAGCCATTGTAAAAGATTTATTTTTTATGTATAATATCAAAGCGTACAAAGGGGGATAAATTTTGGTATTGAAGGTGATCTGTTACGGGTTGGCTTATGTTATTCATACAGGGAGCGATAAATTAAATCAGAGTGATTCAAATTAACTAAATGGGAAGAGTATTATACAGCAGAGAACAGGCAAAAGAGCTTGTCCTGGTAGAGAAAAAAGTTCTTGTAATTGAGGATTTCAAGGAATTCAGGGACTATTTAAGAAGAAGCCTGCTTGGGCTTGGTGCTAAGCTTGTTGAAACAACCGAGGATGGAGCCGAAGCCGTCAATAAAGTTTCCCACAAACACTATGATATAATCCTCTGTGACTATAATCTGGGCGATGGTAAGAAAGATGGCCAACAAGTGTTTGAAGAGTTAAAATACAATAATAAAGTCGGTTTTTCCACAATATTTATAATGATAACGGCTGAAAACACAATTAATATGGTTATGAGTATGATGGACTTTCATCCGGACGGATATCTGATAAAACCCTTTACAAGCGCCTCCCTTGTGCAGCGGATAAAAGCCGTGGATGAGAAGAAAAAGATGTTTGCCGATATAGATGAGGCAATATCCCGCAGGGATTATTCCAGGGCGCTCGTTTTATGTGATAAGTTAATGGAGAAATATCCTAAGCAGCTTTTAGATATCTTAAAGGTAAAGGGCGAGGTCAATATGCTGAAGCCTGATTACACTGAGGCAGAAAAGGTTTATCTGCAGGTGTTGAATATGTACAGAGTGCTATGGGCAGTGTATAATCTAGGAAAGGTGTACTACTTTACAGAAAGATTCATCGAGGCCCGTGACACGTTTAAAGGACTCATTATTGAAAATGACCTGTTTATACCTGCTTATGACTGGCTTGCTAAGTCACTTGAGCGGTTGGGTGACACAAGGGGCGCTCAGGGAACCTTAGAAGAGGCAGTGCATCAGTCACCTAAGGCAATACTCAGGCAAAGGGCACTGGGCAACATTGCTTTTAAAAATAAAGACCTCAATAAAGCAGAGACATCATTAAGAACTGCCGTTAAGCTTGGGAAAACATCTCTCTTTAAGGATGCCTCTGATTACACACAGCTTGCAAAGGTTTTAGTTAAGAAGAGTAATGCAGGTAAAGCCCTCGATATGGTCAGCGAGGTGCGGGCGGACTTTCCCGGCAATGACGAGGTTCTGCTTCAGGCGATTCTTATAGAAGGCCATATTTACTCTGAATCTGAGCAACAGGAAAAGGCTGTGGAGTCATTAAAACAGGCTGAAGAAATATACACTAAGCTTGATGGCAGAGTTTCTCCTGATGTTGCCATTGAGATAGCCCAGTCTTTTATTGCGGCAGGCGAAAAAGACAAAGGCATGGAAATGATGAAAAGTGTCGTTAGAAACAACCACTCCGATGATGGCGTGCTCAGTCAGGTACAGGAAACTTTTAAGGATTTGGGTATGGGTGAGGAGGGACTTGCCTTTGTAGCAGACACTAAGGCTGAAATCATAAGTATCAACAACAAGGGCGTTGATTTGATTAATAAGGGCATGTTCATAGAAGCTATCGATCTGTTTGAAAAGGCTGCTGATGGGATGACTTCAAATTTCGTCATAAATCTAAATGCTCTGAGAGCTACGCTTGGGTATATGCAGAAAAAGGGACGGGATGACAAATATTTGTTTAAATGCGAGAAATTCATCACCCGAATAAATGGAATAGACCCTGAGAATATGAAATTCCAACAGCTTCAGGATATATATAACACGCTCTTGCATAAGAAAGAAAGCTGACAGGTACTTTTCCTCGGAGTTTTAATGGAAACCGTATCGTTTGTCATACCTCACTGGAACCACGCAGAGCTCCTCATGCAATGTCTTAAGTCCATAGAGAAATCAGTTGGAACATTTCAAAAAGAGATAATTGTAGTTGATAACGCCTCAACAGATGGTAGCCAGGAGAGGGTACAAGCAGAGTTTAAGGAAATCACCTGGATTAGAAACGATACTAATTTAGGATATGCTAAGGCCACTAACCAGGGGGTCAACGCATCTTCCGGTCAGTATATATTTCTGTTAAACAACGATGTGGCGCTATATCCTGATACAACTGAAAAGTTAGTTAACTTCTTGAAGATTTCGCTATGGGCGGGAGCTGTTGCCCCTCTTTTGTACTATCCTGACGGGCAACTTCAGATTTCCTGCAGAAGGTTTCCCTCAGTTGCTTCTATTGTTTTAGAGAAAGTTGGGATAGAGGAGCTTGGAGGATTTAAAAAGTGGAAACTCACCCACAAGCAACATCTGCAAACGGAGGAGGTGCCGCAGCCTATGGCATCTGCCCTTTTGGTAAGGCGCAACTGCTGGCAACAGGTTGGAGAGCTGGATGAAAAACGATTTCCAATTTTCTTTAACGATGTTGACTGGTGCTACAGGCTTTATAAAAACACAGATTATAAAATCGGGCTCTGTAAAGATGCAGCAGCAATTCACCATGAGGGCGCTTCTGTAAAAAAATTAGGCTACCGGAAAAAAATCTTTTTCTATAAGGGGCTTATCCATTTTTTTATTAAAGCAGCAGCTTCAGCGATCAAGAATCTGAAAAAGTAAGGATGTTTAGCCTGTCTGTAATACCACTCAGTGTTCAAACCGCTTGCACTAAACACTGTTTTTATGGTAGCATCCGGTATTAATATCATGCTTCAAAGGGGTTGATTATGACGAAAATATCAGAGTTTACGGCTAAAATGCTTCTGCTTCTTATTTTTATTTTTTTACTTTTCAGCTGTTCAACCCCCTCAAAATCATCCAAATTTAGTGCGTATAACAGCCTCAGCGATAACACTTCGCTTGATGCTCAACTGCAGAAAGAGCCGGAGTTTACTCTGGGTCCTGGCGACATTTTCTCTGTCAAAGTCCACAGACATGACGACCTTACAATAAGCAGCATACGGGTACGCGTAGATGGCAAGTTCAGCTTTCCTCTCATTGGGGATGTGGATGTCAGGGGTAAAACCGTAAAAACCCTTGAAACTGAGATGGCAGACCGGCTTAAGGAATATATAGTAAATCCAATGGTAATGGTCAATCCAACTACTCTTTCAAGCCATAAGGTGATTGTTGCAGGCGAGGTTACCACTCCCGGTGTGGTTACGATGGAGGAGAACATGACATTGCTTCAGGCGATAGTTAAATGTGGCGGGTTTGGTACGAATGCTAATAAATCCGGTGTTGTAGTGGTAAGAGAAGGTGAGACTGCCACCTTTGACATAAAAAAAGCATTTAAAGGTGATATGACTCAAAATATTTACCTGAGGTCTAACGATATTGTATTTGTGCCGACTACGTTTATGGCTGACGTAGTAACCAGCCTGACCAGAGTATCAAGCATTTTGGGTTTTATAGTTTCGGCTGAAAGCGGAATTATCCTGACCCCCGATGTTTTAGACATTATAAAGCATGGAAAGAAAAGTTCAAGTACCGGATTTTCGATTTCAAATTAACAGGTTGATTTGAGGTGATACACAGAAGCGTTTGCCGTTCATGCCACGGAGGTTGTGGCGCTCTTGTTTATGTGGAAAATGGCAAGGTAGTTAAAGTCAAAGGTGACCCAGACTCTCCCATAAGCCGCGGCTATATGTGTGTAAAGGGGCTTAAAGCCCACGAGATAGCAAATCACCCGGACAGACTTAAAACTCCCCTAAAAAGAATTGGAGAGCGTGGCCAAAACAAATGGACAGAGATTTCCTGGGATGACGCGTTAGATGAAATATCAGGGAAAGTCTCAGAGTTAAAAAGCACTTTCGGCCCTGAAACTATTGCTATTGGCCAGGGCACCGGTCGCCACCACTACATGCACGTGGTTCGCTTTGCTAACGCCCTTGGCACCCCTAACTGGTATGAGCCAGGGCTTGCGCAGTGTTTTATTCCGCGGATAACGGTGAGCCATCTGACCTATGGCGGCTTTGTCGTTGGGGATTACTATGGCAGCGTTAAGCCAAAGTGTATCCTGTTCTGGGCACATAACCCGCTTGTAACAAGCGCTGACGGAGAGCTTGCTCCGGCTGTCATGAGGGCTCTGCACGGTGAGTGTGAAACCATTTCGGTTGACCCAAGAAGGACAGAAACAGGGAAAAGGTGTAAACTCTGGCTACCATTAAGACCCGGCACAGACGCTGCCCTTGCTCTTGCCATGATTAACCACATAATGAAACAGAATCTTTATGACAGCGATTTTATTGAGCAGTGCACTGTTGGTTTTAGTGAGCTTAAAGACCACGTGTCTAAGTACACAACTGCGTGGGCTCAGGGGATAACTCAGGTAGCGGCTAAAGACATAGAGAAAGCGGCAGAGATTTATGCCTCTGTAAAACCTGGCATTTTAGATTGGGGCTTAGGCTTAGAGCAAAACTCTAACTCTCTTCAAACAGTACGCGCCGTTGCAATTTTACGGGCAATTACCGGTAATCTTGATGTCCCCGGCGGTGATATTTTAGGAATGAATATACTTAAGAACTATCCCGTGTTAAAAGATAAACTTCCAGCCGAGTCTTCGCAAAAAAGGATTGGCGCTGAGGAATTTAAACTATTAAGCGGCTGGCGTGCCTACATGCCATCGGCTCACATCCCCGGGCTTTTTAAGGCTATTGATGAGGGGATTCCCTACCGGGTGAGAGCGCTTCTGTTATTTGGTAACAATCCGCTTCTTACCGTGTCAAATCCAAAAAGGACTTTATCGGCGCTTAGAAAACTTGACCTGCTTGTAGCCACAGATTTATTTATGACTCCGTCTGCACTTCAGGCAGATTATGTGCTGCCGGCTGCTTTTTGGCCTGAAATTAATCATCTTATGGGAATACCGCTTGTTGTTGAAAATTATGTCTATGCTCAGCGCGCTCTGACATCATACTACAGTGCACGGCAGGATGAGTGGATAATAGATGAGCTCTCTAAACGCCTGTCGCTGCCCTCTCAGGATATGTCTTACATGGACATATTTAACCATCAGCTTGGCAATATTGGAACAGGGTTTGAAGAGCTTGCTAAAAAAGGGTCACATTGTCCGCCGCATGAGTATTATAAGTACAAGACAAAAGGGTTTCGTACGCCCTCAAAAAAAGTTGAGCTCTATAGTTCAGTGTTAAAGCGGATGGGCTATGCTCCTCTTCCCGATTATGTGGAACCTCCGGAAAGTCCTGTTAGCACTCCGGAGCTATTAAATGACTACCCATATGTGTTAATAACCGGCGGCAGATGCCGTGAGTTTTTCCACAGTGAGCACAGACAAATAAAGGGACTAAGAGAGCGCCATCCTGACCCGCTGGTTGAGTTGCATCCGGAAACCGCTAAGGCAGCCGGAGTGGCAGATGGTGATCGGGTGACAGTGTCGAGCCCCCGCGGAGAAATCCGCATGACAGCAAAAGTTACTGTGGATATTGCTCCCAAAGTTATAAGTGTGGAGCATGGCTGGTGGTTTCCTGAGGATATTTCTACCGCATCTGCCCCCGATGAGGACTCCTTGTTTCGCTCCAATGCCAATGTGTTAACGTCAGATACTCCCCCCTATGACCCTGCCTTTGGTTCTTACCGGTTAAGAGGGTTGTTGTGCAGCATTAAAAAGACGTAATCCCAGGCTGTTTTAATAGCTTGACAAAAAAATAAGATAATCGTTGTAGTATTGTTGTATAATATAAGTGCGGAGATTATTTTTCTGCATAATACTCTTCAGTTGTTTAACCACTAAAAGGGAGGGTAAAAGGAGGTAGGTATGGAAAAATTTACCTACTTTATGAAACGTTTCTGGCAAGGGGTAATGAATGGTGTTATTGACATTAAAGAAATGTTCAAAAAACACCATAGCGGAGGAAGCAAAACAACAGCTTGAATCTGCTTGTAGAAGAAATTGAAGTCTTTAGGTTAATTAGGCATGCAGAAATGGCAATCTTCGCACACTTTACCGGTTTTGAGAGAGAGCGGTGGTTTTTGTAGCAGATTCACGCAGGATTTAAAGTTCACCTTACGTATTCCAGTAGCCTTATGCTCGACATCCTTAAAAACACTTAAAAAAGGAGGGGCAAAATGGTTTCTAAAATTATCACATTAGTGGGAGTGTCCCCCAAAAGCTGGGAGGAGGCAACAACGAATGTAATCAAAGAAGCTCAAAAAACCCTAAGAGGCATCACACGTATTATGGTTACTGAGTTCGATGTTAAAATGAAGGATGAGAATGTTGATGTCTTCAGAGTAAAAGCGGAGGTTGCGTTTAAGGTAGAGCATGTGTGAATTCTGTTAATTGTGTATAATTTTTGATGTTATCCGTAGATGAGAGAGAGAAGAGTGTATCTTCTCTCTTTTTTTTTGCTTACACTTATTAAGTTGTAGATTTATACCGAGTTGCAGTCGGGAAATTCTTTCCGAGTTGTCTGGAAAATATTGCCTCACATAATATTCTTTTATCTTTCCTTTCATTCGTAAAATACTATAAACCCGCATATCCACTGGTTTGGCATGATGTTTGCTAATATTATAACAGTTGTAAAGTGAAGGCAAGACAGACAGGAATGATAGAGATAAACGTTAAAAGGAGGTTAATATGTCAACAGTAGGTGCAGTTGGTTCAGGGTTATCACCGTATGATTTTTTGAATGCATTAGGAGGAAACACATCCTCCAGTTCATCCACAAGCTCATTTTTAAGTGACTTATCAAGTGCAGCGAAGACGGACGAAAGTTCTATAAATAGTGATGCAAAAAATTTAGTTAGCGGTCTTGACACAGATGGAGACGGCAAATTATCGTCCACGGAATTCACAGCTAAAGGACTTTCAAGCGATGCCTTTAGTTCTATAGATAAAAATGGTGATGGTTATGTAACAGCGGACGAACTGACAAATGCTTATTACAGCCAGCGGATAAATCAGGCGACATCCTCCATGATGAGTCAGTTTGATACAGACGGAGACGGTTCTTTAAGCTCTAAAGAAGCAACAGCAGCCGGCATTACAAGTGACTTATTCAAAAGCCTTGACACTGACGGAGATGGTAAATTAAGCGCAAAAGAGCTAAATGATGCCAATCCACAGCAAAGCATGCTTCACAAGTATAAGGCATTGATAGAAGGAATCACAGGTTCAACTTCAAGTACAAGCACTACAAGTATGACAGCGTAGAATGCTAACATCTTAAGGAGGGTTCCCCCGCCCTCCTTATTTAATACTCCCCTACACAATCCTCCAAACAGGTGGAAGGGGTTTCAGGGAAGAGAATCTCCTCTGAAACTCCCTCCACCTTTCCTTTTTTTACCCCACTGTAACATAAGTTCTTATGATTTCTCCAGAAAAGATAGTGTATTGCATTTTGGAAAATATATAAAAATGAAGATAGGTATCATATTTACGATAGTTATAGTGAAATGCAAAAATATGTTCGTATTGAACTTATTAAAGATGAGATTGCCCTGCCCTCGAAAAAAAAGCTCTTTTTTATCTATTCACCAGAGAGTTTTGCAGCTACCTCAATTACCTTATTTGAAAGCCAATATCCGTTTTCTCTGACAGCCTCAAGAATCTCCGACACCTTGTGTATTAGTCCTCTTTTTTTTGCAGCAAGTAGTATACCCACAATTCCTGTCACTGTTATATTTAGTTTTTGAGCAGCCTTTCTTCCCGCTCTGTCATCCATAAGCAGTATTTTTTCATCATTTATTACGGAGGCAAGACCTACAGCTTGTTTTTCACCTTCATCAAGATCGGCGAGAGTTAGTCTGACTGATTCATCTACCAAGGGAAGCTCTTTAACTACAATAAAGTCATCTAAAGCCTCTTCAATTGACTCCCATTCGTCTCCAGTTTTTGCGCATAACTCCTTATAGACCATAGGTGGTATAAAGACCTTCTCAAATAGTCTTTTAATAAGTGATAATCTATCTATCTTTGCCAGTGCAATAATGGGTCCTGTATTTGAAATCACTTTCATAGTTTGAAAATTTTTTCTATAGTATCAAGTTCATTTTTCAGCTCATCTCCAATCTCCTCATTGGAATAATTAAAAACACTTACACGATATCTGCCACAAGCCTCAAAAAACTCAACACGTGACATACCAGCAAGTTCCGCAGCCCTGCCGGATGATATCTTTCCGAGTTCAAACATCTTAAGTGCCGCCATTAAACGAATCTGCTGTTCCAATTCATCCTTAGTGATATGAACTGCTTTTTCAAATCCTACGGGATATTTCATCTTTAATTCATCAAGCTTCAATACTCACCTCCCGATACATTTATTCTATCGAAAAATCAAATTTGTCATAAGTTATATAAAATTATAACCTAAAAGGTAAGAATAAAAGTGTAATTGGTATTGTCCAAATCGGTAAGCCCAAAATTAAACTGACCGACTACGATTAGTTCTTAGACTGTTTTATCAGCGCTTTTTATTGTCAATGTCTTGAAGTTCCTCTGCCAATTGCCGCGCTATGTCGTCATCAGACAGGTCGGAGGATAGCTCATCAGGCTGCTGTTCTTCTGGTTTTATAATTGGTTTATCCGGTACAGCGGAGAAACTATCATACAGATACTTTGCAAGAGCCTCAACTGTGGGATAATCAAACACCAGGGTTGCTGAAAGAGTGCGTTTAAAGCCCGCTTCAAGACGATTCTTTAGCTCTATGGCCATCAGAGAATCAATGCCTGCATCAAAAAGCCGCTCCCTCAAACCTATCTCCTGCGATGACTCCAGTGCCAGCACTGCCGATACCTGTTGTCTTACGTAGGCGGTTATCTGCTTTAAGTGCTGATCCGTTGGCAGTTTGATAAGTTCATCCGAAAAACTTAAAACATTTACGGTTGGCTTCACTTCTTTACTCACCTTTCTTACAGAGTCAAAAAATGGCGGCATCTCCCCTGCATACACATGAGTTTCGTATTTGCCCCAGTCTATTGGCAACACTGAGACATTGACAACATTTTCAGTAATGAAAGTTTCAAGTGCCGTTAGGCCCTCTTTAAGTGGAATGCTCCCTATTCCTTGCCGCTCTAACCGCGCCTTTTCAGTCTCTCCAAGACGTGAGGCCATGCCAACATCGCCCCACGCTCCCCAGTTAATGCTTAGGCCGTTAAGCCCTAAGCCTCTCCTGTACCGCATCAGTGCATCCATAAAGGCATTGGCAGAAGCGTAATTGCTCTGGCCCTTTGACCCAATCAGGGCAGCAACCGATGAAAAACAAACAAAAAAGTCGAGATTCTTATCAAGCGTTTTCAGGTGCAGGTTCCATGTGCCGGAAACTTTTGGAGCCATCACTTTTTGGAATTTCTCTACACTCTGATTTAAAATCATACTGTCATCCAACACTCCGGCGGCGTGTATTATCCCGCGTAGAGGCGGCATCGTCTTAGCTATGGCACTAAAAAGCCGCTCAACATCATCCATAGAGGAGACATCGGCTGAAATTACCACAACAATGGCTCCTTGTGCTTCAAGACGGGAGATTTTTTCACGTGCCTTCTCACCTGGCACACGTCTGCCTGTCAGCACTATGTGACGCACTCCCCTTTCTACAAGCCAGCTTGATAGTTCAAGTCCCAGAGCGCCCAGTCCGCCTGTAATCAAATACGTTGCATCATTTCGTATAAATCCTGTTTTTGCTGATGTGTCAATTACCACTTTTCCGGTGTGTTTTGCTGCCGCCATATATCTGAATGCCGACACAGCATCGGTAATCGGAAACACCTTATGAAACAGGGGGTTTAGCTCTCCTGAGCTGACATGAGATGAAATTTGCTGTAACATGTCTCTTACAGCGGATGGTTTTTTTTGCGATACTTCGCCCATGTCGAATGTATAGTATGACACATCTGGCCGGAGACGTTTTACATCCTCCTCAGTCCATATGCCAATTTTGCCAATTTCAATGAAACGTCCACCATTTGAAAGCACCCTAAGGCTTTTAGGGATGTATTCGCCGTTAAGGCTGTTTAATACGACACTGACGCCACGTCCTTGAGTGAGAGCTATTATCTCATCGGAAAAATCAAGGCTCCGGGAATCCATTATGTGATTAACGCCCTGTGCCCTTAAAAAATCCCATTTGCCACGGCTTGCAGTAGCATAAATATCCGCTCCAACCATCTTTGCAATGTTTACAGCAGCAAGCCCCACTCCCCCTGCCGCTGCATGAATCAGTATGCTGTCGCCAGTTTTGAGCCCGCTTAGCTCTATCAGGCCATACCATGCGGTTAGATATGTTGGTATAGTGGCAGCCTCCTCATATGAAATGTTTTCAGGCATTAGCATTGTAAACGATGATGAGGCTATAGTGTAGGTTGAAAATGCTCCGTTTACCGGCGCTGCTATAACAGAATCGCCGGGTTTTATGTCTTTTACACCTGTACCGATACGGCTGACAACTCCACAGCATTCAAAGCCTAACGTTACATCCTCTGCTGCCTTATTGCCGGTGTACTCTCTGAGCATTCCGAGAGCGTTCAGAACATCACGGAAATTTAGCCCTGCTGCCTTTACCTCTATCTCCACCTCGTGTTCAGAGGGATTTTCTCTTCCAACAGGCTTTAACTCCAGTTTATCCAGCCTGCCGTACTCAGTTAGCCTTAGTGCCGTGTTTTCAGATGCTGACGCTCTGCCGGCACTTTTAGCCTTACGTCTCTTAAGGCGGCAAACGTATCTGATGCCATCTCTCATAGCAGTTTGTTGTTCTTTTCCGCCATAAAACAGTTCATTGTAAAGAAACAGATTTTCGTCTTGTCCGGTAATTGCTGCTAAATCCACCAGTTTGCCGGTAAGTTCCGGGTGTTCAAGAAACATTACCCGCCCAAAACCCCACACCGGCGAATGCCAAAAACCTGTGCTGGTGTCTTTATCTTCCAAAACAGGCCACACTCCGCGGGTTATGATCATAAGCTTTGCGTTGCCATGTTTTACAAGTGCTTGTACTGTATGAAGTAGTGTAATAACTCCAATATTGCCCTGCTCGTCTTTTGTATCAACCACTCCGGCACTCCATAGGTAAACAACACCGGAGAGTTTTTCGATTGTGGAAAAGAACTTCTCAAAATCGCTCGCAGACTGAGGGTTTATCTCATAGCCTCCACTGTTGGAAAGCTCTCTGTATGCAGTGCCGGGTCTTACAGTGATACTATTTAAACCGTTTTCTTTAAGCAGGGATGACAGGAGCGTTCCAACCTCTTCTCTGTCAGTAAATATCGCCCATGTACCGTCAATTGCCGGTAACTCAGAATTTTGCTCAATCTCTTTTCTTTCCCAATCTGTCTCGTAAAGAAAATCCTCATGTGACTCATCTAAAGCAATAGAGGCACGGCTAAACTGTCTTGCAGTAAACCCTGTAAATTGCGCTATCACTTGTCCGGTTTCATCAATGAGTGTGATATCACCGGTTATGCTTTTAATGGATTTTTCATTATCATTAAATATTGTATGACACCATAGTGTATGCCCTGAAGTTGGCGGCTGATAAAAGTCCACGCATTCTATGGAAAAAGGTATGTAGATGTACTCATGCTTTAAGGTATCTGCCGTTTCTTTACCAAATACCGCCTCAGGGCCATTCACACAAAAAAAGTGCACACAGGAATCTATGAGCCCTGGGTAAAGGAGATATTCATAAGCATTGCCGTCAAACTGAGGACACTGCATTTTATTAAAGGCTTCTTTCTTATGATGCCAAATGTGTTTATTCCAAAGAAAAGACGCTCCAAGGTGATGACCGGATTTATTTATTTCCTCGTAAAATTCTTCTATATTAATTTCCTGCCAGCCTTTAATTGTTTTATCAATCTGCATCACCTCATGTGAGCTAAGAGCCTCAGAGCTTGATTTTTCAAGTTTACCGGTTATATGTGTGCTCCATGACTCGTTACCAATGTCACTACTTGAGGCGCTTACCAACTGAAACGTGTAAACATCTTTCTGTAACGGAGTAAGGATAAGTTGGAGATTTAGCGTGCCGTCCTCCGGAACTACAACTGGCTGCTGAAAAACAAAATCCTCAAGCTTACAGTGTCCGCTGCCAAAGACCTCTTTTGCAGCCTGTATCACCATAGAGATGTGAGACGCTCCGGCAACTATTAGTTTGCCGAATATACGATGGTCGGGGATATAAGACGGAACTACGGCACTAAAGACTGACTCAAACCGAATCTCCGTGCTCATGGGAAGCATCATTTTTATACCGGGAGATTTCCACTTTAGCTCTTTTACCTTAGAGGCTGTAGATCTGTCTATTTCATATCGTTTGCGCGCAAATGGATATGTTGGCAGCGTTGTAACTTTCTTATAGCCGTAGGGAGCGTTAAAATCTCTCCAGTTTATATCCATTCCGCAGACGTATAGTCCTCCGAGGGATTTTAGTATTTGCCGCCAGTCATTCTGACTCGCTCTTAAGGATGGAAGCCATGCAGTTGCTTTATCATCAACACACCTTCTGCCCATGCCAAGAAGCACTGTTCCAGGGCCCAACTCCAAAAACACCCGGTAACCGTCCCTATATAGTGTTTCAATGCCTGCTAAGAACCTGACTGTGCCTCTAAGGTGTTTAACCCAGTAGGGGGTACTTAATTCCTCGCCGCGATAAAAATCTCCGCTTACGTTTGATACAACAGGTATTTTGCCTCTGTGATAGACAACTTTGTCAGCAGTTTGAGCAAAACTCTCCAATACCGGCTCCATCAAGCGTGAGTGAAACCCGTGTGAGACTATAAGTTCTTTGCTTTTTATGCCACGCTCTGAAAGACGCTTGCACGTTTCCATTACACTATCCTTAAGTCCTGAAATCACAATGCTGTCATGGCCATTAACCGCTGCTATGGAGACATCATCAGAAAATAACTCCTCCAGCACCAAAGTTTCACTTGCAAACACCGCTGCCATTGTGCCATTTCCGGGGGCCTCCCACATTAATTGTCCACGCAGAGCTACAAGCATTAAAGCATCCTCAAGCGAAAACACTCCTGAGACACAAGCAGCAGTATATTCACCTATGCTATGGCCTAAACATGCTCCCGGCTCAACTCCCCACGATTGCCATAACTTGTATAAACTATATTCAAGAGAAAATAGAACAGGCTGAGCGTACCTTGTCTCATTGAGAACCTCAGTTGAAACTCCTCCGTACATCAGTTCCAAAAGCGGCACATCCATGTGTTTTTGCAATATCCTGTCACATTCTGTGAGGGTATCTCTGAAGACAGGGCTGCTTTCGTAAAGGCTGCGTCCCATGTTTTGTGAAAGTCCGCCTTGTCCTGTAAAAAGAAATGCAATCTTAGGACGTTCATCTGGTAACTGTATTTCTTGTGCCTCAGATAGCCCGTTAATAAACTCATCAGCAGTTTCACCTATGGCAAATCTGCGCTTGGCAAAATGATTTCGTCCAACGTTTGCCGTATAACAAATGTCGCTAATCGTAACGTCTGAGGATTGCAATATTTCTTTATATCGGTTGCTTAGCTCAGTGAGGGATTCATCGGTTTTAGCCGATATGGTTAGTATGTGAACAGGCCGATTGAGATTGGACTCCGTTTTTTTATGCAGAGGCGCCTCCTCCAATACCACATGAGCGTTTGTTCCGCTTGCCCCAAAGGAACTTACTCCGGCAATTTTTCTACCGCTCCATGTGTGCCCGCCTGAAACCACCTCGATGGGTAAAGCTGCCCAATCAATGTGCGGGCTTGGGGTTTTAAAGTGCAGATGCGGTGGGATTTTCCCGTGCTGCATAGAAAGCACTACTTTTATAAGCCCTGCAACACCTGAGGCAGCCTCCAGATGTCCGAAGTTAGTTTTAACTGAACCAATTAAAAGCGGATCGGATTTTGTTTTTACATTTTTAAAAACTGCTCCTAAAGCTCCAACCTCTATGGGGTCGCCAAGTGATGTGCCTGTGCCGTGGGCTTCTATATAACTGACCTCTGCGGGTTCCACACCACTATCAGAAAGTGCTTTGCGTATTATGCGTTCCTGAGCAGGGCCGCTAGGCACAGTGAGTCCGCCGCTAGGTCCGTCCTGATTAACAGCGCTGCCTCTGATTAGCGCAAGGACGTTATCTCCATCAGAGAGCGCATCGGAAAGACGTTTTAGAACTACAACGCCACACCCTTCGCCGCGCACATAACCATCCGCTCCGGCATCAAAAGTCTTACAGCGGCCTTCAGGGGAGAGCATCCGCGCCTTTGAAAAACTAATGCTTAATTCGGGGGAAAGTAACAGATTAACTCCTCCGGCAAGAGCAAGCGAGCACTCCCTGCGCCTGAGACTTTGGCTGGCCAGATGCACCGCTACCAAAGAGGAGGAACAGGCTGTGTCTATTGACATACAGGGCCCGGTAAAACCAAACGTATAGGACAACCTCCCGGCACACATGCTAAGATATCCTCCGGTGCTGTAGTAGGCGTCTATTTTGGCTGGGTCGTTTAACCCTATCTTTACTGCCGCATATTCAAAAGTGCTAACCCCTATAAAAGCCCCGACAGGAGTTCCATAAAGTTTTTCGGCAGGGATTCCGGCGTGTTCCAGCGCCTCCCATGCGACCTCTAAAAGCAGCCTGTGCTGCGGGTCTATCGTTACAGCCTCTCTTGGAGAAATACCAAAAAAGTGCGCATCGGTATCATAAACGTTATCAAGAAAACCACCGTATCGGCAGTACATCTTACCTGGAGCATCGGGGTCAGAGGCGTAGTATTCATTTATATCCCACCTGCTTGCCGGAACCTCTGTTCTTACCTCTGTTGCCGATTTAAGAAGTGTCCAGTACGACTTCGGATTATTGGCCTTGCCCGGAAACCTGCACCCAATCCCTATTATGGCAATAGGTTCGGCATTAAGTATCTCATACTTGGATGCCATCTGCTCTGCCGCAAAAGCAAGCTTAACAGGCGACATCCCCTGAATTCGTTTTGATAGATCAGTCATAATCTCCTTGTAGTTAACTCCGCATTCTATAAATGCTCACCAATGTGGCCTATCAGTATTTTTCCACCTTGTACGCCTTTTTTCCCTTGATGGAAATATATACGGTTTTCATATCTTTGGGTATTGCCAGGTCTATCAGGCGTTCTTAATTTTAAATGAGGGTCACAGCATATCTTTTCGAGGGTTTTTGTTTGGGTATTGTAAAACTCAAAATACAGTTGATCGTGATTTTCCCCTTGTAATGAGCCTTTGATATTATTTGCCGAACAAAATGCTTGTATTATTTTATCAATGGATTGAGCTATGGACTGATAATTATAATATTTCCTGAATTCATCGTTCAGCTTCTCTAAATGAGATACTATTGTTTCTGAGAAGAGCTCAAGGCCGCCACTTAATGTTTTTAGCGCATATCTATTTCTTTCATGAAAAAACAGCTCAGGGAAATATTTTCTACATCTTTCAAAAAAGCTCTCTTCAGAAATATAAAAAATGTATAAATAATATCTATGAAAAGAATACCAATCTTGTTGTACAGAGATAAGTAGTCTGGAGTCAATTTTATCTGGAGTTTCAATTCTATTGAAGCAGAGAAGCCCATATAAATTACTTTCTGTAGTTTCATTTAATTGTTCGGTCATCTGAACATCATTAAAGGAGGTTTTAGTAATGTGATCAAGTTTTAATAAAGCTCTCTTGTGTTCAGGTTTAAGCGCTATTCCTCTCTCTTTATACATTATCTCATAAAGCGCATAATTATCAAAAAACTGTTCCTCATATATAGAATTACTTTTGAAAATTTCATCACCGGAATCTTTTATGTTATCGCACAATTCAAAAAAATCATAAATTTTTTCGCCAAGCTCTTCAATTGTTAGATTGTTGATATTTTTGAAAGACTTGTTGAATAAATAAAAAACAGTATTCATATATTGTTAGATTTTCTCTTTTTTCTAAGTCTATGGATTTCTGCCAAATCTCTTTCCTCCTGATCAAAAAAATCACGAGGCCATTTGGAAAGATCGCCCTCATCATCAACCGTAATTTCAGTTATATCCGGTGCTTGTTTTTCTTTATTGTGACTAAAAAAGTTGATACATATTTTGTCCGGTGTAATAAAGTTTTTTAAAGAAGCTACTCTTATGCCGTTTATAACGTGTTCGCTGTGCGTTTCTACTACCACCTGTATTCCCTGAGATGCAACAGCAGCCAAAAACTGCCCTATTTTGGATTGCCCGTAAGGATGCAAATGAGCTTCAGGGTTTTCCACTATTATCATAGAGCCTCTTGAAGCAATAAGTCCTGTAACCACTATAGGAAGTACAAACGTTATCCCAAATCCTATATTGTTTGGATGTAAAAATCCAGTATCCATTCCCTCTTTTTTAAGTGAAACTCTTACAGTATTTATTGCCGGAAACGATTCCACGTTCAAACGTATTCCCGGTATTATAAAGTCCATCCACTGTTCAATCTGTTTTCTTAATGCAAGCTGTATCTCTTCGTTATCTTCTGGTCTAAAAAGTCTTTTATCATCTTTTTTCAATGTAAGATTTTTATTTTCAGCTGTAGATATAGCCTGTCCTGTAAACTCGCCTTGATAGCCGGTATTTATAAACTCCTGATACCCCATGGATTGAATGTTTCTTGGACCTATTCTCTCTGCATTTAGATAGTTAAAATCAGTTTGAACAAAAGGATCATCATTTGGATTTGTATTACCTTTAAATTTTTGTTGTAAGTTCTTAAATGATATTATTAATTTATCTGGTACGAGGCCATATACAAAATCAGCTTTAAAATCAGAATCAGCACAATATGAAAGCTTTATTTCTTTTATTTCTGATTTTGAGTTTATAACCATTTCCGCATTACCAAGATTCATCATATATGTATGGTTTAGCTCTATTGGTGCAAAGTCTGATTTTGAAGATGGACAATCTTTAAAATTATAACGAAGATATTTTTCACGCGTATGCTTTATGATCAATAAAGCCTGAATAACAGTTGACTTACCAACCCCGTTAGCGCCTGCTAATACTGTTAAATCTTTGAATGATATTGTTTCATCTAAAAAACACTTAAAGTTATTTATTGTTAGTTTTTTCAGCATTTTAGTACCTTATGTATTGTTTAATTATAGATTGCACTCTTTCAAATGCAGAATCCACATTTTTTTTGTCATTTGTCGCATGAGTTAAAGCATAATAATAATCAGTATAATCATTATTCCTTTGAAGTTCGTTGGCATGAGGAATAACAAGGCAGTTAGCATCATTGTTTTTTTCAATGTTTTGAGTATCAAATTGCGCCAAAGAAACAGACCATGTCAAAAACAATAGCTTATTTAAAAACTGCTTTCTTGCGCCGTCAGCTATGTGCTCTGGCAAACATTTTCTGAATGCAGTCTTGCCAAACAAATGAGAAGAGTTTTTCATGGCTCTTGTAAACGATTCTTTGATTTCATTTAATACATGTTCATTTTCCTTATTTAAACTATCGAGAGTTTTATCCAATAAATCTTCCATATCTCCGTTATAACTTGATTTCCCTAATATTTTTATATAATAAAAACCGATAAAACGTAATACCATTTCCTGATCCTGCATTCTTAAAGGTTTTATGCTGTTATCCGTTGCCATTATAAAATCTTCAGAGTTGGCAAGTGCATCAATAAATTTCCTAATATAAGGTTTAGCCATGCAATTTCTGATTTCCTGACTATTTAACGGCGTGCCGCCCTCATTTATTCTTCTGAAAAGGTCATACTTGACTCTGAAAGGGGTTTGTGGATCAATAATATTGAAAATCAGCTGGGTTTGTTCAATTCTTCTTGTATATTTGGGATGCAATATCTTTTTTGGTTCTCCACCGTTATTATAATTATAAAAACAATTATTACAATCTGTAAGATATTCCAAATCTCTTAACGCAAATTCATTGTTTATAAATCGTCTGATAACTGTAAGACGTTGCAGTCCGTCAACAACCTGAAATCTGCCCTCATTGTCCTGAGAAAGATAAAACACAGGGATTGGGATTCTAAGCATTATAGATTCTATCAATCTTGACTGTTTCTTGATTTCTTTCCAAACAAAGTGGCGCTGAAAATCAGGGGATAAATCTATATCTCCACTTTCAATAAGCTCATATGTCTGTTTTAAAGAAAATGGTTTAGTATCTACTCTTATTTTTTCAGGGTCGTATGGATGCGGTTCACTTTTGACTGAGCCCTCATCTGTAGGCTCAATTCCTGATGAGGCTGTTTCGTTAGATTGATTCCTGAGTTTTAGGAATTCGGTAATAATACCTTCAGTATCGGTAGCTATATTATCACTTTTTTCAACGTTTATTACGGCTCCGTTTCTGTTTTCGTCAATTACTATAGATGAGCCGTTTTCGGCACCCCGCCATACGCTATAGCCATCATCGGTAATATTCTCTTTAAGAGTTACAAGAAGCTCCTCATTAGAACCTACCAAATTTACCTTGATTTTTACCTGTTCCATGTTTTTGTTTTAATTTTGTAAAAGTTCAATAATATTTTTCAACAAATAAGCTCTTTGCCATTGTAACATATAACGATTACTTTTTGAATCTCTTCATTAGTTCCTCATCGCTCATTGTATCTATATCATCAAGTAATGAATCCAGTTCGATGTCTTTTGACGATTCGCTATCCGCTGCCTCTGTCTGTTCTAAAATTCCAAGCTCTCGGCAGATATACTCAGTAAGGGCCTCAACTGTGGGGTAATCAAACACGAGGGTAGCAGGAAGCGAAAGTTTAAAACCTGACTCAAGACGATTCTTTAGCTCTATAGCCATAAGAGAATCAATGCCTGCATCAAACAGACGTACCCGCAAGCCTATATCCTGAGGCTGCTTCATACCAAGTACCGCCGATACCCGTTCTCTTATATAATCCGTAATCCGCTGTATTTGCTCATCCTGCGACACCTTATTGAAATTATCAGCTGAAAAATCGACAATATCTGCGGAGGACTTTGTTATATCGCTAACCTTTACAAAATCGAAAAATGGTGGCATTTTCCCACTATATACTTCTGCTCCGTACTTGCTCCAGTCCACTGGGAACACTCCGGCATTTGTTGCACCCTCTGTGATTAAGTCTTCAAGCAGTTTTAGACCATCTTCAGTTGAAATAGTGCCAACACCTGTTTGGCGTAAACGCATCTTTTCAGTATCACTAAGATTTGAAGCCATACCCGTGTCGCCCCATGCTCCCCAGTTGACGCTAAGGCCGGGAAGCCCTAAAGTTCTCCTATACCGCATAAGCGCATCCATAAAGGCATTGGCTGCGGCGTAATTACCCTGTCCCTTAGAGCCTGTCATAGCGGCTAACGATGAAAAACATACGAAAAAGTCGAGATTCATATCAGATGTTTTCCTGTGTAGATTCCATGTGCCATAGACTTTTGGTTTCATGACATTTCTGAATTTCTCGGCATTAAGGTTTAATATCACACTGTCATCCAACACTCCTGCGGCATGGATTATCCCCTTTACCTGCGGCATTGTCTCTGATATTGTGCTAAAGAGCCGTTCAACGTCTTCTGTGACAGATACGTCGGCTGAAATCACATTCACAGAAACTCCCTGAGTCTCAAGTTGTGAGATTTTATTTTTTGCCTCTGAACCTGCTTCATGTCTGCCTGTAAGCGCTATATGACGCGCTCCCTTTTTGGCAAGCCATGCTGACAGCTCAAGCCCTAAAGCGCCCAGCCCGCCGGTTATAATATAAGTAGAATTACCGTCAAGCTGCAGAGTGCCGTTGACTGCTTTAGTATTTAAAATCCTTGCCGCATACCGCACTCCATCCCTAAAAGACACCTGTGACTCTGCCGTGTCATCGGTAATGTGATAAAACAGGGCAGATATTTCGTTATTCTTTATTACCGGATCAAGATCAATAAATTTTGCTCTGAGTGCCGGAGCCTCAAGGTCAATCACATGTGGCATACCCCAAATGGTTGAGTAGCCAAGAGAAGTCTCAAGAAATTTTCCGTTTATAAACTGAGCACCTCTTGTAATCACATAAAGGTGCGGGACTTTTGGCAGATTTGCTTTTAACACTTCCGACACAAGATACGCTAACGATATTGCACCTTTGTTCTGACTCTCTTCAATGTCTGAGATATGGGTTTCCTCAATGCCTGCAAAAAACAGAACATCGGTAATGTTATCAATAGTTTTAATTAGATCAGAATAGTCCTCTGGTTTTTCAATATAAGATACATGTGTGACTAATGCTCCCGACTTTCTAAACATATCAGACAGCGTGGTAACTAAAACTGAGTCTTCGGCAAAAATTAAAAAGTGCTTTCCATACAGCCGTTTTTGAGTAACTGTTTTTACTTCAGCCTCTATCCATTTAATTTCATAAAGCCATTCGTTGCGTATATTAATGCTTTCTGTCTTAGCCTTAAAAAGTGCAGCCGTGTCAGCTTTGCGGAATTCAAACCCGTTTACCAAAGCAATTGGTGTGCCTGATGTTGTCAGAATGAGGAGTTTTGTAGGAGGGAATCTGCTTTCGTCATCGTTTTTCCCGGTAACTGCCGCATAACACAGTAATTTGTCATCAGAGTTTGGCTTGCCATAAAACGATATATCGGATATTCTAAATGGAACATACAAATAACTTACGGCGCCTGGCTCTGTTGAATCCACATTCCAGAAATTACTTAGCAGCTGAAAGGCGCTGTCCATAAGGCCTGGATACAGTTGATATTGCTCATATCGCAAATTAATGTTTGAGGCTATGCTGCATAAGACCTCATCCTTATTAAACCATATTTCACTGTTCCACCTGAAACTTTGTCCCAAATCAAAACCAGCCTTGTACAGCTTGTCATAGAACTTATCACCATCTGTTACATTTTGGCATCTGGTACGAATCTCTTCAACATTTATATTGAACTCAGGCAAATGCTCACCAGGGTTGCGCAATGGGGCAGCCTTCCCGGTTACATGGGTGATCCATGAGTCGTCGCCGTCTTTTTCACTTTGGCTTATAAGTTTAAAAAGAAAAACATCGTTTTCATGCGGCTCTATTATTAACTGTACAAGTCGTAATTGTGTTTCATCTATCACAAGAGGTGCGCTAAAAAAGACGTCATAAATAGTACATGAATTAAGGCCAAATGCCTCCTGTAAACCCTGTAACACCATTGAAAGGTGAGATGCTCCGGCTACAACGAGTCTGCCAAACACACGATGGTCTGAAATATAGGAAGGAGACTTGGGGGTAAAAACAGATTCAAACCGCACCTCTTTACTCATGGGAAGCCTGATACGCTCTCCGGGAGATTTCCACGTCACATCTGTTACTTTAGAAATCTCTGGCTTATCTAACCAGTAGCTCTTACGCTCAAACGGGTATGTGGGCAGCGTAGTAAGCTTTCTGTAGCCGTAGGGAGCATTAAAGTTTTTCCAGTCAATGTCTTTACCGCTTACATAAAGTTTGCCAAGAGTTTCCAGTTCCTGCCGCAAGCCGTTTTCCTCCGCATTTTTCGGCTCTATTGGTAATTGGAATTCATTAGTTTCAGAAAGACCCTTTAGAAGCTCCTCAGTCGTTGCACCTATTACGAATCTGCGTTTAGCAAAATGGCTGCGTCCAACGTTTGTCGTATAACAGAGATCAGAGACTTCAATATTGGGTGATGTGGCCAACATTTCTCTGTATCGGATGGTCAGATCAGTTAGGGCATCGTCGGTTTTAGCTGAAAGGGTCAGGATATGAAGCTGGCGTTTTAGTTCCGGCGCTACTCTCTGAGGCGTTGGAGCCTCCTCTAACACAACGTGAGCGTTTGTTCCGCTAAAGCCAAAGGAGCTGACTCCGGCAATTTTTTTTCCGCTCCAAGTTTGTCCGCCTGCTGCCACCTCTATTGGTAAAGATGCCCAGTCAATGTGTGGGTTTGGAGTTTTAAAATGCAGATGCGGCGGAATTTTACTGTGCTGCATTGAAAGCACCACTTTTATTAGCCCAGCTACACCTGCGGCTGCCTCTAAATGCCCAAAGTTTGTCTTTACTGAGCCTATAACAAGGGGATTTCCCTTACTTTTTACTGGTTTAAACACTGCTCCCAGAGCGCCCACCTCTATGGGGTCGCCAAGGGCTGTGCCTGTGCCGTGTGCCTCTATGAAACTGACCTCAGAAGCCTCCACACCGGCGTTAAGAAGGGCAGCTCGTATTACGCGTTCTTGTGCTGCCTCATTAGGTACGGTAAGACCGCTTCCAGGGCCGTCCTGATTAACGGCTGACCCTCGTATTAGAGCAAGCACATTATCTCCATCAGATATGGCATCGGACAGACGCTTAAGCGCTATAATACCGCAGCCCTCACCGCGTGAAAACCCATCCGCTGTTACATCAAAGGTCTTACAGCAGCCATCGGGGGAGAGCACATTAGCTCTGGAAAGAAAAATCGTCATCTCAGGCGATAACACTAAATGTACTCCTCCGGCTAAAGCCGTTGAGCATTCTTTTTGTCTAAGAGCCGTGCAGGCCAAATGTATAGCCACAAGGGAGGATGAACACGCCGTGTCTAATGAAACAGCAGGGCCGTGAAGCCCTAAAACGTATGATAGCCGCCCTGAGGCAAAACAAAAAAGGTTGCCGGTGCCGTCATAAGTGGTTATCTGGCTGAGGTCGCCCGATGTAAGCCCACGCCTTGAATAATCATTCTGTCCAATTCCTATAAAAACTCCGGTATTACTTCCATATAGGCTATCGGGAGCAATCGCTGCGTTTTCAAGCGCCTCCCATGCCACTTCAAGAAGCAACCTTTGCTGAGGATCAAGGCTTGCTGCTTCTCTTGGTGATATTCTAAAAAACGCTGCGTCAAACTGATCTATGCCGGTTAGAAATCCTCCGCGAGTAATGTATATTTTCCCCGGTGCGTTACGATCAGGGCTGTAATGCTCATCAAGAGGCCACTTGTAGGATGGGATTTCAACAATTCCGTCTCCTCCGTCTCTGAGAAACTGCCAGTAGGAGTCAATACTGTTACATCCTCCAGGGAAACGGCAACCCATACCCACTATGGCTATAGGTTCTCTCTTAGCGCTTTCAAGACTCCCTATCCGTAAGCGTGCCTCCTTAAGCGCATCAAGCACTCTCTTTGACGATGTTTCTTTTGCTTTATCTTCCATAAATCCTTATAGTGGCTACTATCAATTTGTCCTCATAAGAAATTTAAGATTGAAAAAAAAGGACTGGATTCCCGCTCGTAGGCGGGAATGACAGAGGTAGGGGCTAATAATTATTCGCTCCTACCTTTTCCTTTTCTTTTAATTCCTTTTCTGTCATTCCTTTTCCTTTTCTGTCATTCCTGCGAAAGCAGGAATCCAGTTTTCTATCATAGGTCAGATTTCCTCAATAAATCTTCAAGCCCTGAAAGCTCTTGTTCTATCATTGAATCTATGTCCTCATCATCAATGTCCTCTGATTGTAAACCAATCTCAGGCAACTTTTCCGTCTCAGTAATTTTAACGGTTCTCTCAGTATTTTCTTTAAAAAGCACATCCATAAGATACCCGGTAACTGCCCCTATGTTTGGGTACTTAAAGGTAAATGTCGTAGAAAGGGGAATGTTGAAATCCGCCTGCAATCTGTTTCTTAATTCAACAGAGGTAAGAGAATCCATACCCATCTGGAAAAAACCTTTCACTGTGTCTATAGATGTAGCGTCGTCAAAACCCAAAACTGCTGCTGCCACTCGGGTTACATAGTCTGCGAGCAACTCCCTGCGTTTAGTGGGCTCTATGGATTTTAACTTTTCAGTAATTGCAACTGCTGTTTCAGTTTTAACTTCAACTTTAGAAAACTTTTTAGAAAATTTTGACCAATCTATCTTTGCTGCACATAAACCCGCACCGCTATAATTAAGATGATGTTTAAGAACGTTTAAGGCATCATGAGGCGAGATGGTTTCAATTCCGTCAGCGCTCCACTGTCTGCTTCGCTGGTCTCCAACAGCATGGGCCATACCGGTATCTGTCCACGGGCCCCAGTTGATACTTAAAGCGCATAACCCCATTGAGCGCCTCATGTGAGCCAGGCTGTCCATAAAAGCATTTGCAGCCGCATAGTTAGCAACCCCTGTGGTGTTTATAATTGATGTCACTGATGAAAATAAAACAAAAAAGTCCAAATTCATATTTTTGGTAAGACAGTGGAGGTTCCACGCTCCGGTTATCTTTGGAGCAAACACTTTTTCAAAGAGTTCCCATTTGTGGTCAACTAAAAGCCTGTCGTCAAAGACTCCGGCAGCATGAATAACTCCCTTGAGTCTTGCTCCTGTCTGTTCTATATTGTCAAACAGTGCACGAAGCTCTTCTGATTTTGAAACGTCGGCAACGACGTGTCTAATCTTGTATCCTTTAGCAGTAAGCTCAGTAAGCATTTGAGGGTTAGGAGCGCTGCGGCTGATAAGAATAATCTCACCTGCTCCCTGTTGAGACATCCACCTTGCAAGTGTTAGCCCAATGCCTCCTGTACCCCCTGTGATAAGGTATGTGCCAGAGGCATCAAAACTCACAGGCTCTAACAGAGGCTCAAGCGACTCCTTAAGTCTTGGCAAATACCGCTCCGAGTTACGGTAGGCAACCGCGCTTTCACTGCTAACATCCATAAGCTCATTGAATAAAATATCAGTCCAACGGGATTGATTCCCCGGCTCAAGATCTGTCAGTTTAGGATGAAACTCAGGGTGCTCGGAGGCCATTGTGCGTACAAGTCCCCACAGCGCCGCCTGTGCCGGATGTAAAATTACAGGTGTATTGTTATCAACAGCTTGTGCACCGGCAGTTACAAACATAAGTGCCGGATAATTGTTGCTACCATCCGACACAAGGGCTTTTAACAGATTAAGGGCGCTAAGGCAGCTTTTAGAAATTGTGCGGTTTATGTCGAATAAGTTCATCTCTTCTGTAAGATTTAAGCCGAGACTCCACGTGTGAACAATATTTTTTAACGTTACGCCGGAGGATTTCACATTTTGTAGAAGAGTTTTAAAATTATCTGCGTCTTCATAATTAACCGTATATAGATTACCGTTGTGCTTTTTAAATGTGTCACCACTGGTTACTGTAATGGTAGAAATGTGTTTATCGTTTAGTGCAGTGGCAAGCTCAGTGCCAGTGCCTGTTGAATCACCAAGAATCATAACTGTCTGGTCAGAGGCAAAGCTGACAATTTTCACATCATTAACCGCTACGACAAGCCGTTGAGGGAACAGCTCATCTGCCTCATCGTCAACTACCGCATAAGTCGCCACATCCTTAAATCCGCATTCAACAAGGGTGGTCTCCCACTGCTCTTTGGATATGAGAGGATATGAGGGACGCAGATCAAAATCATCAAACCTCCACCAGCCCTCAATAAGGCCAAAAATCAAGTCTATCCATCGTCTTTTTGCCACACCTTCTACGGCTATAAGGATACCGCCAGGAGATAACAACGTCTTTAGGCGCTCAAGTGTTAAGCGTAAATTTTTTGTAGCATGCAAAACATTAGCAGCAATGATGATGTTGTATCTTTCTCCTGTAAATCCCTGTGGCTCTATCGGCTTTTCCATGTCAAGCACACGATACTGCATAAACGGATATTTTGTACTGAAGCGTTGCCGTGCTTTGTTTATAAAGAGAGCGCCTACATCTGTAAACATGTATTTAGCTAAATCAGAGGGTAGGGCGGGAAGGACCCGCGCTGTAGTGCCGCCTGTGCCAGCACCTATTTCAAGAACGCTTATGTCTGAACCGGAGGAGGTTATGAGTTTTGGAATTAAATTCACAAGTAGTGTATTTAGCGGACTAAATGTTGGTGAGTTTTGATAGAGTCCGGTAAGCTTAGTGGTATCGGCATCGGGAAAAAGAAGATGCAGCGGGTCGGTTTTACCAATTAAGACATCAGAAAGATTTTTCCCACACAGGGTTAGAATTGAAAGCTCGTTTTCAGCCTCACCGTATGTCTCACCAATAACTTTAGCATGTGACAAAGGATTGATATTTTCCGGAATTGTTTTGTTTGCCCATGTATCATTTTTACTAACAACGATACCCTCCTCTTTAAGAATTTCAAGGAGGCGGTTGAAAAGCCGCTTATGACGCTCTGTTATTCCAAGACGATTTGCTATCTCATCTGTTGTGACAAACCCGCCTTCATGAAATGTCCAGTTAAGCTGTCTGAGGGCGTCAATTATAAACTCAAGACTTAGCTTTTCAAGCTCAGAAACAAGTGTGCCGTATTTTTTTGCACCGGTATCAGGTAAGTCAATATTGTGAAGTGAAAACTTACGGGTGCCTGACTTTTCCCACACTACGTTATATAGTAATTGTTTCCATGAATCATCTGAAAAATCCTTCTTTTGCATAACTGAGCTATAATTTAGCTCATACCGGCGTCTTTGAAACGGATACGTAGGGAGCATAACTTTTTGCTTTTTAACATTACGATAAAAGCCGTCAAAGTCAACGGAAACGCCATAAACAGACATTGTCCCAAGACTTTCTAACATCACCTGAAGATCGTGTTTACCTTCTTTAAGAGTGGGACACCAAATAAAATCATTTCCTTTTAAAGCTCTCATTCCCATACCGGTAAGTATTGGTTTTGCGCCAACCTCTAAAAACAATTTGTATGAGGCATCGGCAATTTTTTTCATCCCATCGGCAAAGCGAACCGGTTTCATCACGTGGTTTATCCAGTAGCCGGGAGATGTGAGCTCATCGGTTATAAAATCTCCGGTTACGTTGGATATAATATTAATTTCAGGCTTAGAAAAACTGACGGTTTGCAGAACTGAGCGAAACTCTTCAAGCATAGGTTCCATAAGCGGTGAGTGAAAGGCATGTGAGACTTTTAAACTGCGCACTGGTATGGAGTTTTGTTCAAACGTCCGGATAAGCGCGTCAACTGTTTCCTTTTTGCCGGATATTACTGTGTTATCGGGGCCGTTTAAGGCAGCCAAAGACACACTGTCGGCGTATTTTTCAATAAACCGTAGTACTGTTTTTTCATCGGATAAAACCGCAGCCATTGCTCCTGGCTCAGAAATTCTTTGCATCAGAGCGCCTCGTACACTGATTAACTTAAGGGCATCTTCAAGGCTAAAGACTCCGGCTATACATGCCGCCACATACTCTCCCACACTGTGTCCCATAACGCAGGACGGTTTAACCCCCCACGATTTCCATAACTCGCACAGGGCATACTCAACGGCAAAAATTACGGGTTGCGTAAAAATTGTCTCATCAAGCAACGCACCGTCCACATCCTTGCTATAAAGGAGCTCAACGATTGTCGGTTTTAGCCGTTCAGATAATATTTCACTGCAAGTGTTTAGAGTATCCTTAAACACAGTCTCCGACTCATAAAGCGCCCGTCCCATTTCTTTGTACTGTGAACCTTGTCCTGTAAAGAGAAACGCAACAGCGGGGTTGTCAATCTGCTTGCTTACAGTCAATACCCCACTTGTTTGTACGCCGTCTCTGAAAGATATTAGCTTTTCAGCCAACGATTTGCCAGAGTCTGCCACAATTGCCGTACGTTTTCCAAATTTGGTTCGTCCGGTATTGGCAGTGAAACAGATATCCTCAACAGGGATTTCATTGTGTGACTTTATATATAAAACATATCTGTCAGCAGTCTCTTTTAAAGCTGTAACGGTTTTCGCAGAGATAGTTAGCAAATTAAAAGGTCTGGCTCCATCTGATGATGGTAAAGGGAGAGGCGCCTCTTCAACTATGACGTGAGCGTTTGTCCCGCTGAAACCAAAAGAGCTGACGCCGGCAAGCCGTTTTTTTGTAACGGTTCTTTCCCATGGAAATTTTTTTACCGGTATGACAGCCGGTATTTTTTCAAGATGAATGTTTGGATTGGGAGCACTAAAGTGCAGGTGTTGCGGTATGAAGCTATATTTTAATGATAGTACTACTTTTAAGAGTCCAGCTATTCCCGATGCTGCCTCAGCATGACCAATATTTGTCTTTACCGAGCCTATCACAAGAGTGTTGTCGTTTCCTCTGTCTTTACCATATACGTTTTCTATTGCTTTTATTTCAATTGGATCTCCAAGAGGGGTACCCGTACCATGAGTTTCCACATACGATATTTCATGTGGTGCAACGCCGGCTCTTCTAAGTGCATCAGCTATGACTCTCTCCTGAGCGCCGACATCCGGAGCGGTCAGACCATTGCTTGCGCCGTCCTGATTTACAGCACTGCCCCGGATTACTGCTAAAACCTGATTGCCATCCGCTATTGCCTTTGACAGAGGTTTTAGCACTATAGCGGCACAGCCCTCGCTTCTTACATAGCCGTCTGCCGATGCGTCAAACGTTTTGCACTTTCCATCGGGCGCAAGCATTCCCGCCTGTGAAAAAGCGATGCTTAATTCGGGAGAGAGAATAAGGTTGATTCCAAATGCTAACCCCATGTCACTCTCTCCGTCTATAATGCTTCTTGCAGCAAGATGCACGGCAACCAAAGAGGAGGAACACGCTGTGTCAATTGCCATAGCGGGTCCTCTTAAGCCAAACACATATGAGATACGTCCGGCCAGCATAGAGACCGAGTTACCGGTAGCATAGTACATATCGAAATCCTCTGTGCCGGAATGTCTGAGGTTGTGGGTAAATGCGCCTACAAACACACCTGTGCGTGTTCCCTTAAGCGTTTCCGGCACTATGGCGGCAGCTTCAAGCGCCTCCCATGTGGTCTCAAGTAAAAGCCGCTGCTGAGGGTCCATGCGTGCTGCCTCACGTGGAGAGATATTGAAAAAATCGGCATCAAACATATCAACGCCGTCTATAAATCCGCCTCGTTTGCTTATAATCTTTCCGGGGGTTTGAGCGGCAGCGCCATAGTAAGCCTCTGCGTCCCACCGGCTCTTTGGCACATCCGTAACAGCATCAACACCGTTTTTAAGGAGTGCCAGGAAATCCTCCGCAGTGTTAACATTACCCGGAAAACGGCAAGCCACACCTATGACGGCTATTGACTGTCCATCTACTGCAGAGGCTGAGGTGTCTGAGTCATTATGCAAATCACTCACGTTTACATTGTCAGGAGAAATCTTTGAACTCAGATAACCTGACATAGCAGACGGTGTAGAGTACTGGAAAAAAGCGGTTTCATCAATATCCACACCTAATTGCTGCCCCAGTTTTGAACTTATCTCAGTAAGTCCCAAAGAATCAACCCCTATTTCCACAAAGGGAGTGTCCTCTGAAAAACTGCTTAACCCCTTTTTGTCAAGGACACTTGCAATACAGTCCTTGACAATAGCTGAGACATCTATCCTGCCGTCATTGACCGATGTGTTTGAGCCGGGCTTTGACAGGGGGATAATTTTAACGAGTGGCACTCCCGCTCAATTCACTTAAAAGACCCTGGCCTTCTTTAAATTCCTTAGCGAAGTACTCCTTAACTGCCATCGGGTCAAAATCAAGAAAAGTGCCGCCTGATTCAAAGTGCTGCACAAAAACCTTACCGAGAGCATATGTGGAGGCTCCGCCTACTATTGATATGCTGAGTGAAGCGGTAGTGTAACCTATGACTGGAATGAATTTAAGCAAACTTGCCACAGTGCTGGACAATACTACAGGAATACCGCTGCCAATAAGAGTGCCTATCATTTTTTTGCCTTTTTCTTTTAGAAACGGTACATCATACAGGTTAGACAGCTTACGGATCAAATTTAATTGCAGGGCGTTTAATGCAACAAAATCCACAACAGGCATCGGTATAAGACCAACGCCTATAGAGTACAGAGCATGATTTTTGATTAGCTTGTCAGTTTCAGCAAGCCTTGCGTTAACTTCTGCTAATGTAAGAATTTTTTTACCCTCAATAATAGTGTTTTCCATATCCATGCCTCCTTGATACTTTATTTTAGGATTAACATAATAGTGAATCCTTACTTCACACTCAAGTGATTTTATTAAAATAACATATATTTTGTCAATTTTTAGAAATCTTCAGTGACTATATATCAATAAATAATGCAAAAGCTTATTGTGTTAACTCCGAAAGAAGGAATTCAATGTTTCATTTCCGGAGCTTACTGCATTCAATTATTTTTTTTGAGTGCTTTACTTTCTAATATTAGATTATATATAATCTTTCCATGATACGGTTTTATGATATTAATTTGTTTAGGGAGATACCAAAAAATTAAGTTCTAAAAAAAGTAAATTTATACTTGACAAAGTTAAAACTTCTGTTTTATAATTCACCTTTGTGAAAAATACTAATACAAATTAGTTTGGAGGAACATTGCCGACTATATCGCAGTTAGTCAGGAAAGGTAGAGAGCAGGTCATAAAGAAGACCAAGAGTCCAGCTTTAGAGGAGTGTCCTCAGAGAAGGGGAGTGTGCGTGAGAGTTTATACTACTACGCCCAAGAAACCGAACTCGGCATTGAGAAAAGTTGCCAGAGTGCGATTGACAAACGGCTTTGAAGTAACAGCCTATATACCTGGGGTTGGCCACAACCTGCAGGAGCACTCGATTGTGTTGATTAGGGGAGGACGTGTAAAGGACCTTCCAGGTGTGCGGTACCATATAATAAGAGGAACACTTGATACTACCGGTGTTGCCGACAGAAGACGAGGGCGCTCTAAGTACGGAGCCAAAAAGCCTAAATAATGAGGATTAGGAAATGCCAAGAAGAAGAGTAGCTGAGAAAAAAGAAATATTGCCCGACCCCTTATATAATAGCAAGCTGGTCGGAAAGTTTATTAACATACTGGTTGAGGATGGCAAGAAGGCGATAGCTGAGAGAATCTGTTATGGTGCTTTTGATGTCATTAAAACCAAAACAAACGAGGATCCTCTGAAGGTGTTTAAAACCTCTATAGAGAATGTTAAACCTCTTATAGAAGTAAAACCCCGCAGGGTTGGTGGGGCGACATATCAGGTGCCTGTAGAAATAAGGCCCCAGAGAAGGCTCGCTCTTGCCTTCAGGTGGATAATTAATTATGCCCGAGGCCGTAATGAAAAAACGATGACCGACCGGCTTGCAGGCGAACTTGTTGATGCTTTCAACAGTGTTGGAAGTTCTATAAAGAAAAAAGAAGATACTCATAAAATGGCAGAAGCTAATAAAGCCTTTGCTCACTACAGATGGTAATACAAATAAATGTCTGAACGATTTTCACTTGAAAAAACCCGCAATATCGGCATTATGGCTCATATTGACGCAGGTAAAACAACGACTACGGAGAGAATTCTCTACTACACCGGAGTTACTTATAAAATAGGAGAAGTTCACGACGGCACTGCCGTGATGGACTGGATGCCTCAGGAGCAGGAACGCGGAATAACGATAACCTCTGCGGCAACTACCTGTTATTGGAAAGATAACAAGATTAATATAATAGATACACCCGGGCATGTGGATTTCACCATAGAGGTGGAAAGATCCCTTCGGGTTCTTGACGGGGCAGTAATACTGCTTGACTCCGTATCGGGGGTGGAGCCTCAAACAGAGACAGTGTGGAGGCAGGCTGAGCGGTATGAAGTCCCAAGAATAGCGTTTCTTAATAAGATGGACAGAATGGGATCAGATTTTTACATGTCTGTGGATTCTATGGTGGAAAAGTTGGGGGCAAATCCGGTTCCTTTACAGATTCCTATGGGCTCAGAGGAAAACTTCAGAGGGCCGGTTGATCTGGTTAGAATGAAGGCCTATTACTTTGATGACGAGGCACTGGGGTCAAGCTACGTAGAGGATGAGATCCCAACCGAGTTAATGGAATTAGCCCTTAAGTACAGAGAAAAACTCCTTGAGTCTGTTTCCGAGCTTGATGATGCAATAATGGAAAAATATTTAAACGGGAAAGAGATAACGGAGCCGGAGATAAATGAGGCAATAAGAAAAGGTGTGGCAGCCAGACTGATAACTCCTGTACTGTGCGGAGCGGCATTTAAAAACAAAGGTGTACAGATGCTCCTTGACGGTATAATAAAGTACCTGCCATCGCCGCTTGACGTTGAAGCCATTAAAGGGATAAATCCCGATGACAATAGCGAGGCCATCCGCACGGCTTCTTATGATGAGCCTTTTGCTGCGCTTGCTTTTAAAATAATGACTGACCCATATGTTGGGCAGTTATCCTTTATAAGGGTTTACTCAGGAGTTTTGGCAAGTGGTTCTTACGTGTATAATTCCACAAAGGCAAAAAAGGAAAGAATCAGCAGGCTATTAAGAATACACGCTAATAAGCGCGAAGAGATAGATGAGATAAGTGCCGGTGATATAGCGGCCATAGTAGGGCTTAAAAATACACTTACCGGCGACACTCTTTGCTTTGAGAAGAGTCCGGTCATACTTGAGTCTATGAAGTTTCCGGAGCCTGTTATCTCGGTAGCGATAGAGCCTAAAACTAAAGACGACAGGGATAAGCTGTTTCAGTCGCTGGGAAAACTTACACAAGAAGACCCATCTTTTAAGATGTCATATAACGAGGAAACCGGACAGACTCTTATATCCGGTATGGGCGAGCTACATCTTGAGATAATCACAGACCGCCTGATCAGAGAGTTTAAGGTTGGCGCAAATGTTGGAAAACCACAGGTAGCATACAGAGAAGCCATAAAGGACAGTGCCGATGCCGAGGGTAAGTACATCAGGCAAACCGGGGGCAGGGGTCAGTATGGCCACGTAAAGATAAGGATAGAACCTCTTGAGAGAGGTAAAGGGTTTGAGTTTGAAAATAAGATAATCGGCGGATCAGTGCCGAGAGAATATATATCAGCAGTAGAGGCAGGCATGAGGGAGGCCATCAATGTTGGTGTTGTGGCCGGATATCCCCTTGTGGATGTAAAAGCCACTCTGTATGACGGATCCTACCATGAGGTGGACTCATCAGAGATGGCCTTCAAAATTGCAGGCTCAATGGCTTTAAAGGAGGCTGTTTCCAGGGCAAAACCTGTGCTTCTTGAGCCTATAATGAGTGTCGAGGTAGTGACCCCTGAGGATTACATGGGGGATGTCATAGGAGACCTCAATTCACGGCGAGGAAAGATACATCAGATAAATAAAAGAGGTAAGACTCAGGTCATTGAGGCTCATGTGCCTCTGTCAGAGATGTTTGGTTATGCAACTGATTTAAGGTCAAATAGTCAGGGTAGGGCAAGCTATACAATGCAGCTTGCGTTATACGAGGAGCTCCCTAAAAGTGTAGCTGAAGAGGTAATAAAAAAAATTAAGGGGCTTTAAATATTTTACTTGACAAATGGTAAAATCTCTGCTAAGATACCTACTTTCGTCAGTAATATAGCGAATTATTAAAAATATATTAAGATAAACTTCAGATTCGGCTGTCTGTGAAAAGACACGAAACTAAGGAGGTAGAGAAGAGATGGCAAAGGCTAAGTTTGAAAGGACAAAGCCGCACGTCAATGTTGGCACGATAGGGCACGTTGACCACGGTAAGACAACACTGACGGCGACGATAACCAAGGTGTTGGCAATGAAGGGGCAGGCGAAGTTTACAGCCTACGATCAGATAGATAATGCACCGGAGGAAAAGGCAAGAGGTATAACAATAGCAACGGCGCACGTTGAGTACGAGACGGACAACAGGCACTATGCGCATGTGGACTGTCCTGGGCATGCTGACTATGTAAAGAACATGATAACCGGGGCGGCACAGATGGATGGGGCAATCCTAGTGGTGAGTGCCGCTGATGGCCCTATGCCGCAGACGAGGGAGCACATCTTGTTGGCACGGCAGGTGGGAGTGCCCTGTATAGTGGTGTTTATGAATAAGACAGACATGGTGGATGACCCTGAGCTCATTGAGCTGGTGGAGCTTGAGATACGAGAGCTATTGAGTAAGTATGGGTTTCCCGGGGATGAGATACCGATAGTAAAGGGCAGTGCGTTAAAGGCAATAGAGAGCACGGCAACAGAGCCGTCAGCGCCCGAGTACAAGTGTATAGCGGAACTGATGGATGCGGTGGATGCGTATGTACCACAGCCACAGAGGCCGTTGGATAAGCCATTTTTGATGCCGATAGAGGATGTATTTTCAATAAGCGGCAGAGGGACGGTAGTAACAGGCAGAGTGGAGCGTGGCATAGTCAAAGTGGGTGAGGATGTAGAGATAGTGGGGATATCAGCCACAAGAAAGTCGGTAGTGACCGGGGTGGAGATGTTTAGGAAACTTCTTGATGAGGGGCGAGCCGGAGATAACATAGGAGCGCTTTTAAGAGGAGTGGGCAAAGATGAGGTAGAAAGGGGCCAGGTGTTAGCGAAACCTGGCAGCATAACGCCGCACACTAAGTTTAAGGCAGAGGCATATGTGTTGACAAAGGAGGAGGGCGGCAGACATACGCCGTTTTTTAAGGGATACAGGCCGCAGTTTTACTTCAGGACGACAGACGTGACAGGAGTGTGTGAGCTGCCAGAGGGAGTGGAGATGGTAATGCCTGGTGATAACATAAGCATAAAAGTGGAGTTAATAGCGCCGATAGCAATGGAAAAGGAACTGCGTTTTGCAATTCGTGAGGGTGGCAGAACAGTTGGTGCCGGTGTTGTTACAGAGGTTTTGGAGTAGGAACTTGAACGAAAAAATCAGAATAAAACTAAGGGCATTTGACCACAGACTGCTTGATCAGTCTGTAAAGGAAATTGTTGACACTGTGCACAGAACAGGCGCAAGAATAGCAGGGCCTGTGCCGCTGCCAACGCATATTCAGAAATTCACTGTTTTGAGGTCGCCTCATGTGGATAAGAAGTCCAGAGAGCAGTTTGAGATAAGGACACATAAACGGCTGATTGATATTCATGACCCAACTCAGCAGACAGTGGATGCCCTTATGCAGTTAGAGTTAGCAGCCGGAGTTGATGTGGAGATAAAGCTATGAACGCTGAAAGAACCGGTATAATAGGCAGAAAGTTGGGAATGACCCAGATATTTACAGAGACAGGGAACGTTGTGCCTGTAACTTTAATAGAGGCAGGTCCGTGTAGTGTCATCCAGATAAAGACCGTTGAACGAGATGGGTATGATTCTGTGAAGGTTGGCTTTATAGAGACAAAGAAGGCTAACAAGCCTATGAAGGGAATTTTTGAGAAGTCAGGTCTAAAGCCAACACGGGTAATCAGAGAGTTTCCAATAGACGGACTGAAAGTAGGTGACTTTGTAACAGTGGATAGATTTGCAGCAGGCGATGTGGTAAAGGTAGCAGGAGTGTCAAAAGGAAAGGGCTTTCAGGGAGTAATGAAGAGGCATAATTATGCCGGAGGTCCTGGCGGCCACGGTTCGATGTTTAACAGAGCGCCGGGCTCAATTGGTGCTAGTTCGTTTCCTTCAAGGGTTTGGAAAAATAAGGGAATGCCTGGACACATGGGCTCAGAGAGAGTTACGGTTAGAAATCTCACTATAGTAGGAGTCAGGGCAGAGCAAAATGTGTTAATAGTTAAGGGTGCGGTGCCCGGAGCAAAGGGCGATATAGTGGAAATAAGGAAGGGTTTTTAAAGCCTGCAACTTAAGATGACAAGGGCTAAGCAGACATGTTAGAGATTGAGATAAGAGATAAAAATAATAATAAAATGGAAAGTATGGCACTGCCTGAGGATGTTTTTGGCCTTGAGTCCAGACCTGATATTTTACACGACGTTGTGAAAAATTATCTGGCAAATCAAAGGCAGGGAACCCATGCAACAAAGACCAGAGGTATGGTAAGTGGCGGCGGAAAAAAGCCGTGGAAGCAGAAACACACCGGACGGGCAAGACATGGCAGTATCAGGTCACCGCTTTGGAAAGGCGGCGGAACAGTTTTTGGCCCGCAGCCAAGGGATTATTCCTACAAAGTAAATAAGAAGCTGCGCCGTCTTGCTGTAAGGCTTGCTCTGTCAGAAAAAAGCAGCACTGGCAATATATTTATACTAGATGCTTTTCAGATAGCAAAGCCAAAAACTAAAGAGGTCCTGGAGATACTAAAAAATATAGGTCTTGTGGATAAAAAAGTACTGATAGTGGTGCCTGAAAAGGACGACACACTTGTGCTTTCCTCAAGAAATATAGTGGGCGTTAAGGTGGTCAGGGTACAAGACATCAATACTTATGATATTATAAACCATGAATTTTTGTTATTAACAAAAGACGCACTAAATTCAGTAAAAGGGTTAAACGATGAAGGACGCATACACGATAATTAAAAGGCCCATGTTTACGGAGAAGGGTACCTTTATTAAAGAGCTAAACGGTAAGCTTTTGATTGAGGTTGATATGTCTTCTAATAAGATAGAGATAAAGAGGGCATTTGAGGAGATTTTTAAGGTCAAGGTGGTTAAAGTGTCAACAATAACACAGCCTGGCAAGTGGAAAAAGTATGGTAAGTCTATAGGTATGACTCAGACGATAAAGAAAGCCATAGTTACACTTGGAAAAGGCGAAAAGTTAGACTTTATAGAAGGTGTTTAAATGGGAGTAAGAAGATATAAACCGACATCGGCAGGCAGACGTTTTCAGACTGTTTCAGATTTTGATAATGTAACTGCAGAAAAGCCCTATAAGCCATTGACTGCTCCGGTGAAGAAAGCTGGCGGTAGAAACAACACAGGCCGTGTTACGGCATGGCACAGAGGTGGAGGCACAAAAAGACAGTACAGAATAATTGACTTTAAAAGGGATAAGACAGGAATTGCTGCAAAGGTAGAAACCATTGAGTATGATCCAAACAGGACAGCAAGAATAGCTCTGCTAAAGTATAAAGACGGTGAAAGACGCTATATAATTTTGCCTATGGGTTTAAATGTCAACGATGACGTAATGAGTGGTGCCGAGGCAGAGATCAAGCCAGGTAATGCTCTGAAACTAAAAGATATTCCAATAGGCACAGTAATTCACAATGTGGAGTTAAAGCCTGGTCAGGGCGGCAAATTAATAAGAGGTGCCGGAGGACAGGCTCAGTTAGTGGCAAAAGATAAAGGGTATGCCCAGGTGAAGTTAACCAGCGGTGAGGTAAGGCTGGTACCTATGGAATGTATGGCAACTATAGGACAGGTTGGCAATGCTGAACACGAAAACATATCCATTGGTAAGGCAGGGCGGAACAGGTTGAAAGGTAAGAGACCTATAGTAAGAGGTGTTGCCATGAACCCGATAGATCATCCGCTTGGTGGCGGCGAAGGTAAGAGTTCCGGCGGCAGGCCGCCTTGTACGCCATGGGGTACGCCTGAGGGGATTAAAACAAGGAAAAACAAACGCACTGACAAGTTTGTTGTCAGGAGAAGGAAATAAGAGGGAGCACGTATGCCCAGGTCAGTAAAAAAAGGTCCGTTTGTAGAGGAAAAGTTGCTGTTTAAGATAACGAAATTACAAGAAAGCGGCGAGAAGAAGATTGTTAAAACATGGTCAAGGCGCTCAACCATAGTGCCTGAGTTTATCGGTTATACGTTTGCAGTTTATAATGGTAAAAAGTTTATACCGGTATATGTGACAGAAAATATGATAGGTCATAAGCTTGGTGAGTTTTCCCCGACGCGGACTTTCAAGGGGCATTCTGGTGCTGATAAATCTGCAAAAACAGCAAAATCTACTTCGGTAAAAGGTAAATAAATATTATGGAATCAAAAGCACTATTACGGTATGCACGTATTACGCCGCAGAAGGCGCGGCGAGTTGTAAGGCTGATAGCCGGTAAGAGGGCTCAGGAGGCCATGACGATGTTAGAGTACATGCCCTACAGAGGGGCAGTGCTAATAAAAAAGCTGCTGAAATCGGCAATGGCAAATGCTGAGCAACATGATGTCGCAGACCCTGACAATATGAAGCTTCTGCGTGTGTATGTCGATGAGGGGCCTATGATGAGGCGCATTATGCCGCGGGCAATGGGCAGGGCTAATGTAATCAAGAAAAAAACGAGCCACATAACAGTGGTTCTATCAGAGTGATGGAGGTGGCTTTTGGGCCAGAAGACACATCCCATAGGTAACAGACTAGGAATTATAAAGACGTGGGATTCTAAGTGGTACAGTAAGAGTGCTTATGCCCAGCAATTGCATGAGGATTTAAAGTTACAGCAGTATATAAAGGAAAAGTTGTACCATTCAGGTATAAGTAAGGTTGAAATTGAGCGTGCCGGACAGAAGATAAAGATCATAATACACACGGCGCGTCCCGGAATAATCATTGGAAAGAAGGGTATTGAGGTAGAAAACCTCAAAAAAGCTATTGAGTCATCTATTACAAAGCAAGTGAGCATTGATATAAAAGAAATTCGAAAACCAGAACTTGACGCTCAATTGGTAGCGGAAAATATAGGAATGCAGATTGAAAAGCGTGTGGCATACCGCAGGGCTATGAAAAAATCAGTTTTGTCTTCTATTCGGTTCGGTGCTCTGGGAGTAAAGATAGCCTGTGCAGGACGTCTTTCAGGAGCAGAAATAGCACGTACCGAGTGGTATAAAGAAGGGCGTGTGCCACTTCATACATTCAGGGCTGATATTGACTATGGCACAGCACGTGCAAAGACAACGTATGGGATAATTGGCGTAAAGGTGTGGATTTATAAAGGTGATGTGCTGCCGGAGACAAAGGGCGCAGCCTGAGATGGGGATAATGAGAGGTAAGGAGTACACGACATGTTGATGCCTAAGAAGGTAAAATACAGAAAGATGATGAAGGGTAATATGAATGGTAAGGCCATGCGCGGCTCAGAGGTCTCGTTTGGTGAATTTGGCCTTAAAGCTCTTGAACCTGGCTGGATAAGCAGCAGACAAATTGAATCTGCCAGAGTGGCTATTACCAGATATGCTAAGAGAGGCTGTAAGCTATGGATAAGGATTTTTCCTGATAAGCCTATAACTAAAAAGCCTGCTGAGACAAGAATGGGTAAAGGAAAGGGTAATCTTGAGTACTGGGTGGCTGTGATAAAACCCGGCAGGGTGCTCTATGAAGTATCCGGTGTAACTGAGGAGATAGCAAAAGAAGCCATGCGACTGGCCTCATTTAAGCTTCCTATATCTACTAAATTTGTACGGCGAGAGGAGGCTGTGATTTGAAAAAAGTGGCAGAATTAAGATCCCTTACTGAGGATGAGCTTATGGTAAAAGAGCGGGAACTGAGGAAGGAGCTTTTCAATCTCAGGTTTCAAAGCGCAACCGGCGAGATACAAAACCCAATGCGGTGTAAAGCCGTACGAAAGGACATTGCAAGGGTGTTGACTATAAAAACACAACTTAAGGCGGGAAAAAGAAATGCCTAAGAAGCTTTATACCGGAGATGTGATTAGCGATAAGATGGACAAGACTGTGACAGTTGCCATAACGTCCTTATACCAGCATCCGCTCTATAAAAAGACAATGAAACACACGTTAAAGGTCAAAGCACATGACGAAAAGAACATGTGTAAGGTAGGCGATACGGTGTCGGTGGTGGAGAGCAAACCTATCAGTAAGACAAAACGGTGGGTAGTAGTAAATAAACAGGAAAACAAGGAGCACACTGATGATACAGGTTGAGACGGTGTTGGATGTGGCGGATAATTCCGGAGCCAAAAAAGTCCAATGTATAAAAGTGCTTGGCGGATATAAGAAGCGGTACGCCCGTATAGGCGATATAATCGTGGTAAGTGTAAAGGAGGCGATACCGTTAAGTAACGTTAAAAAGGGCTCAGTCGCCAAAGCTGTTGTTGTTAGAACCCGTAAAGAGACAAGGCGGGCTGATGGTACATATATAAGGTTTCAACAAAATGCTGCGGTTTTAATTAATGCGGCTCTTGAACCTGTAGGGACACGTATATTTGGCCCTGTGGCAAGGGAATTAAGGTGGAAGGAATTTACTAAAATAATATCACTGGCGCCAGAGGTATTGTAAGGTGGTGAGATAATATGGGACTTAGCATAAAAAAAGAAGACACAGTTATTGTGTTAACAGGCAAAGAAAAGGGGAAAAGAGGCCGTGTTATAAAGAGCCTGCCCGATAAAGACAGTGTGTTAATAGAAAATGTCAATATAATAAAGAAACACATGAAGCCAAATAAGAAATATACTCAAGGTGGCATAATAGAGAAGGAGTTCCCGCTGCATATATCAAAAGTGATGCTCTTGTGCAGCCGTTGCAGCAAACCAACCAGAGTGGGCACTATAGTGCTTGAGGGTGGTAAGAAGGTCAGGGTTTGCAAGAAATGCAAGGAGGTTATGGATTAAACGTTATGGATGTGCGGATGAGGGATAAATACGTAAAGGAAATAGTACCTAAGTTGATGAAGGACTTTTCATATAAAAACATAATGCAGGTACCGCGTCTTACCAAGGTGGTGCTAAATGTAGGACTTGGCGAGGCTATACAGGATATAAAACTTCTCGATGCAGCCCAGAAAGAGCTTGAAGCGATTTCCGGACAAAAGTCGGTTGTGACAAAAGCTAAGAAGTCTATAGCAGGGTTTAAGTTAAGAAAAGGAATGCCAATAGGCTGTATGGTAACGCTGCGCGGGGATATGATGTACGAGTTTCTGGACAGATTTATAACGCTCTCGTTACCGAGAATCAGGGATTTTAAGGGTATATCCGGTAAGTCTTTTGACGGACGAGGCAATTTCTCAACAGGGGTCAGAGAGCAGTTTATCTTTCCCGAGATAGATTACGATAAAGTTAACACAGTCCACGGACTAAACATAGTTATGTGTTCAACGGCAAGAAACGACAAGGAGTGCAAGGCACTGCTCAAAGAGTTTGGAATGCCCTTTAGGGATTAATGCTTTCAGAATTGATAGATGGGGCATGTGTGTGTGAAGATGGAATTGGAGGGTAAATGGCAAAGACGTGTATGAGAGAGAAGTGTAAGAGGCCGTCAAAGTTTAAAGTGAGGGCATACAACAGGTGTCAGTTGTGCGGGAGACCTCGTGGGTATTTGAGGAAATTCGGCCTTTGCCGTATATGTTTTAGAATGTTGGCACTACAGGGGAAAGTCCCCGGTGTGGTAAAATCAAGTTGGTAGGGGTAATCAGATCATGATGACAGATCCAATAGCAGACATGCTGACAAGAATAAGAAACGCCATAATGATACGGGCTGAGAAGGTGGATATACCGGCGTCCCGGATTAAACTGGAAATAGCAAAGTTATTGAAAGAAGAGGGTTTTATACGGGCTTATAAGATATTAAAGGATAAAAAGCAGGGAGTGTTGCGAGTGTCTTTGAAGTACGTTGAAAACAAAAGCGTTATAACCGGACTCCAAAAAGTCAGCACTCCGGGCCGCAGAGTATATAGGGGTTACAAGGACGTTGAAAGTGTGATGGGAGGCGTTGGTATTGCAATACTCAGTACGCCTAAGGGAATTGTGACGGATAATACAAGCAGGCAGGATAAAGTGGGCGGTGAGGTAATAGCCCATATCTGGTAAATACCGGGGCAATTGTAATGCCCCAGGTTCTATATGGAGAATTTGACAGGGAGAGCATGGAGAGATGTCAAGAGTAGGAAGAAAACCGATAGATATACCGGCTGGTGTAGTGGTTAAGATAGAAGGCCCCGAGGTGGTTGTAACCGGACCCAAAGGAACATTAAACTGGCGCAGACCAGAGGGTGTGGCATTAACGCTATCCGGAAACACTTTAACCGTACAGCGCCAAAGTGACAGCAAAGAGCACAGATCGCTTCACGGGCTTACAAGAACCCTCATAAGTAATATGTGCACGGGAGTTTCCGCAGGATTTACACGCAACATGGAACTTGTAGGCGTTGGTTACAGGGCACTGGTTAAAGGAGATAAGATAGAATTCACTGTAGGTTATTCACATCCTGTAGAGATGACGCTGCCAGCCGGAATAACCGCAGAGGTCGATAAAAAGCAGACTAAGCTGGTTCTGATGGGAACTGATAAGGAGATGCTTGGGCAGCTTGCGGCAGATATAAGAAGTATCAGGGTGCCGGATGCGTATAAGGGAAAGGGCATACGGTATGCTGAAGAGGTCATAAAGGTAAAACCCGGCAAGACAGGCACTAAGTAGAGACGGGTTACAAAGGAGGCTAAGCCAGAAATTGAACAGAGATAAGATAGAATTAAGGGAAAGAAGACACTTAAGAGTAAGAAAGAAGGTTACTGGTACACAGGAAAGACCGAGGCTAACTGTCTATAAAAGCTTAAACCATATGTATGCCCAGATAATAGATGACACGGTAGGGCGTACGCTTGTGAGTGCGTCAACACTGGAGAAAGAAATGCGGCAGTCGGCAAGCCATAAGGGTAATGTTAAATCTGCCAGCCTGATAGGTGATATTATAGCCAAACGTGCTAAGGACAAGGGAATCCAGAAGGTGGTCTTTGATAAAGGCGGTTTTAAGTATCATGGCAGAGTTGAGGCCGTAGCTCGGGCAGCCAGAGAGGCAGGTCTTGAGTTTTAATTCAAAATTGAACCGGAGGCATAGTGGGTAGAATAGAGCACGAAGAGTTGGACTTACAGGAAAAGGTGGTCTTTATAAACCGGGTGGCGAAGGTTGTTAAAGGCGGACGCAGATTTTCATTTAGCGCTCTTGTTGTAGTGGGAGATGGTAATGGAATAGTTGGAGTTGGCAAGGGTAAAGCTAATGAAGTGCCTGAGGCTATACGAAAAGCAGTTGAGAAAGCAAAAAAGGGGCTTCTTAAGTTTCCTGTTAAAGATGGTACGATACCTCACAGGATAATTGGCTACTGCGGCTCTGGAATGGTTGTGCTAAATCCTGGCAAAGAGGGAACAGGGTTAATAGCCGGCGGTCCTGTAAGAGCTGTTTTAGAAGTGGCTGGCGTTCATAACGTAGTGGCTAAATCAGTAGGTAGCACAAATGCTTTCAACGCAGTAGGAGCTACGGTTGATGGATTGACAAAGTTAAAAGATACCGAGGCAGTGTTGAAATTACGCGGGCGTACTGATGAAAATTATCACGCTAAAGAGGCAGGTAAGTGATGTACAGGATAACGCAAAAGAGGGGCTATGCCGGATTAACGGAGCAAATGAGAAGGACTCTGGCGGCACTTGGCCTAAGAAAGCCCGGTATGGTGGTGGTGAAAGAGGATATCCCAGCTATAAGAGGGATGATTCGCAAGGTGTCACATTTACTTACGGTAGAGGTCTTGCAAACTAAAAGTTAAAAGAAAAAAAGTATCGGCAGCAGGGAGATTAACCTGTTCGGTAGTGTAAGAAAGAGATATTTGGAGGCTGTAAAGTGAATATAAATGAGCTAAGCCCGGCTGAGGGCAGCACAAAGAGCGTAAAGCGAATAGGGCGCGGCACGGGCTCCGGTCGTGGCAAGACCTCGGGCAAGGGACATAAGGGACAGAAGGCGCGTGCCGGGGCTGGTAAAAGAATGGGATTTGAAGGCGGCCAGATGCCGTTACAAAGGAGGCTCCCTAAAAGGGGATTTAAGAATATTCCTTTTAAGACTGAGTATGGAATCATAAATGTGGACGATATAAATGCACTTGAGGACTTAAACGAGATAACTCCTGAAGCACTTTTTGAAATGGGGGTTATAAAGAAATTCCACAGTGGTTTAAAGGTGTTAGGCAGAGGCGAATTGACACGGCCAGTGAAGGTGGTGGCAAATGTTTTTAGTAAAACAGCACAAGAAAAAATAGCACAAGCCGGCGGACAGGCCGTCGTACTATAGCCGCGGCAGAGGTATAGGTATTGGGAACACTTTCAAGTTTTAGAAACATATTCAGAATAGAGGAATTAAAAAAGAGGGTATTATTTACTTTTGCTCTTCTTATCGTTTATAGAATCGGTGCACATGTGCCGACACCAGGGATAAATGGCGAACAGTTAAGCAAATTTCTTACCGATAAGGGCGGCGCTCTTATGGGCTTTTTTGATATGTTTTCTGGTGGCGCTCTTTCCAGAGTGACAATTTTTGCCCTTGGTATAATGCCCTACATTAGCGCCTCCATTATTTTTCAACTCCTTACTGTGGTAATTCCGGCCGTTGCAAAGCTTGCAAAGGAGGGTGAGGAGGGCCGCAAGAAAATTACGCAATATACTCGTTATGGCACAGTTGTAATCAGCATGGTCCAGTCGTTTGGCATATCCGTGGGGCTTGAAACAATGGCTAACGGGCAGTTCATTCAGCACCCTGGCTGGGGCTTTAGGATTCTAACGATGTTGACACTTACCGCAGGCACAGCCTTTATAATGTGGCTTGGTGAGCAGATAACTGAAAGAGGCATAGGTAACGGTATTTCGCTGATAATCTTTGCTGGTATTGTGGCAAGGCTTCCCAATGCGATAATAACCACTGGCAGACTCATAAAAGCTGGTGAGTTATCAATCATACTGGTGCTGATAGTGGTTGTCATGATGATAGCGGTTATAGCGGGTATAATTTATATGGAAAGAGGGCAGAGAAAGCTGCCTGTTCAGTATGCTAAACGTGTTGTTGGAAGGAAAGTCTATGGTGGGCAAAGCACACATCTGCCGCTTAAAATCAACACCTCAGGGGTTATCCCTCCAATATTTGCATCCTCAATAATAATGTTTCCGGCAACCATCGCAGGTTTTATAGCAGTGCCATGGGTGCAAGCTTTTGCTAAGCAATTGTCTCCTGGGTCAGCCCTTCATGATTTAATGTATGTGATGATGATAGTGTTTTTCTGCTATTTTTACACTGCAATAGTGTTTAATCCCGTGGATATATCGGATAATCTTAAGAAATACGGCGGTTATATCCCAGGAATCAGGCCGGGCAAAAACACCTCAGATTACATATTCAGGGTGCTTTCACGGCTGACATTTGTTGGCGCCATCTACCTTTCCGTTGTCTGTGTGCTGCCAAGCATACTAATAAGCAGGTTTAAGGTGCCATTTTATTTTGGCGGCACTTCGCTTCTGATTGTAATAGGAGTAGCACTTGATACAGTGTCACAGATAGAGTCACACCTTCTTACCAGATCATACGACGGCCTTCTTAAAAAGGGAAAACTGAAAGGAAGACGAGGGTAGTTAAAACAAGGCTTAAGTGATTATAATAAAGTCAGATGATGAAATTAAAAAAATATCAAAGGCATCTAAAATAGTAGCTGAGATATTGGAGAAAATTGGAGATTTTATAAAACCTGGAATAACAACTAAGGATTTAGAATTGTTTTCAGAAAGTTTAATTAAACAACACGGGGCAACCCCAGCGTTTAAAGGCTACAGAGGATATCCGTCAAGTCTGTGTGTTTCGATAAACAATGAAGTAGTGCACGGCATACCGTCGCCTAAACGTGTGGTGAAGGATGGAGACATAGTGAGCGTTGACTTAGGAGTGGTTTATAAGGGATTTATAGGGGATGCGGCAAAGACCTATGCTGTTGGAAAGGTAAAACAGGATGCTGTGAGACTGCTTGCAGTGACAGAGGAGTCTCTTTATAAGGGAATTAATGAGGCAGTGTCTGGAAAAAGGGTGTCAGATATATCACATGCAATTCAGAGTTATGTTGAAAGTAACGGATACTCTGTGGTTAGGACGTTTGTTGGCCATGGGGTAGGCAGAGACCTTCATGAAGAGCCTCAGATACCTAATTACGGTGCGCCCCACAAGGGCCCCAGGCTAAAGCGAGGTATGGTTTTAGCAATAGAACCGATGGTAAACATTGGCGGGCATGAGGTGAAAGTTCTTGAGGATGGTTGGACAGCAATTACAGGGGACGGGACACTCTCTGCACATTTTGAACACACGGTATTGGTTACCGAGGGAGAGCCGGAGGTGTTGACGGTGTTGAAAAATTGAAATTTTATAAGAAGTCAAGAAGCGATAAGCACAAAAAAGCAACTGATGAGGTAAAGGAGTCAGCCAGAGAGGATAGTATTGAGGTACAGGGCACGATACAGGAGGCTCTGCCAAATGCTATGTTTAGAGTGGAATTGGAAAATAAACAGGCTGTAATGGCATATGTTTCCGGTAAGATGAGGATTCACTATATAAAGATACTTCCTGGGGATAAGGTTTTAGTGGAATTGTCACCGTATGATTTGACAAAGGGCAGGATTACGTACAGGTACAAATAATTCTGGCGTAAAGACATTGAGCTTAGCAGAACTGTGGCAGGCAAGGGTCGGACGTCGTTAAGGAGGGATATAGAGTGAAGGTAAGGGCATCAGTTAAGCCAATATGTACAAAGTGCAAGTTGATAAAGCGAAAGGGTGTACTACGGGTGATATGTGAGATACCAAAGCACAAACAGCGGCAAGGTTAAATGTGAGGGAATAAGATGGCAAGAATAGCAGGAGTGGATTTACCCAGAAAAGAACGGGTGGAGATAGGGTTAACGAGAATATTTGGAATAGGGAGACCGACCTCCAGAAAGATTCTCAAAGAGTCCGGCGTAAACCCTGATACGAGGGTAAATGATTTGAGTCCGGATGATGTGGCAAAACTTCGGGCAGTGATAGACAGAGACTATAAGGTAGAGGGAGACTTAAAGAAAGAGGTCTCTATGAGTATCAAAAGGTTAATGGATATAGGCTGTTACCGAGGTTTAAGACATAAACTGGGACTGCCTGTAAGGGGGCAGAGAACTAAGACAAATGCAAGAACACGACGGGGTCCTACTAAGTCAGCGATCAAGAAAAAAGGAGGTAAATAATGCCGCCGAGGAAGCGTAAAGGGCCAAAGAAAGAAAAGAAGCGTGTAGCCAGCGGGGTTGCCCACGTGCAGACAACATTCAACAACACCCTTGTAACGATAAGTGACACATCGGGTAACGTGTTGGTGTGGTCATCGGCAGGCAGCCTGGGATTTAAGGGTTCAAGAAAGGGAACGCCCTATGCGGCTCAAATAGCGGCGGAGACGGCGGCAAAAAAGGCCATAGAAATGGGAATGAAACAGATTGATGTTTTTATAAAAGGGCCGGGGGCCGGCAGGGAATCTGCTATAAGGGCCATACAGGCGGCAGGCATAGATGTTAATTTAATAAAGGATGTAACTCCTGTGCCGCATAATGGGTGTAAACCTCCAAAAAGGAGGCGAGTGTAGCATGGCCAGATACACAGGACCACTCTGTAGGTTATGCCGCAGGGATAATGAGAAGCTGTTTCTTAAAGGACAGAGGTGTACCACTGATAAGTGTTCCATCGAAAGGAGGAAGACAGCACCCGGGCAGCACGGCTTAAGAAGGGGAAAACTCTCCGATTATGCAATCCAGCTCAGGGAAAAACAGAAGGTTAGATTGGCTTATGGCCTTTTGGAGCGGCAGTTTAGGAGGTATTTTAAAGAGGCCTCAAAAAAGCGCGGGATAACTGGTGAGCTTTTGCTTCAGCTCCTTGAGCTACGTCTGGACAACATTGCTTTCAGGCTGGGTTTTGCTTCAAACAGGAATCAGGCAAGGCAGATGGTCACTCATGGGCATTTTGTCGTAAACGGCAGAAAGGTCAACATCCCGTCCTATAGATTAAAGGCAGGGGACACGGTGGCGGTTTTTGAGAAAAGCAAGACTGTGGCAGTGTTTGAGGAAAATACATCAAAGGCGCAGCACGCTGGTGTGCCGACATGGCTGCAATTAGATGGAGCGTCGTTAAGCGGCAAGGTACTGCATGTGCCACAGAGAGATGATATTCCTCTTGTTGCCAGGGAACAGTTAATCGTAGAGTTTTATTCGAGATAGATGAACGGAGGCAATATGTTTCTTGAAAATAGTGGTTTTCAGCTGCCGGAAAATGTTTACCTGGAAGAGGAGACATATTCTCAGACTTATGGCAAATTGATTGCTGAACCATTGGAACGAGGTTACGGCATTACTATTGGCAATGCCCTCAGAAGGGTATTACTCTCTTCGATAGAAGGTGCCGCTATAACTTCTGTTAAGATAGATGGTGTGTTCCATGAGTTTTCTACCGTAAAGGGTGTCAAAGAGGATGTTGTTGAGATAATTCTTAACTTAAAAAAACTAAGATTTAAACTGCATTCAGACGGTGAGATAATAGCCAGGATAAATGTTTCTGGTAAGAGAGAGGTAACGGCTCAGGATATAGAGGCTGATTCGGTTTTAGAGCTTTTAAACACAGATGCCCATATAGCCACACTGGACGATGATGCTGAGTTTGTAGCAGAGCTTACAATAGACAAAGGGCGCGGTTATAAACAAGCTGAGGACTTAAAAAAAGAAGGAGCACCAATCGGTTTTATAGCAATAGATGCAGTGTTTACACCGATTAAGAAGGTGGTGCTTAATGTAGAAAAGACAAGGGTCGGTAAAGCAACAGATTATGATAAGTTGATTCTTGAGATATGGACGGATGGGAATTTAAGTCCAAAAGAGGCAGTAAGCACGGCAACTGCTATTTTGATTAAGCACATGGGATATTTCAGCTTTGCTGCAGACGTAGTGGAATCCGCAGAGCAAGAGAATGTGTCTGAGGATGAACCGGTTGTTGAGAGGGCAGAAGCAGGAGATGAACCTGCAGTGTATCAAAATCATGAGCAGCCAGTATCGTCTGCAACAAGAGACTTATACAAAAACCTTGTAAAGACAGTTGACGAGCTAGAGTTTTCAGTAAGAAGCCAGAACTGTTTAAAAAATGCTGACGTAAAGTATATCTATGATCTTGTCCAAAGAAGTGACAACGAGATGCTTAAGATGAAGAATTTTGGTAAGAAATCGCTGGATGAAATCAGGGATGTGCTGTTAAGTCTGGGTCTGGATTTTAACATGAAAATAGACATGGATTTGGTAAAGAAAGAATTACTGGCTAAAAACGGAGGGAAGTGATGCGCCACAAAGTAGCTACAAGGCATTTTAACAGAACAGCGAATCAGCGCAAGGCATTATTCAGAAGTCTGCTGGTTGCCTTGATAGAGTATGAAAGAATAGAGACAACTGTAACAAAGGCCAAAGCGATAAAGGGTATGGCCGAAAAGATGGTAACTTTGGGTAAGCGAGGGGATTTACACGCAAAGCGTATAGCTTTTTCCGATGTCCCTTGCAGAAAGACAGTAGCCAAGTTATTTTCTGACATAGCGCCGCGGTTTAGCGCAAGAAATGGCGGCTATTTGAGGATAATTAAGACTCGTCGCCGGTTAAAAGACCAGGCTGAGATGGCAGTTATAGAGTTTGTTGATTACGAGACTGCACATAAGCCCTCTGAAACTGTAAAGGGTAAGAAATAAATGTCAGATGTATGGGTTTTACTGGGTTTTTTGGTTTTCTGGATAGTGCTACAGGTTTTTGTTTTCCCAAAGTTTGGGATAAGAACCTGAGCGACCAGCCATCAGGAGACGTGCTCTCCTAAGGATGATATTAGCAAAAAGACCAACACTGGCAGTTCGCAGAAGTAAGGGATATGTATGCTAATGTGCTTTCAACATAACTGATGTCAGAGTGTCTTTCTGAGGGGGGTAGATTGTGTTAAAGGCATTGTATTTGGTTTTCATGTTTCTTATTTTAACAGAACCGGTTTATGGAGCGGGCGCTTCTACACCGGTTTATGTAAATATAGTCGTTCACAACGAGGAGCCGGATGATAGCCACCCTGATTATCTTAATAATCCGCAATACTATTTAGATAACCGGGCGCTTCTTAGAGAGTTTGCCCTGATGGTGAAATCAAGCGGGGCTGTGATGAATTTTCAGGCTGACTGGAACTATCTGCTTGCTGTGTTGAATTATGATGTTGGTGATGTGGTAAGTGACACAAACGGTAAGAACATAGTCAGATGGATGGTTGAGGATTTAGGATTTGAGGTGGACCCTCACACACATGAGATATCTTATAACTATGCAGATGTAGCTTATCTGATTACTCTGCTTGGTGTCACCCCTTCAAGAAATGTAGGAGGGTTCTTATATTATCCTCCGGAGGCTCAAACGTGGGAAAAGTTCTCATTTGGGATATACGGCCAACAGTTCCCGTCATATTTCTGGCAAGCTGATAACCTCTGGGGAGCGGCTACGTACGACCATAGTACACTGGATGATAAAAGTTTCGGAGCTTGGAAGCCTACAAATGGATTTGGGTTTTATGATCATGACCCGTCTCAGAGGTTGCTTTATATTGGCGGCGGCTGCGGCAGTGTGTATGGGATAGAAGATCTGATTATTGCTAAAGACAATGGCGGCTTAAATCCCATGGGTTTTTACACGGCCTCTATATTTATCCCCCAGAAAGCTTTGGATCCTATGCTTATAAGCACAGTTTCGAATTATATACTTACCTTAGCGCCATACGTAACTGCCGGTAAAGTGCAGTGGATGACGCTTACACAGATTGCCAGCATTTGGCATACAGAGTTTTCTGACATACCATCTCAGGTGGTATGTAACAGTGTTCCTGATGGGATGCCGTTAGACAACAGCACTGAGCACTGTCCGATTCAGTCCTGTGGCTCTGAGGAACTACTGCAAAATAGTTATTGAAATACCACAAATGAATAAGTTATTATCTAACTCATAATGATGGAGGTACAGTATTAAACTTATAACAGAAGACGGACAGTCAGAGCTTAGCACAGAGGAGATTTTAAAGAGGGCTAAAAAAAGCAAAACTCTTGCCTACAGAGTTGGTTCTGCTCTTATAGATGTCAATGAGATAAAAAATATGGATGACACCTCGGAGTTAATTCCGGTTACTGTAGAGAGTGCAGAGGGGCTTAAATTAAACCGGCACAGCGCCTCCCACATAATGGCACACGCGGTAAAGGAACTGTTTCCTGATGTTAAGATAACCATTGGGCCAGCAACAGAGGAGGGGTTTTACTACGATTTCGATACTGAGCGTCCTATAACAGAGGATGACCTTGTAAAGATAGAAAAAAAGATGTCAGAACTTATAAGGCGTAATTCGCCTTTTGTCCGTAAAGTCATGAAAAAGGCGGAAGCTGTGGAGTTTTTCAAGGGTTTAGGTGAACACTACAAGGTGGAGATAATAGAGGCTCTTGAGGCAGACGAGGTAAGTTTGTATGAAGAGGGAGGGTTTACGGATTTATGCCTTGGCCCTCATGTGCCTTCAACCGGATTTATAACCGCCTTTAAACTTCTGAAAACTGCCGGCGCGTACTGGAGAGGCGATGAGAAAAATAAAATGCTTCAAAGACTCTACGGCACATCATTTGCAAATGTTGAGGAGCTTAAAAATTACCTTAATTTCCTTGAAGAGGTTAAAAAGCGTGACCACAGGCGGCTTGGTAAAGAGCTTGACCTTTTTAGTATAAACGAGGAAATCGGCTCAGGTCTGATTCTTTGGCACCCAAATGGCGCAATCATTAGAAAAACCATAGAGGATTTCTGGAAAGACGAACACATCAAGGCCGACTACAAACTCCTCTACACGCCTCACATAGCGCGCATCAACTTGTGGGAAAAGAGCGGCCACCTTGACTTCTACAGAGAAAACATGTACACCCCTATGGATATAGACGGTGTGGATTTTGAGCTTAAACCTATGAATTGTCCGTTTCATGTGGCTATTTATAAGAGCTCTCTGAGAAGTTACAGAGACCTGCCGATTCGGTATGCCGAGTTGGGTACGGTGTATCGGTATGAGCGTTCAGGGGTGCTGCATGGGCTTATGCGAGTGCGGGGATTTACACAGGATGACGCCCATATATTTTGTACAACTGAGCAAATAGAGGATGAAATCTTAACGATTCTTAATTTTACGATTTTTGTGCTTAACACATTTGGTTTTAAGGACTATGATGTGTATCTGTCAACGAGGCCGGAAAAGTATGTGGGAACTCTTGAGCACTGGGAAATTTCAACTAATGCGCTCAGGAAGGCGCTTGAAACTATGGGGTTAAAGTACGAGATTGACCCGGGTGAAGGCGTATTCTATGGCCCTAAGATTGATATAAAGGTTAAGGATTCGCTTAACAGGCAATGGCAGTGCAGCACGATACAGGTGGATTTTAATAACCCTGAGAGGTTTGACATATCGTACCGTGGAGCGGATGATAAGGAGCACATGCCAATAATGATTCACCGCGCGCTAATGGGCTCGCTTGAGAGGTTTTTCGGAGTTTTGATAGAGCACTACGCAGGAGCGTTTCCGGTATGGCTCTCGCCGGTACAGGTGTCGGTTTTAACAATATCTGAGCGTCATGCCCCTTTTGCTGATGAAATGTCATCTTACTTAAAGTCACAAGGCATCAGGGTTGAAAAGGATACGGCCAATGAGAAGATTAACTATAAAGTGCGGCAGTCCACTGTAAAAAAGATTCCGTATGCCGTTATAATAGGAGACAAGGAGGCAGAGAGCGGCGCTCTTTCTGTCAGGAAAAGAAATGGCGACAATATATCTTTTCAGAGCAAAGAGGATTTTCTGTCCTTTTTACTTAAAGAGATAAAAGGTAAAACTTAAGGAGGTGTTCAATAAACAACAAGGTTAAAGTAAACGAACAGATTAAATCCCCGCAGATAAGACTAATTGATGTTGAGGGAGGGCAGCTTGGAATCGTAGCGGTAAGGGATGCTATAAGGTCAGCAAAGGAAAAGGGGCTTGACCTTGTGGAGGTAGCGCCCGGAGCAAATCCTCCCGTGTGCCGCATCATGGATTTCGGAAAGTATAAGTATCAAATCAGTAAGAAGCACTCTCACCGGAAAACAACGGACGTTAAAGAGGTGAAAATCCGGCCTCGTATATCAGACCATGATTTAGAGAGGAAGGTCAACCAGATGATAGGATTTTTGGGTGAGGGGGATAAGGCTAAAGTGTCAATGTATTTCAGAGGCAGAGAAATCATAAGGCCAGAGCATGGCATGGCCATCTTTGACAATATCGTTGAAAAACTTCAGGGTAACTACAACATAGAGGTTAAACCCAAACTTGATGGAAAGAGCATAATAATGGTTGTAGCGCCAAAGTAATAGTCAGCAAGTCATAATTTTACAACCTTCATAACCCAACGGGAGAGTTGCGCCATGTGGTATCGTGTTGTTTTAAATAAATGAGGGATTTTTTTTGAGATTTTTTGCTTACTACCGATTAGCCGTTAAAAAAGTAAAATAATAAGGTAATTTAAGTAAGGGAGAGCGCTGCCCTCCCTTAAACCCACCCGCACGGGGAAATGATTCCCCCGTGACCCCCCGTTTTAGTGTTAGCGTTTGGGTGGTCTTGTAGGGGCGACCGGCTGGCGCCCTTGTGTTGTTTGTGTGTCTGTTGGTAAAGATTTTTAACCGGCGTTCCGCCGCTTAAAAAGTCTCACTGCGAGCTCTGCCCGCAAAACTGATGTTCAGATTAAAAGATTTATAAAGATACTCTGTTTTAGTTAATATGTAATTGGACTCTCAAGTGATAAAGTCGGGCAAACACGTGGTAATTTTTTACTTGACATAATTTTATTTTTTGTTTAGAATCCACCAGAAGCTGTAGCAGGAAGACGATATAGTTAGTCGCCTTAAAAACTGTACCTTAAAGTGACGTAATAGGAGGCTTGGGTTGGTGCTATTGGGACATTGAGCGGGGTGAGGACAGAGAATTTGTACCCAATCTATACTCAACCGGATGTTATGTTCCTAATATCTTAAAACCCCGAGCCTATAGTTGTACAATAGTGATATTGTTCGTTGATAGGTGGCCTGGAGCATAGAGCTGCAGTTGCTGTGATGTGAAAAGGATTTGTCCGGTTCATGGTGAAGCAATGGCAATAGAAAAATAGGAGTTGAAATATGCCAAAAGAACACTACATGTTTGCATTTTATGCTTTTTTGATAGTCGTAGTATTTTTGATAGTTAAATTAATATTTAGGTCATTCTTAAGAATAAAAAAAGTTCCTGTTCCAAACTATAAGAAGACTTATATAATTTGTTTAATTGTTGGTTTTATTTTATTTTTTCTATTTATACGGTATCCACGCGGTTCAGTAACATCACATGATGGCGACGTTACGTCCTCTTGTGGTTTTCCATTTATTTGGTCTATAAGAGTAGACCAAGGGCCATGGAGACCTGGTGAAGAGGGATACCGCCCTGATGGGGAGATGGAACTTTTAGGCGGTTTAAGTGATGGTTTAACTGGTCTTACAGATGGACTCATAGGTTTTTTCATTCCTCAAATCTTTGTATTTTATCACTTGGTTAAATCATATTTAAGGTACATCAAGGCAAACAAACTCCAATGAACAATTATATGAAGGATTTGGAGACTATTGGGAAACATTAATTATTTATACATGCTCGTCCGGATGTCCTGCTATCTGAAACTATAAACACTTTAAGTTCCTAAGTCCAGATATTTTTGCTAAGGACTCTGGTTATTGACAAAGTTAATTAATTGGCATTCCTGACAGGCTATAATAGTACTTATCCAACTTTGTACAGTTGACATGACACTATATAAAATACAGTATTTTTGTTTTAAAGTTTGCTATAATTAGTAGAAGAGAATTTTTAATAGTTGAGGCATAAAGATGAAAATATATACGGCTGTTATTGAAAGATGCCCTGATACGGGTTTATATGTTGGGTATATACCTGGTTTTCCCGGGGCACACTCACAGGCTGAAACCTTGGATGCATTGAATTATAACTTAAAAGAAGTAATCGAAATGTTGCTTGAGGACGGCGAACCTGTAATGGTATCTGAATATGTTGGTACGCAAAACGTAGTAGTAGCCTAATTTGTGAGCAGATTCCCTGCCTTAAAACCTCAGAAGGTTACAAACATTCTTGAGAGAATGGGCTTTAAAGAAGTTAGGCAACGCGGCTCTCATAAACAATTTCGTCATTCAGATGGCCGTTGTACGACTGTACCATTTCACAAAGGATACGATGTTTCGCCTGTGTTATTACAAAAAATAGCAAAAGACATAGGACTGACTGTTGAAGAAACATTAAAATACTTATAAACCTTGCACCCTCGATATTAAGGGAGTTTAAGAAAATGCCGGTAACTATTGACATAACAAAAGATGTGCTTTATTTGGATGGTCTGGAGAAGGGTTTACTTGAAGGTGAACAGAAAGGACTGCTTGAAGGTGAACGGAGAGGGCTGCTTGAAGGTATAGAGTTAGGACTTGAACTCAAACATGGTTTTGCAGGGCTTGAGCTTATGAATATAGTAAGAGCTATAAATACTTTAGATAAATTAGAGGAGTTCAAAAATCTTATCAAAACAGCCGGTTCCGTAAATGAATTGAAGGAGTTTTTGACAAAGAATGTATAACCCGCAAAGAGATTATGTAAAAAATCTTGACAACCACTATAATGTTGCTGTGTAAAACAACTATTGCAAATAAGGGTGGGCAGTGTTTACCAAAACATTGTTTAGATTTACAGACCAATCATTGTTGTAAACCCTGTCTGCCATTTCAAGTATTGCGGCAAATGATACTTTTTCTATAAGGTTGCCAATAGAATCGGAATATCCCCAATACTCTGCATACTGCCAATCGGAGGGCTCAGTGTTTGCGTCTTTGTCAGGCAAAGAGGAGGAATCCAGAGAGGAATCCATCAGTAGCACATAGGAACTATCCGGGTTTAATCTAACCCACAGACCTGCTGTTTTATGGAATCCATCATAAGCCTGATGTATATGTGGTTTGTCATTTGCTACTTGTCTGTGGTCGTGGCTGCAAAAAACAAGCATTATTTTAGTTTCTAAATTATACGAAGCAATTAGCGAATAATTACTAACAACTGAACGAAAAGACCATATTTGTTTTGCTTCATCCGGTGTGGCTACATCCGATGGCCATTGGCGATTAGAGAACACGTTTTTATAGAGAGCATTTGTTAAGTCCATGGAATATGTACGTTTTCCATAAATAGTAGGGAAATCGCCTCTAAGAACAAAAGGATTAGAACTCTTAGAGTTAAAGCATGGACGTCCCTCGGGGTAAAGATTAACGTTTACACACCAGCCTATGGTTGAGTAATCAGGAGTTATACCACTTGAACGATAATTGTCCGGATAACTATAATATGGATTATATTGCGCAATGCTATCGGCATCATAATAGCCTGTTTCAAGATCATATAATTTATCCTCGGTAGGAGATTCCATTAAGACAAGATATGCTAATTTTTGTACATCGGATCCATATTGAGCTAAAAGATTGGTGGCTTCCATTCCCGGTTGTGAATAAGCATATATACCCACATCGTTTAGAAGGAGAGTAACCGGCAGGATGTCTTCTATATAGTTGCCGTCAGTATTTTTACTTAGGCCCATAATAAAACGAACAATATCTCTCATAGCTTTAATAGAGTTTTGGCCACCATAATCAAAATTGCCGTCACTTTTAATATAGGTATTGCTTACAAGTGCCTGTTGACCTGGCCATAAGAACTCAACTGCAATAAAGCCCAAGCTATTAATATTTGAATTGTCTGAAAAACTAATAGTTCCCGCAACCACAGGGGCTGTATAGATAATAGCAGGAGCGCCGTCCGTATAACGGGTAGTTGAAGGGTAGGTAATTCTTATTGCTAGATTGCCAATGCTTTCATCATATATATATGTATAAATTGATGTGCCTGTGGCTGCCATCGTATTATCAGTAGCTTCGCTGTAACTATTTAAGCCTCCAATTACAACAAAAAACAACACATACAACGAGATGAAGAGGAATCTCACACTGTTAGTGTTGTTATTTTCTCTTATAAGCAAATTAAAGAAATCATTATCTCCTCATCCGACAGTAGCCGATTTGTTTTTCATTTCTACTCCACCACTATTGTAAGTTAGCACTAAAGCACAATCTTTGTCAAGATTTTATTACGTTCAATTAAGTTCTATGTAAACCGGTACTTGTCCAACACTTACCGATACACTCCCTCCCTGGAAGTTATGAGTTTCTGAACTAAAGGCACTATTATAGCTAGCTACATTAGCTCCGTTTAGATACGGGGGTACGGCTTTCGTTACCTTAGCCGTACTGTAACCGGTCTCAGATATGGTCACATATTTACTGTTTCCGGAGTCATTCCAGGCTATGTAGAGAGGTTTATTGTTTCTGAGAACCCTGTACACGTAGATGTCGTTATCTTGTAAAACCTCTTCAGAAGTGGACCAGTCACAGCCATCAAGAGTTTCCACCATTTTCTTGTATGCGTAGTAGGCAAGTTTTTTGACTCCCACGCCCATGTCATTTGTACCCACTCCGTCGTAAATGACCCCTGTGTGATCGAAGTAACTGTCGGTATTTTTAAAACCCTCGATTATACCGAAGGCTACAAACACCTTTTTTATCCCGATAGAAAGAGCATAAACATAGCGCTTTACATAGTCAGCAGCCTGTTGAGTTTCTGTCTGAGAATAATCCTCGTCAGAGGGTTTGCCGCTATAGGAGCCAAGCTCAGTAATCCATATAGGCGCAGAGGTAAAGCCGGCATCATCGAGTGTTTGCCGTATACTGTTATAGACATCTTTTATGCCTTTATAGTCACCGGTTGCGTTACCATACCAGTGGAAGTCAAAGGCATCCACGTAGTTTCCGTTAAGTTCGGTTATAAAGGGTTTGTAGTTTTTCTCGAAATCTTGCAGATACGTATCTGCCGGAGGAGTGCCGGGTACACCCCCCATAAGTACCGTACAGTCTGAGCAGGCTGCCTTGATAGCATTATACGTTATTTTCTGCAGGGTGGCGAAACCATCTGCGATTTCTAAACTTGGTTCGTTGTCCACCTGCCAATATTTTACAGGGTTTTTGAGTCCAGGCATATCGTCTGTACCATCACCGTCATAACGCTCCACTACTGCCTTTACGAAGGCCACATATGAGGATGTGTCTGTGGGTATGTAAGAACCAGTTTTTGTATATCCGCTTGAGGTGAGGTCATGTGCAGTTATGTTTCCAAGAATGTTTATTCCTTTAGGGACGGCACCAAACTGTTTGTCGAGGAGGGTGAAATCATATTGTTTGACTGAAAGCTTTTGTTGAACTACAGACCAATATGCGTACACGGTCTCACGCGTCCATTTCAGGCCAAGATCGTTTGCTGCGTCAAAGGCTCCTTTAGTATATCCACTTTTGTAAACACTTGCGGGGTGAAACCCAAAGGGGCTTGCAATGGTGCTGTTGTCCGCACATTCCGTAACAGTAGTGTACGAAAGTGTTATAACAACTGCAAGAACCACTATATATTTAAATATCTCTTTCATGTTGACCTCCTTTATTGCTGGCTTTTTTCTCGTTTTTTATTAAACAAGCATTTTTTTGTAATTATTATATTTTAACATTGAAAGAGAAATTTTTTAATTAATTTTAGCATGGAGGACGTAAAATTTACAGACCCGCATGAACAGTGGTTTTTTTCATTTTTAATACTCCACTGCTATGCGCTGTGGTAACATTGAATACCCTTTTTTAAAGTTGGTTTGGGGGGTTATTTGGAATAGTTATTTCTTTTTGTACACATTAAGGCCAACCTTCACCGTTTCTGCTCCGTCAACACTCTGGTTACCCTCAGTTGAGCCTATAATAATGGTTTTGCCTGAGGAGGATAAACCAAATTCTTTTGATATATCAACCTTTATTGTTAAAATATTGCCTGAAAGTGACATTTCCACATTTTTCATTTTCTATTTTCCTTACACTATTTTAAGATAACTCGCGCACCCAAAGGATGCACACTGCCTAACTTCTGAGAGACCCTCCGGTTTCTTCTAATAAAAAGCTGACGACACGTCCATGCAGATCATCTATCTCCGTATCCACAAGGGTTCTTTCAGCCGATCTGTACACAATATGACAGGCAATGCTCTTTTTCCCTTCACCCACTGATTTTCCGGTATAAACATCGAAAATTTCCACCGACTCGATTAAATCGATGTTGTGCGTGTTTTTGTAAGCCTCGATTGACTCATATATTTTTTCAGGTCTGGTAACCGAGTTAACCACTATAGCCACATCCCGCACTATCGAAGGGTACTTTGGAAATGGCCTGTATCTCAACGGCAATTGACCTACATTAAAAATCTCATTAAGAGATAACTCAACAACTCCAACTGCGGAATTTCGCATCTTTAAACCAAGTTTGTGCATAACCTCAGGGCTAAGGAGACCAATATACCCGATAGGGATAGGTATCGCATCATTTTTTCTTTTAATCACAATCCTACCAGAGTTCGTAGCGGAAAGAAAAGGCTGCTCAGAAAGTGTCAGCCCAATATCATGCTCATATGACAACAATATCCCATCTTCAGTGTCCCTCTCGTCTGCTGGCCAAAGAGATTCTTTTATCGCATCTACAATCCCCTTTAATTTATAAAATATTGGTGTATCATCCGACCATAATTTCTTAGCTGCTCCAATATAGGAAACCATTGAGAGCTTAAAACTCTCCTTTGGAAGCACGTTTCCATCGTTTATGAACACTGTGCCGGCCTCGTATAGATGTATATCATTTTGCCTGAAGTTAAAATTTAATTTAAGGTTTTCAATGAGCGCAGGCAGTAAGAAAGTCCTCAGCACCGACTGCTCTTTGCTAAGCGGATTTAGCACCTCAACCACTTTTCGTCTTTCATCCCAATCCGGTATTAAAAAAGTATCCAGCGTATCCAGTGGCATGAAACTATAGTTTATCGTTTCTGTAAATCCGGCCTGTCTGAGCTGGTTTCTTAGCGGTCTCAATAATATTTCTTTATGCTTGCTTACCTTAGCACTGACAACGGCACGCGGCATCACAGAGGGTATATTGTTGTAACCGTGAATTCTTGCTATTTCCTCTATAAGGTCGGCCTCAAGTTCAATGTCAGTTCTATGCGAGGGAACTGATACAGAGAAGACTCCGTTATTGCCTGAGACGATAAATCCAAGACGTTCCAAAATACCCCGTATCGTATCATCGGAAATATTCACACCAAGCAGTCTTTTAACGTTTTTGCTTTTCAGCGCTACATTAACAGGTTCGTACCTGTGTGGGTAAACATCTGTGGTAGTCATTGCAGAGCCTCCGCAAAGCTCAAGTATAAGCTCAGCAGCCCTGTCTATCGCCCTAACTGTGCCGCCAATATCGGTTGCTCTTTCAAACCGAAAAGAAGACTCCGAACGAAGCCCAAGTGTTTTTGATGTTTTACGTACAGATTCAGGTAAAAACCAGGCGCTCTCAAGAAATATATCTGTCGTTTCATTAGTTACCTCAGAGCCTTCACATCCCATCACACCGGCGATTGCAACTGCGCCCTCACCGTCCCAAATTAACAGGCTGTCGCCTGTAACAGTTCTCTCTGTCCCGTCAAGCACACGTACTTTAACCGCCCCGCCTGCTCTTTTTACCCGTATGGTGTTTCCACGCAGTTTGCGTAAATCAAAGGCGTGAAGCGGTTGCCCCAATTCAAACAAGACATAATTTGTGATGTCCACAATGTTGTTGATTGCACGCACTCCCACAGCTTCAAGCCGTTTTATCAACCAATCGGGAGATTTCGTAACTTTTACCCCGCGTAGTATTTTCCCCGAGTACCGCATGCACAAATCAGTGTCAGTTATCTCAACCGATATTTCTTCTGATGTTTGTATAACGCTGTTGTCTTTGTCGTTTAATTTTAGTGGTTTTCCCGTTATTGCCGAAAGATCCCTGGCTAACCCCAACACACTAAGACAATCCCCCCTGTTTGGAGTTATGTTTACCTCAAATACTGAGTCGTGTCCCTCTCCATAAACAGCCTCCACCTCAAGCCCTGCCATAGTAAGCATAGCAGAGACTTTGTCAGGAGGCTCAGTTATTTCGATAAAATCCGCTAACCATTCAAACGGTAATAGCATAAGTTAAAATTGCCTCAGAAATCTCAAATCACCCTCATAAAAAAGCCGTATATCATCAATCCCGTACCTTAAGCTGGCTATTCTTTCTATCCCAAGCCCAAAAGCAAACCCGGAATATACCTCTGTGTCAATCCCTGCCTTATTAAACACCCTTGGGTCAACCATTCCTGCCCCCAGTATCTCTATCCACCCTGAGTTCTTACACACCCTGCAGCCAGAGCCCTTACAGGCAAAACAACACAAATCAACCTCCGCCGATGGCTCTGTAAATGGGAAAAAACTCGGTCTGAAACGCACCGGCACATCGGGCCCAAACACGATGTGCAAAAAAGCCTCAAGCACTGCCTTTAAATTAGCAAACGTTATTCCCTCATCCACCATAAGTCCCTCCACCTGATGAAAAATTGGTGTATGCGATGTGTCGGAATCACAACGATAGACTTTTCCGGGGGCTATAAACATAAGGGGCGGTTTCTTTTTTTCCATGACACGAATCTGAACCGGTGAAGTATGAGTTCTTAGCACAACGTTTGATTCCAAGCTTGAGGTTGCGGCAGTATGCCCCAGCGGTTTTATATAAAACGTATCTTGCATATCCCTTGCCGGATGGTTTTGAGGAATGTTGAGCGCTTCAAAGTTATAGTAGTCGGTTTCCACCTCGGGGCCATCTTCAACGGCAAACCCCATTGAAACAAAAATATCTATGATTTCATTAAGTATAATTTTTACCGGATGCCTGCCGCCTGGCTTTATGTAAGCTCCGGGAAGCGTTAAATCAACGTAGCTGCGAGTGTCCTTTTTGGAAAGGGCGGTCTCTTTTTCCTTTACCTGTGTCTCGATAAAGTCTTTGATTTCATTAACTGCTTTACCGAGTGCCGCCCGCTGCTCTTTGGGCGCAGCTGACATCTCTTTGAGTTTCTGAGTGACTACACCCTTTTTGCCGGTATATTTTGAGCGGAGTGCCTGTAACTCCACCGTGTTTGACACACTGTGGAGCTCACTGAGAAATGAATTTCTTAATTCAAGGTAATCCACGCACCTATGCTAAGTTGGCCTTTACAGATTCTGCTATCTCGTTAAAACGGGCTATGTCGTTAAGTGCAAGGTCTGCAAGGACTTTTCTGTCAAGCTCGATGTTAGCCTTTTTTAAGCCGGCTATGAACTTGCTGTAGGTAAGCCCTATTGCTCTTACGGCTGCGTTTATTCTGATTATCCAAAGAGCTCTGAATTCCCGTTTTTTCAATTTCCTGTCTGTGTAGGCATGTGTAAGGGCGTGATCTACCGCCTCGCAGGCCACTCTGTATAGCTTACTTCTGCCGCCATAGTAACCGCGTGCCTTATCCAGCAGCTTCTTTCTTCTGCGTCTTGTCTTAAATCCACCTTTTGCTCTGGGCATTTATACCCCTCCTGACTTCATTTGAATTTCTATTTACACGATTTATAATAAAAAAAAACTATAAATACGGTATCATTCTCGCTGTGTTCTTATGCTGAGTGCTGTCCACTATGGCGGACTTTTTCAACTTGCGAGTACGATTTGCAGGTTTTCCAGTCATCAGATGGCTCTTATAGGCCTTGTTTCTCTTTATCTTACCTGTGCCAGTCTTACTGAACCGTTTAGCTGCACCCCTGTGAGTCTTCATCTTTGGCATTTCTATGCCCTCCTGATATAGTAAAAAACTTTCCTAACGAAGGATTGTAACACACTTCTTATTTTTTTACAAGCTAAAAAACTCAAAAATTTGTTACCGTTAAAAATGTTTTTTTCTAATTATTATAGCCATAAACAGCAATTAAAGTTTTATGCTAAACAAACCGATAAGGTTTATTAGCTAACTAGTCCGTAAATAAGCAAGAAATTGTATTAAAGGAGGGTCTGATGTCTGTTAACAGTATAGGTGGTGGGATGCCACGTGTAACGTCAGGAGCAAGCAGTAAGGTGAAGTCTCAAGCTCAAAATGTTCAGAGTAAGAGCACACAGCAAAGTGCGCCCAAAAGTGCAACAACACCTGCACAGACATTAGCAAAAAGCCTTAGCTTATTGGACACCCTGGGTAAGAACACTGCTGAAAATGGGAAAAGCGGAAAATCCATTGATATTTATGCCTAATGATTATTTGTCTGCCCCCTTTGGGGGCAGACAAATAATCAATATTACACATATCTAAAGCGATATCAGTTCAGGCAGCATCTTTCCAGTTACTCCATTGTCATCAACCCATACATGGGGTAATCCCATGTCTGAAAGCCACTGAATACCCTCCTTTTCTTTCAACATTGCAATTGTTGAGACACTACCAGCTATAAGGCATTGCGGAGCCAGCACACTTACAGAGGATAACCCGAATACAGGCCAGCCAGTGAGCGGGTTTAGGATATGGCAATATCGTTTGCCATCTACATCCATATATCTCTCATAGTTGCCGCTGGTTGCCAAAGAGCCGCTTATTACATCTACTGTAGTTATTGCTGTGTCGGGCGTTTCAGGATTGCGTATTTCTATGTGCCATGGTTTATCGTCAGGGATTGGGCCAATAACGGTAATATCACCTCCTAAGTCAACCAGTCCGTGTTTGATCCCTTGTTCTTTACACAAATCGGCTGCCCTGTCCGATGCGTACTCTTTGCAGATTCCACCAAAGTCCATTTCCATCCCTGGAATTGTAAATGTGAGGCGTGGAGATTCCCATATAATTTTTTCCAAACCTATCAGAGGTAAAAGCTCATCTATTGATTGTTGATTTGGCAGTGAGGAACGTGAAAAATCCCATGCCCTGCGCAAAACTCCGGATGTGATGTCAAACAATCCGCCGCTTTTTAGATAACAGGAATACGCATAATCAAGTATTGCAGCAGTCTCCTCATCAACCTTAACAGAGGCACCAACCTCGGCAGCACGGTTAATTTTAGATAAAACACTGTCAGAACGGTATCTTGAGTATCGAGCCTCTATTCTTCTGGCCTCAGATATGGCATATTGGGCGGCTTTATTAGCTCGGTTCTGAGTGCTATAGATAAAAAGTGTGCACGATGTGCCCATAGCAGTAAAAGGAAAGGTGAAAAGTTTAAGTGTTCTCAGTTTTTGCATTTGTTCATTAACCCGGATTACACAAGCAGAGTTATAATTATGATACACGAAACGGTATTTCTGTTCAAGCCATTGATGTTACATCTTAAAATTTTTTTCTTGACAAAGCCTTAATTATATGCTAAGATAGCTCACTGCGAAATATAATTTAAAATCTGTATTGGGGTACAGATTTTCGTCCAATAAGCAAGGGGGTAAAATGAAAAGGATAAGAATTTTGCTATCTATAGTCTTATGTATTGTTTCGATGCTTTTAATTTTTGAGATTAGTGTGGAGGCAGCATCATATAAGGCATCATGGTATGGGAAAAGACACAACGGCAGGAAAACTGCATCCGGCCAGGTTTTCCAAAAGAACAAACGCACTGCAGCACACAAAACACTTCCCTTTGGAACACTCGTAAGGGTAACAAACATCGCAAATGGTAAGTCAACAGTGGTCGTTATTAACGACAGGGGCCCCAGGGGCAGGAAAAAGGAAATAGACTTATCATATATCGCAGCAAAGGACATTGGTCTTGACAGAATGGGTATAGCCCGTGTAAGCCTTGAAGTTGTTTTATCAGACGGTTCGTATATAGACTTAGCTGACCTTACAAAAAGACATATGCTCGCTCTTGCTGATATGACACGTTATGACTATGGTTTGCCCGCTGATAATGGGATTGCTGACGATTCAGGCATTGAAATTCAACAACAAATGCCGGACACTCTTATGCGTGAGACTGAAGGGGTTGAAACAGAAAAAATTGCAGTTGACTGATTTTCTGATTGAGAAAAAAGATTCCTGACCACAGATGGGAATGGATAATCTAACACCATAATCTGTATCCATCCAAGTTAATCTGTGGTTTATTATTTCATTTCAGTTTATTTTTTTGGTGTGTTCGTACCACGATTTACTTGGTTTCGGGAATCCGCACAGTGTGTATATGTTGTCTGAGATTTTTTGTGCTGTAAAGGGTTTAAGCACAACACTATGGCACATATGGGTTCTTATCAGCTCTATTATCTGCTCCTGTGCTATATCGCCTGAGTCAATAAGCAATAATTTTACATTTTCAAATTTCTTGCGTATTTCCGGGAGTGAATCCGTTATAAGCGTTTCGTTTATCTTAGTTTCTAATATGGCCATACAACATTCCTGCTGCATGGAAAAGACCTGCATTAATTGAGCAACATCCTTTACATACCGGATATCAACTATCTTTTCAAAGCCTTTTAAGGAAAAACTCATCATAGGCATAGTACCCTTATTAACTAACAAGGCTATCGTTTTCATCCTCACTCCTTTTTTTTAGTATAATCAGTTTATCTTATGAGTATTGCTTTTTTCAAATTTATGCCGCAAAACCTCAATAACAGCAGGCATTACAGATAAGATTATTATAACAAATATAACGATTGTAAAATTTCTCTTAACAACAGAGATGTTTCCAAAAAAATATCCTCCGGAAATAAAAAGAGAAATCCACAGCAAACCTCCTAAGAGACTAAATGAGATGAATTTACTGTAGCGCATCTTGCCGATGCCTGCAACAAATGGAGCAAATGTTCTGATTATTGGAACAAAACGGGCGATGACAATAGTTTTTGTGCCGTATTTTTCGTAAAATTTCTGGGTTCGCTCAAGATGCCTTTTATTAAGAATAATTGAGTCCTCCTTGCTGAATACCTTTGGGCCCAGAAATCGGCCTATCCAATAGTTGGTATTATCCCCTATGATGGCTGCCAAAAAAAGAGTACCGGCTAATTTTATGGGACTCAAAGTGCCAAGGGCTGATATGGCGCCAGTTGCAAAAAGCAACGAATCCCCCGGCAGAAACGGAGTAACAACAAGCCCTGTTTCACAAAACACAATAGTAAACAACACGGCATACGTCCACTGCCCATACACGGCAGTTAAATCAGTAAGATGCTTATCGAGGTGCATCAGCATGTCAAGCGCTTTTAAAAGATATTCCATAATCAGCGGCTTTATGATAACATTAAGTTATCTTATTTAGCGAAGATTTTTTTATACTGTAGGTAAAATAAACAATTAAACCCAAAATCAGCCAGATGACCAGTCTGTACCATGTTCCTGAAGGCAGAGCTGCCATAAGATAGAGACAAGAAATCATACCTCCTACAGGTATAACCGGTCCCCACGGAACCCTGAATATGCGTTTTATTTCAGGGCGGGTGTATTTAAGTATCAGTACGCCTGCGCAGACAATGAAAAACGCCAGCAGAGTGCCTATGCTGACAAGCTCACTAACTATATCTATCGGCAACAGGGTGGAGGCTAAAGAGGCGGCAACACCCACTACTATGGTTGACACGTGCGGGGTTCTGTATCTTTTATGAATAAGTGAAAACATCGGAGGAAGCAGGTTGTCCTTAGACATTGCGTAAAAAATCCTGGTCTGTCCTAAGATAAGAACAAGGATAACAGAGGTAAGTCCTGCAATTGCACCTATCTTGATGAGTGTGGCCAGAAACGTAAGCCCCATAGCGTCAGTGGCAGTTGCAATGGGAGCAGGTCCGCCTAATTTTGAATAATGCACGATACCTGTCAAAATGAGTGAGACTGATATGTATAGTAAGGTGCAAATAGCAAGGCTGCCTAATATACCCACTGGTAGTGATTTTTGAGGATTTTTAGCCTCAGATGCCGCAGTGGAAACACTGTCAAAGCCGATATAGGCAAAGAAAACAAGCCCAGCCGCCCTGAGTATGCCGCTCATTCCAAACGAACCGAATGTCCCCGTGTTTGGTGGTATAAACGGATGCCAGAGCTCCGGTTTTATGTAAAAAAGGCCAGTTGTTATAAACACAAGTAAGATAGCAACCTTTATTACCACAATAGCAGTGTTGGCTCGTGATGAGGCTCTTATGCCGGTAATCAGCAGGATGGTTACTATAAATATAATGGTAAAGGCAGGTAAATTAAAGATATTTCCGGTTAAATGCCAACTATGCAGCGTGGCATCATAAGAAATGAGAGGTCCGCTTAGTTTTTTGGGAAAAGTGATATCTAAGTCTTTCAGGAAACTGACAACGTAACCTGACCAGCCTATGGCTACTGTGGTAGCACCGAGGAAGTATTCAAGGATGAGGTCCCAGCCAATTATCCACGCTATAAATTCGCCCATAGAGGCATAGGCATACGTGTAAGCGCTCCCTGCAACCGGTATCATAGAGGCAAGCTCTGCATAACAAAACCCTGCAAAACCACAGGCCACAAGCGCAAGCAAAAAAGACAGCGTCACAGCAGGCCCTGCATACTGGGCTGCGGCATTACCTGTCAACACAAAAATGCCTGCCCCTACAATTCCACCCACACCGAGTGAAACCAACTCAAAGGTACTCAGCGCTCTTTTGAGCCCAGTGGACTCATCGAATGCCCCTGATAAAAGCGAATTTATGTCTTTTTTTAAAAGTAGCCGTTTAATCATTTTCTTATCGCATTCTAAAGTAAAATTTAATATTAAAAGTTAAACTGAGCTATGTTAGCATATTTAGCAGAAAAAAGTTAGATAACAAATGCTGCCCATAGTAGTAACTGTGAGAAAATCAAAGCTGCAATTTAATTTGACAATAAAAACAAAAAACATGTAAACTTTCGTGGGCAGCCCTCTTAGCTCAGTAGGATAGAGCACAGGATTCCTAATCCTGGGGTCGTGAGTTCGAATCTCGCAGAGGGCACCAGCTATTACCTTTTAATTAGCCATTCTATAAAGATTCTCTGAGGAGTTTTTAAAAAGGGCTGTTGACCATTGTTGACTATAGAAATTACCCTTTAGCCACTCCGATAGGGAATTGTCAAGGGTGATGACAGGAAATTTTTAGCGTGATATAGAAGTTATGACAGTAATAACGATTCCAAGGCCTTTAAGAGAGAAATTAGGCGATGAGGGCACTGATGCTTTTGTTGAGGTGATTAATAAAATTGATACAGAAGCAAAAAAGGGGCTTGCGACAAAAGAAGATATATCAAATCTTGAAATCAAAATAGAATCTGTAAAAGCAGAGATAGAAAAATCCAAATCTGAAACATTAAGATGGTTGTTTATATTTTGGGCAAGCCAAATAGGAATTATCTTCGCTCTTTTTAAGTTTTTTAAGTAATCCCCTCTAAATAGTCTTTTAATTCTTTGCTAATCAAAACAACATCCTCATCCTGAATCATGAGAAATAGACGTGCAGGTTAACTCGCTTATTCCTCCCTGCCTTACCCCCGAATTGTTGGATAGCCCCATAATCCAGAGGCGTGCCGATTTCTACTTTGTTGTCTGATTACTCCTTGTTATTTCCAGCTCCTTCAGTAGGTATGGATATATTATATGCTCCTTGTCCTTTCGACTTAGTTTTCTTTTAGGGTATATAGCCTCCAGTCCCATTAAGCAAATTAGCCTTGCTACACGCTTATGGTTTATACTATGGCCACAACGCTTTAAGAATACCGTCATACGTCGTACTCCATAAAATGGCCTCTCTGTGTATTGTTTGTCTATAATATTCATCAGCATAACGTTATAAGCAGAGTTACCCCTTGATTTATAATAATAACTTGACCGTGGCAAACCCAACAACTCACACTTTAACAGCCCCTTTCTTTACACACATTATCAGAAAGTGATAATATGTTTTATTAATATTGTAAACGCTAAGCAAAACGAGGGCAGGTGATTTGCGTATCAGTCTTATGGGAGGACAAATGAGTACAAAAAAACATGATTTATCAGTGTATATTTCATCAACTTCTAATGACTTGAAGAGATATCGTGCTGAGCTGATAGACGCACTGGAGAAGATGGAAACCAGACTGGTCTGTATGGAAAAATATGTAGCGGCGAGCAAATCTCCTATTGAGCAATGTCTTGAGGATGTAAGTAACTGCGACATTTACGTTGGGATCTTTGGAAGGTGTTACGGTGACATTCCTGAAGGTTATTACAAATCATTTACTGAACTCGAATACAGGAAAGCAATCGATTTAAAGATTCCAACGTTGATATTCACGCTCGACGAAAATGTCTGCTTGCCTGACGAATACTGCGGTGACGCACAAGATGAATCGCGCATCAACGAATTGAGAAGTAAACTCAAGCTCGTCACAACGTGTAACTTTTTTACTGATCCCCAAGATCTTGCAATTAAGGTAATGACTGCGGTTGGTAAGTATCAAAGGCCACCAGATGGTCAGCAAAAGGAGGAACAGGGACTATGAGTGCCGAATCATCTTATTTAAAAAAGGTGTATGTCTCATCAACTATTGATGATTTGAAAAAACATCGTGCTGCGGTAATTAAGGAACTGGAAAAGATCCAAACCGATCCTATATTCATGGAAAATTATGTATCGGATGACAAACGGCCTGTTGATAAATGTCTTGCTGATGTAAGCAGATGCGATATCTATGTTGGAATATTTGCATGGCGTTACGGTTTCATTCCTCCCGGTTATGGCAAATCAATAACTGAACTCGAATACAGGAAAGCAGCAGATGCAGGTAAATCAACACTAATTTTTTTGCTTGACGAAAAAAAGGACTGGCATCACAGACACTTTGGTGACGCACAAGATCAATTGCGCATCAACGCATTGAGAAATGAATTCAAGCTCGAAAAATCACTTAAATTTTTTACTACTCCCAAAGATCTTGCAAATAAAGTAATTTATGCGATTGATAAACTTCCACCAAAGCCACCAGAAGCTCCGAAAGTAGACAAGTGTGATCCAATCCCTCCACTCCCGAAATCAGACAAGTGTGATCGAATCCCTATACTACTCCCGCAGCTTAGCGGGTTGTTTAAAGATCGTGAAGATAAGCTGGGCACGATCTTGCACTGCCTTCGTAGCGATGACAATCGACTTGTTGTGATCATAGCTCCGGGAGGCTATGGCAAGACAGAACTGGTCACAAGGGTGCTCAATGAGATAGCGCCCAGAACCAGCATAGAAGCCGATGACGTCCATGGGATATTGTACATTAAATGCGCTAAGGAGGAAAAGAATATCCTGGGTAAAATATTTGACGGGGCCGGCGAAATAGCAGGGAAAAAGGATGAATTTGAGGACGCTTACGCAAGCAAGATGACATCTACCGGAAAACTGCAGTTTTTTTTCAAAGAGCTTAGCAAAGTTGGTACTGTATGGCTCGTTATGGACAACTTCGAAGACCTGCTTGACACCGATGATAGCATAAAGGATGCCGAAGTTCGTGATTTTCTGGAAGCCGCAGCAGCTATAAAGCATAACGTCAGGTTGATCGTTACCAGCCGGGCAATACCAAAGTTTAATGGAAGCCAGAAAATCAAATCGATAGACCTCGAAGGACTGCCGGAGGATTATGCGATAGACTATCTAAAGGAGGAAGGTGCCAAATGCGGCCTTGATGACGAGGACGAAGAGGTGCTGCGGGCTTTTGTGAAGCGAGTCCATTGCATTCCCGCGGCTCTAGTATCAATGATTGGATACCTTCGCGCCCATTATCCTGGTAGAAAGCTAGTCAATATTCTTAAAGATGACAATTTGTTTCTGGAGTTTGACTTTCATGATCGTAATGTCGAAAAGGGACTTAAAAAACTTATTTCGCAACAGATCGAGGGCTTATCTCAAGATGCCCGCCTTGCTTTATCGGCATTATCAATATTTTCGAAATCAACACCGCTGGAGGCTATTAACTACCTACTCCCTCATATAAAAGAACAAGATTTAACGGCTATATTGGCGCGTCTTATTTGGAACTGCCTCATAATCCTTGACAATGACTATTATGACATGCAACCGGTTATAAGGTCATGTGTCTATGAGAGGATCCCTGAGAGTGAAACATCGGATAATGGTAAAGGCAAGGATGAAAAAGCCGTCTTGCCTACCCGTTCGTGGTTTCATCAAAAGGCGGCAGAGTTCTTCAGGGAAAAGCAGCTAAAACCTGAAGAGTGGGGAACAATCAATGACCTTGAGCCCCAATTGCAGGAGATTGACCATCTGATGCGCGCCGGGCAATATGAAAAGGCAGAAAGCGTGTTAGATAGCATAGATTACAAATACCTGCAACGCTGGGGATATCATGAAACTGTGATCGCAAAGCGCGAACAACTTATCGGAAAATTAAAAGACATATATCTTAATATAGTGAACCTCAGCTATCTTAGTTTAGTATATATGGATATAGGCAGGAAGTATAAGTCTCTCTTGTGTTTGGAACAAGCACTCAAGATCGTAAACGACAACAATAAAGGTGCTATTTGTGCAAACTTTCTTTACTTTGGCACTGCCTATGCGAATCTCGGCGAAACATACAGGGCAATTGAATACTTTGAACAGGCTTTATCTATAGCCAGAGAGGATGGTGGCAGTTGCCATGAAAGATGGTGGCTTGGCAGTCTTGGCAGTGCTTATTTTAATAAAGGTGAAACACAAAAGGCATTTGACTACTATGAGCAGGCTTTAACTCTAGCCAGAGAGATTGAGGACAAGCGCCTTAAAGGATACCAGCTTGGCAGTCTTGGCAGTGCTTGTTTTAAGAAAGGCGATCCACGCAAGGCAACTGAATACTATGAGCAGGCCTTAGCTCTAGCCAGAGAGATTGGGGAGATGAAATTTGAAGGAACACTGCTTGGTAACTTTGGTGATGCTTATTCGGTTCTCGGCGAAACACGCAAGGCAATTGACTACTATGAGCAGGCTTTAGCGATAGCTAGAGAGATTAAGGAAAGGAGCGTTGAAGGATGGTGGCTTGATAGACTTGGCATTGTCTATTCAAATCTCGGCGAAACACGCAAGGCAATTGACTACTATGAGCAGGCTTTGTCAATAGCCAGAGAGGCTGGGTACAAGCGTGGTGAAGTAGAGACTCTTGGTAACATTGGCTATGTCTGCTTTATAGAAGAGGATTTTAATAAATCAGTCGAATATTTTTTGCAAGCGCTTGAGATCGCAAAAAACGTTGAGGATTATGTGCAAATCTCATATGTTCTTTTAAATCTTGCATATGCCTTTCATTACCACTCCAACCTGAGTGATGCTGAACAATATTACCGTGAGTCTTTGAAATTAGAGTACCCCCTTGATAACTGTCAAAGTGCTGTTCTATTAGGTTTACTTTTGCTCGAAAAAGGCAAGTCCGCAGATGCCGAAGATTCCATAAAGCGCGGAATCTCTATTTGCCGGGAGATTCTGGAAAAGACGCCGGATCTCTTTAAACAGCTCTATAAACTTGCTCTGGCATTGCTTGCAAGCGGAGATAGCCAGGCGTCTCTTGAGACCTATCGTAAGGCACTTACAATATGTTCAGCAAAAGGCGTCGTTAAACTGGCTCTTATTGACCTGAACCTGCTTGAGCGTGCTGCTCCGAATATAGAAGGACTTGCCAATGCACGACAGATGCTTACGGATGCTCAGACATAGAAATCCATATGCCATATATGTTAAGAATCCTAAAAATTGCGGTTAGAAATCAAGACAATGGTGCGTTTCCATAAGGAAAAAGCCCAAAATCGACCATGCTTTTCTGTATGTCGAAGCGCTTCATTCTATCCCTCGCTTAAATGAGATTCTTGACGGGGACTTTGTTGCCTCTGCTGACGCAGGGTTCTACCCAAATTCGCCCGGCGGGGGGTCGATGGGGATGTTCAGGTCCTCCAACAGCAGATTTTCATTGGTCAGTTTCTGTTGGCCGATGCTGAAGTGCTCTGGCTCGCCCGTCTCGGAGTCGAACACCTCCATCTCGAAGGGCGCGATCTTGATGTCAGTCCGGAACAGCGCATTTTTGAAGACTACCGTGGCCGTGAGCGTGAAGAGGTTGTCGCGCCCGATGCCCTTGTAGGTCAGCTGCATCAGGTTTTTGGCGACGTCGTCTTTTTCCTTGGTGCTGGCGTTGTTCAGCCACACGACATCCTCCGGTTTCTCCACAATGATGAAACGTCCGAGCTGGCCGCGCACGAAATGAAAAAAGAACCTCGCATATGGAGCGACGGTATCGCGGTCGAGCTTAATCGGAGCTATTTCGTTCACGTAGTAGATCGGTGGGTTCGTCCAGTTCATTCGGTGGAAGTCGCCCGGCTTGTAGAGCGCGTAGCGAGTGTTGGGATGTGGCAGTGTCGTGTCCGATATGGCGTAGCACTTGAACTCTTCGTAGAATGGCAGCTCGGCGACCTGCACGGTCGTCACGTCCTCGGGCAACGTTACAGGCTCAATGTCCTTCGCTATGGCGGCCAGAAGAAGCTTCCGCGTGTCGTTGTCGTCGAGCGGCTTGAACTCAAGATGAGCATTATCAGACATAATTTTTACCTCCTCTATTATAATGTAACAATATCTTGCAATGTGGTGCGTATCCAGTGAAACTGCCCATCTGTTACGGTGATGTCGATCACCTGAGAAAGCATTTCGAGTCTGGACAGTGCTATCATACATATACTGGTCGGCTTGGGTCAACTGATTTTTTTATCAATCCTAAATCCGTAAATCCTTATCTTTTAACCAATCCTTTTCTTTTATGCCGCATTGTCATAGCGACCTATGTTGATGTATCTACACTCCCCACACCTTTTATGTCTTTTAAGGTTTGCGCAGACACATGGGTGTTTTTAACATTTCGGACTGGGACAGATATTTATAAAGGCTTTGTGTTACAGTATGTTAAATGATGAATTTAGGTGAAATAACTGTACAAGAAGGTGGATGAATTATTGTAACCCATGGTTAAGATACAACCAACCGATATAGAGATTAAAACAAGCGAGTATGCATCTATCACCAAATTGAGTGGTGAATTTGAAGCCATGCTGTGGGAATATATAGCCAGAACCTTCAAGGTTAATGATGCTGAGGTTAAATTTAAAGAAGCCTATAACCTACGAACTGTAACAGCGTTGGTAGCACTGCAGAGATACGCTTTAAAAAGCCTGGAGCAATGGTACATCAAGAATAAAGTAGAAGAGTTAAAAGATATAAATGCTGCGGACACACCCTACAATGAGAAATAAAACATGACTTTTATCATTATGACAAACATGGAAGTGTTGCTGAAGAGAAAGATAAATTAAACAGATATTGGTTTTGCAGTATAAGAGTGTTGATATGGTATTAAGTACTCTTCCTACAATTTTCAGTATGTAAGTGCGTAAAGAGGGAAATGGATTTGGATTCATTACAACAATTTTTTAAGAGTAATATGGACTATGTATTTCTAGCCTATGGATTTGTCTTTATATTTATGGGCATTTCTATACTTGTACAGCCCAAAAATGACAATCAGTTTAAGTTATCAAAAATCCTGTGGTTATTAACAGCCTTTGCTTTAATTCATGGTGCAAACGAATGTCTTGATATGCTATCGTTTATACATCCGACACATCTAATTTTAAAATCTTTGAGTTTGTTTTGCCTTGTATTATCTTTTTGTTTCTTATTTGAGTTTGGGAGAAGAACATTAATAATTTGTGAAAACATTTTGCTGAAAAACCTTCAGAAATATTTAAAATGGTGGTTATTGCCTGCTCTATTAACGATTATTTTTATAATTTCGTACAAATCCCAGGAATCTTTAAAGGTGGTACAAATATTAACAAGGTATTTTCTGGCTTTACCAGGAGCCATCATGATTACAGTGGGTTTTAGGTACTATTGTAAAGAAGAGACTCTGATTAAAATTTTAAAGCTTGATAGATATTTTTTACTATCAGCAATATTTTTTTTTATATATGGTTTTTTAGCAGGATTTATCGTACCTAAAGGTAATTTCTTTCCTGCAAATATGCTTAATACCGATAGTTTTCTGACTTATGTGCATATGCCGGTTCAAGTGTTCAGAGCAATCAGTGCTTTTATTATAGCCTTCTCTATGGTTGGAGTGATTAAACTATTAAATTATGAATCAAGGAAAAAACTTCAGGAAACGGTAGAACAGTTAAATAGGAGAGAAATAAATATTAAACAAAATATTAAAACCCGAAATATTGTAAACTCTATTCTAAAAATATCGTTATCATCCGACTCCCTCCGGATACAGTTGCAAATGATATTAGAGCTTATAATGAAAAATTCGTGGGTTTCAATACATTCAAAAGGCGCTATTTTCATTACTGATGAAAAATCCCGTATGCTTGAACTTACTGTGTCTCAGGGTTTTTCTGATGAACAACAGACAACGTGCTCATCATTGCCATACGGTAAATGCCTGTGTGGTATGTGTGCTTACACAAGAGATGTAGTATTTTCATCTGATTGTATAGAAAATGAACATTCTATTAAATACAAAAATATGCTGTCACATGGTCATTATTGTGTACCTATTATTTTAGAAGATAGACTTTTCGGGATTATTAATATTTATTTAAACGATGGACATGTAAGAAACAAAAGTGAAGAGGATTTCCTGAAAAGCGTGGCAAATACCATAGCAGGAGTAATGGTTCGTAAAGAAGCTGAGGAAAAGATAATAAATAATTACTTAATACAATCCGTGATAAATCAGATATTGTTAGTATCTCTTGAACCGATTTCATTAAAAGAGCAGTTACAAGAGATACTTGAAATAATCAGCACTATATCATGGCTTTCAGAAAAATCTACTGGCTGTATCTTTTTAATGGAAGATAATCCAGATATTCTTGTAATGAAAGCTCATAAAGGAGTCTCTTCAGAACTATTTAACTCCTGTAGTTACCTGCCGGTAGGAAAATGCCTGTGTGGACGTGCTGCCGAAACAGGTAAAATGATATTTAAATCATCGTTAGATGTTGAGCATGATATAACATTCGAGGATATGCAAAATCATGGACATTATTGTGTTCCTATAATATCAAGAGAGAAGGTGTTAGGCGTTATAAACCTATATACCATTGAAGGACATAAACGAAATGAATTAGAAGAGAACTGCCTAACTTCTGTAGCAAATGCTGTGGCTGGAATAATTGAACGTAAAATAGTAGAAGATAAATTACAAGATGCAATACAGCAATTACGTCTACAAGAGAATGAGATAAGAAACAAAAATAAAGAATTGGAAATTAGAGTGGATGAAAGAACTATTGAACTTACCGACTCTAACAATAAGCTGATTGATGAGATATCGGAACGTAAACAAATTGAAAATGAATTACTTAAAGCAAAAGAATTAGCTGAGGCGGCAAACAGGTCAAAAAGCACATTTTTAGCCAGCATGAGCCATGAGTTTCGTACTCCAATGAACGGGATAATTGGAATGACTAACCTTGCGCTGGATACTCTTCTTGACTCTGAACAAAGGGAGTATCTGACCATAGTTAAAAACTCGTCAACGCATCTGCTTAATCTGATAAACGACATATTGGATTTTTCTAAAATAGAAGCTGGCAAGCTGGAAATAAAAGAAGTTGATTTTGATTTATTTAAAACAATAAAAACCACAATAGAACCCTTGGCCATTACGGCAACAAACAGAGGAATAAAATTTAGTGTTGAAATTTCACCAGATGTGCCAACAGCATTAAAAGGCGATGCTGGAAAGTTGAGGCAGGTGTTGGTTAATCTTGCCGGCAACTCAATAAAGTTTACAGAACATGGCAAGATAGAGTTGAAAGTGGATTTGGCTCAGCAGGTATTACAAGCAGTGTCTCCCGGTGAAGGAAAAACACAGATATTACATTTTTCAATCTCTGATACCGGAATAGGAATTCCCACAGAAAAGTTGGACGTGATATTTGACAGTTTTACCATGTTAGAAGATACCGCGGCCAAAAAATATGAAGGAACAGGGCTTGGACTTGCAATTGTAAAAAAGGTTGTGACAATGCTTGGCGGCGATATATGGGTGGAAAGTGAGTTGGGAAAGGGCAGTACGTTTCATTTCACTGTTAAGTTTTCAGTATTGACACAACCTGCCACAAGTGCCACAAATATGGAGAGGATTGAATTCAGGACTAAAAACATACTTGCAGTAGGCAGCAACACGTCCGAAAACAAAAAAATAGCCGACATGCTAAGAAGCGAGGGGTTTTATGTTGATATTGCTTCAAGCGGTTTTGAAGCATTCGGTATGCTTAACTATTCAACTAAGGAATATGAAATAGTAATTTTGGATTTCCAACTCTCCGATATGGATGGCTTTGCATTTTCAAAAAACATGAAATTTACAGAGAAACTGTCACAGGTTAAAGTAATAATGCTTGTATCAGCAGGTTTGAAAGGAGATGATGCAAAATGCCGTGAGCTGGGTATTGGCGGTTATATGGTTAAACCAATTTATAAATCTGACTTAAAAGAAATACTTTCTATGATAATAGAGAATTGGGATAACCCTCTGGCGCCGCTTCTGACTCGTCATATGATGCAAAGGTCAAAAAGGTCTCTTAATATTTTGTTAGCGGAGGATAATATAGTAAACCAAACACTTGCAGTCAAGGTTCTGCAAAAACGAGGGATTATGCCGGTAGTTGCAGTAACCGGATTGGAGGCAGTAAAAATACTGGCTAAAGCCAGTTTTGATCTTGTCCTCATGGATGTGCAGATGCCGGAGATGGATGGTTTAGAAGCAACAAAGCATATAAGAACTGCAAAAGAATGTGAGATAAATAAAGATGTACCTATAATTGCAATGACAGCGAATGCTCTTACAGGAGATAAAGAACGTTGTCTTGAAGCCGGAATGACAGATTATATTTCAAAACCTATGGAGGCTGATGATTTGTATGCATTAATTGACAAATACACTGCCTCCAACCTGACAAGGTTTGAAACAATGGCTGGCAAACAGGAACCCACCCCTGATGATATTTCAGATGCAGAGCTTGTAGATTTTCAGCCTCCTGCCCAGAGGACATCTGCTATGTCATTAAATATAGTGAAAACATTAAAGAGGGTTAATAACGATGAGAGAATTCTCAGAGATATGTGGGTGGCGTTTATAGATGATGCGCCAAAGCAAATAGTTTTTCTTAAAAAACTGTTTGACGCAAAAAATGTCGAAGGATTAAAGAAACAAATCCACTTGATTAAGGGAATGTCTGCCAGTGTGGGCGCCACAGCTCTTAAAAGTGAAGCTTTCAGAATGGAGGTAGCACTCTCAAAAATAAATGATACTGTTGATGAAAATGCGCAAATACGTACCTTTATAGAAAATATACAATTTGAATCAGAGAAGGCTTTACAAGACATGAAAACCTGTCTTTCAAAACCTGCAGGTGAAATTCTCTGAAAAGTTATATGTAATTATGTGTCTATGTTTTCCTCAACCATTTCAAAGCACCTCGTAACATTAAGCGTAGATTGAAATTTTAGAGCTTATCTGCATTCCGGCGGTGTGTTGAGTATAGGCAGTTACGGCTGTGTTATTAGAAAAATTGTTGGCAGCATTTTTAGATGGTTGTGAGGTTTCAGAGATATTTTTAGATTTCTCAGCTCCGGTACTTCCGCCTGGCAGGCTGATATTACCTTGTGTCTGAGCACTGTCTTTAGTAGTTCCATTAGTGTTGGTTGCACTTTTAGATTGATCTTTTCCGGACGCAGTTTTTCCTGATGAGCCGGATTTTTCCTGAGTGACCTCCTGCTGGGCAGTGGCCTCTTTTTGCGCGGCCTCTGCTGCCACTTTCATATCCTGTGCCGAGGGGTCAGCAGGAGCAAGCGCTGAGGCTTGTACCTGCCTCATTTTTTGTACTGTAGCCTCTGGATCCTTTTCATCAGATGTGTCTATAGAAACCTCGCCACCGACAGCATACTTTTTACCGTCCGGTCCGGTTTGATATTCATAGTGCGGTGCACCGGCATAACGGCCGCCTACAGACTGGTGCGCTAATTCATGTGCTCTTACATCCTGGTCTCTTTGCTTTAATTTCTGGATTTCACGGTCTGCTTGTGCCTGTTGTTCTTTGCTCTGCCCACCCTTGTTGCCCCCTATTGTTACCTTATCTTTAACCTCACCGCTGCCCTGACTCTGGTTATTAGCGGCTTGAGAAGAGCCGTCTGCGCCTGTGGCACTTTTATTGGTGTTACTGGTTGAGGTTCCGCTGCCGGGGTCTTCTAAGTTCCATCCGCTGGTATATTTCTGGTTTCCGTAACCTGTAAAACTTACACTATCCATACTCATGTTCATCACCCCCCTGCAAAGCTAAGGGCTATTTATTATGTGCTGCATTAAATCAGTAATACGCTGCCCGTTGTGTGGCAACAGGAGATGTCACCAATGTTCTGACTGGTATTGTATCGTCACTTAACACTAAGTGAGCACCCCTCATATTTGACGTATTTATTATTATAGGTGATTTTAAGTTAGCATACAGTTTGTTATCGTTAACTGTTAAAATTACAAACACTAAGACATCAGCGACACTATAACAGCCCAAGTATTCTTCAACAAAGTCTTCTACTTTAAACGAGTACTCAGGGAAAAACTCAAATGGGTTTGACACCATAAAGGCTAAATCAGGGTCATCAGCAGAGTGAAGCCACTTTATAGGATCCTTATGTGGCAACACGCAATACCTCGTTAAGTCTTTAAAACCTATCAGACCCCTGGGAAAGTTGATAACCTTGCCGTCCTCAACCTCAACCACTCCAAACCTTGTTGTACTGAGCTTCATTATGCCTCCATAAGTTCTGTAGTACAATACTTGCACTTTAATAATAACACATTATACATAATCAACACAAGTATATTGAATATCATGATTATGTAAGTAAGTTAACATATATAGTGTCAAGTACCTCCTAATCCATAAATTCCCCTACTTTATCCCAAATTTCTCCCCTCCCCATCCGCCATATATTTATTCGGTAAAAAATTTCAAAAACTTTAGAGTTACGTGTGCACGTCAACCTGCTCTACTGTGCCGACAGTTCCATCATTTTTTGTGTATAAACCCATACTGGACAATCGTCCGAGCAAATTCCCTGCTCCGTCCTTATAATTAAACTGCCCGCCTATGTTGCCAAGGTAAATTGCTGCCACTCCGTTATCTTTTAAACTACTTAGAACAGTGTCACCATTTGGAGATTTCTTCAACACCGATAACTTATTAAAAACAGAATCTTTTTCATCTATCCATTTATTATTATCTTCATCATAAGCAGAAAGTTCTGAAAACCCATTACCGCTTGTAGGCCCAAATAGCTCTTTTCCGGTATTAATCACACCATCATGATTTAAATCTAAAGCAAGATAACCACTACCCTGGCCTGTCATTGGCATTTTTACATCCTTACCGTTAGAGTTAAGGTCAAAGTTAAAAGTTCCTCCGGTTAGATCAGCAGCATTGCCTCCGAAGTTTATCACCAGTGGGTCACTTAGTTTGACATTTCCTGCAGATAATGACGCAGAGGTTTCAGATGAGTGTTCATAACTCATGTTGACGCCAATGGAGAATTTAATATCCTGTCCGTCTTTAGTTTTTATGATTCCTTTAGCGTTAAAGGCATAGTCCTGCTTTTCATAGTGTACATCTTTTGATGAGTAACTAAGAGCCCACTGCTGCGGTTGTTGTGAGTTGGGGGCGGGGCTGGCTTGCGCTTGCTGAGTTTCCGGAGGTGCTGAATCCTGCGGTTGCTGATTTCCACTGGCAGTATCACTTATGTTTGATAAATCAATCTTATTACCAGTTATTTTTTCAAGAATGAGTTTGAGAATCAGGTATCTAAGATCACCTGATAAACCTGGGTCGAGATTATTATCAACCTGCTCATTTTTGTTGACAGAGCTCTTCTTTGCATCCAGTAATGCCAGGCTGTCTGTAGAAAGAGTAACTGTGTCTTTTGCAGGTTGGTTATTAGTGGGACTGTTGGCTGTGCCGTTTGATCCGGTGTTTGTCCAAAAAGACATGTTCTCCGTGTGTTCATATTTTTCCAGAGAAGATGAGTTTGAACTCAGATTGATATTAGACGATGTTATTTCCATGTTATTTCCCCCCATGTTTTTTCAGTACAGCTTTAATAAAAAGAAAATCCCTACAACCCCCAACATCTAATTTTTCTCTCGGCATAATAATTTAGAAACTTTAGTGTGTTAACTATGGCTGAAGGCTAAACAAGTTTCATCAAAATGCCGAAATAACTCTTAGTTATGAAAGAAAACCAACGTGTGCTTGTTACAGGTGGAGCAGGAGTAATAGGATGCGAACTCCTGTCAGTTCTGTTAAACAATAATTTCACAGTTCTATCTGTTGATAAAAACCCGCTGCCTGCTAAAAAAGTTGAGCTCCTGTCGCTGAATAATCCAAAACTCAGGCATCTGGTAGCTGATCTTTCCACGGATTCCTTAACGGACTTGATTGACTTTAACCCCTCTGCCATATTTCACCTTGCCGCGGTGTTTGAAAGATCAAAGGAGTCCCCTCAGTTTTGGAACACAAACTGGAATGAAAACACGCTGCTAAGCCACAGGATTGTTGATCTCGTAAGAGAAATCCCCTCACTTAAGGTGTTTGTGCTTGCATCTTCTTATCTTATTTATATGCCAGATATCTATATGTGTGAACATCAGTCTGCCCCTGTTGCTTTAAACGAGGACAGCCCTTTAAATCCAAGAAATATCACAGGTGCCTCCAAATTTTATACCGAAAAAGAACTTGAGTTTATACATGAGTACATATCGCCTGACTTGCGTTTTATAAATGCAAGAATATACAGGGTTTATGGCAGAGGCTCAAGGGATGTTATATCCAGATGGACCAGAGCTGCGCTAAGAGATGAAGAAATACACGTGTATAACCGTCAAAACAGATTTGATTTTATATATGCTCAGGATGTGGCTCTTGGCCTTTATCGCCTGTTTCTTTCCAATGATGGATGTGGCACTGTTAATCTTGGCAGCGGCACCAGTACATCCATTGGGGAGGTTATTAATTCGCTTTCCTTACTAATTCCTGTAAAGCAATCGAAAGACATGGGACAGATTGAGCAATATGAGGCAAGCATGGCAGATATAACAAAGTTGAGCACACTTACAGGCTGGGCGCCGGAGACGTCCCTGTTGAAAGGCCTTGAGCAGATTATAGAGTATGAAAAAGAACTCCTGCGATGCCAAAGACCGTTGCAAAAATAAAAGGTGAGAGAAAAGTTATAATAGCAGCGAACGAATAAAGGAGGGGGGTATATTTTATGAAGAGTAATCAGGAATTATCATCAGTTTTAAAAATATCGTGCGAGGCCATATTCGTGATTACGAGGATATGATGGCAACCGAAAAAAAATCCGGATTCAAAGTGCTTATCTGTATAGACGGCTCTGCAGAATCGCTTAAGGGCATACATTATGGAGCAAGGTTAGGCAGCGGTACTGGTGCTGAGATAACTATACTCCACATACGAACCGGCGATAACCACGACATTAACTATTCTCCTTCTCCCGGCACAAACAGCAATGCCACTAACTGGGGCATGTCAGTGGCAGAACTCAGGTATCTGGAGGAGGCAAGACAGGCTCTTGTAAGCTATGAGTGGATGAGCGGAATCTGGACTGAAGACGTCGTTAGATATTTCGACGGAGATCATCTAAACAACTTTCAGATATGTTACAAGACTCGTTTAGGCCAAAAGATAAACCTAAAGCTCAAAAGTAGCCACAACGTAGCTGCCGAAATACTGGACGAGGCGCACGGAGGTGCTTATGGGCTTATAATCATAGGAGCGTCTAAGTTTAAGCGTAGTTTAGGCCGGGTTTTCGTATCATCTGAGGTACAAAAAGTGGTAGTGCATGCGCCGTGCTCAGTCTTAGTTGCCAGAGACCTACAAGAGGTGCATGGACACCTGATCTGTCTCGATGGCAGCGAGCGTAGTTATGAAATGATGCTTAAAGACTTCATAACAGCCTCCCTCTGCTCCTATAAGGTTTCCCTTATATCAGTAGCACCAACCCCCGGGGATGAATCCTCCCATAAAAACATAATAGCCGAGGGGTTAAAAAGGCTTAAGGAACTCGGTTATGAAAGTCAAGAAAGCATAGTGGTAACAGGTGACCCTGTGGAAAAGATAGTTGACTATGGACGAAAGTATTCCGTCATAGTGGTGGCAGCCAACGATGAAGGTGGTTTAAGGCGCTTTTTTATGGGAGGCACTTCTTTTAACATTGTTTTAAATGCTGAAAACTCCGTAATGGTGGTCAGATGAGGGTAGATAACATCAGGTACTGTAGTGTGTGGTTAACCAAAGCGTTTCCATTTCTTAAATGGATACATGAGGTAAAAGATACGTGGAGGTTGGATCTCTTTGCGGGACTAACAGGGGCGGTAGTGGTGCTGCCTCAGGGTGTTGCTTTTGCTATGATAGCTGGCATGCCCCCACAATACGGACTTTATACAGCTATGGTGCCGGCAGTTATTGCAGCACTCTTTGGCTCTTCACGTCATCTTATCTCAGGTCCCACGACGGCCATTTCACTGGTCATATTCAGCACAGTGTCGGTTATGGCAGAACCCTCCTCTGCTCAATACATCAAACTGGTAATGCTTCTTACGCTTATGGCAGGCGTTATGCAATTCGCTCTTGGTGTCGTCAATCTGGGAGGACTCGTAGATTTCGTGTCCCACTCCGTTGTGACAGGGTTTACAACAGGGGCGGCCATACTTATCGGTGTCAGCCAGCTTAAGCATGTCTTTGGTCTGAGATACAAAAACGCTGCCCATTTTACCGAAAACATGAAACTCCTTTACGAAAACGTCTCCCATTACCACCTCTATTCGCTAATTATAGCAGCCGTTACGCTTGTGGTGGTGATAGGCATACGTAATTTCAGGCCGAAGTGGCCTGGCATGCTTATAGGGATGTTAGTGGCTGGCATTTTAAACTATACTCTGGGCTGGTACGAAAAAGGAGTCCTTGTTATTGGTGCCCTTCCCTCGGCAATTCCACCCCTTGCGCTACCCGATCTTTCCTTTAAAAGCATACACGCACTGTCGCCCTCAGCCATGGCCATAGCGATGTTAGGCATCATGGAGGCAGTCTCCATAGCGCGTTCCGTAGCACTGAAGTCCGGCCAAAACATAGAAGCTAACCAGGAGTTCATTGGCCAGGGGCTGTCAAACATGGTAGGGGCGTTTCTGTCTTCTTATGCCTCCTCGGGGTCTTTTACGAGAAGCGGAGTTAATTACGCAGCTGGAGCAAAGACACCCTTTGCGGCTATTTGTGCCGCCGCATGGCTTATGTTCATATTGATTTTTGTGGTAAAATTTGCGGCCTATCTGCCGATAGCGGCAATGGCGGCAGTAATTTTAGTTGTAGCATATAACCTTATAGACTTCCACCACATAGTGAGGACTATACACCTGTCAAAGCAAGACACGTCAATAATGGGCGTAACATTTCTTGCAACACTGTTTTTGGAGCTGGAATTTGCTATATACGTGGGAGCTCTTCTTTCTATCTGCCTGTATCTGAATAAGACGGCAAGGCCGAGGGTGTTACCTCGTGTCCCGAACCCAACCGGAAGGCAATTTGTAACCGATCCGTATCTGCCGCAGTGCTCCCAATTCGGTATCATGCGAATAGAGGGCGACCTCTACTTCGCTGCTATGAACCACGTTCAAAAACAAATCTCCGCCATTCATTCATACACACCGACACAGAACAAGATACTGATTATTTGCAGCAACATCAACTTCATAGATCTCATGGGTGTGGAAACAGTGGTTAATGTAGTTAAAGAGTACAGGAGAAAAGGTATAGAATTGTTTTTTTGTAAGCTAACCTCAGTAGTAATGGCGATCATAAGAAAAAGTGGCGCTTTAGATGAAATTGGGCAAGATCACATTTTTGACAGTGAAGAGGAGGCTCTCAGAGAGATAGTAACGAATGTGAACAAGAATCTTTGCCATGAATGTCACCATAGAGTGTTCTGGGAGTGCGACGCTAACAAGATTTTAGAGAGCTAATTAATGACAAAGACTAAGTTGAGGGGTTTTTTGACAGTGCTAATGAAGCCAGGCGATTGAATGCGGCCTGATATGAATGTTCTGATAACAAGCGCCTCAAAAAAAGTATGGCTCATTAAGGCTTTTCAGAAGGCGCTGGCTCTTGAGGGTGGAGGAGTGGTTTATGCAATTGATATTAGTCCCAATGCGCCTGCACTTTACTTTGCTGATAAACATTCCCTTTGTCTAAAGGACTCAGACCCAGCATTTATTAGTTCACTTTTATCACTGTGCAAATCAAATCAAATCAGTCTTATCATACCAACAAGAGATGAGGAGCTTCCCATTTTTTCTAAGGTCAGGGACAATTTCCAGACAGAGGGAATTTATATAATGACAGCCTCATCGTCAACTATTAACATCTGTCAGGATAAGAAAATGTTTATCGCCTTTTGTAACCAACACGGGTTTAACACTCCCACAACCTATGATGCTGATATAACTAATAATACTCCTGACAAGATTGATTTTCCGCTTTTCATTAAGCCGACACGGGGAAAGGGTGGGGCAAACACCGCTAAAATCAACTCGTTGGATGAGCTCAAGATGTTTATTTCAATATCAGGAGATGACTATATAATTCAAAAGTACATTGACGCCCCAGAGTACACGGTTGACTTGTTTTCCGATCTATCAGGAAATGTTATTTCAGTAGTGCCAAGGGTGCGGATTATGGTTTTTGGCGGTGAGTCGTATGTCTCTAAAACTCAGTCAGATAAAAAGATAATCACTGAGTCCACAAGACTTGCTAAAGAACTTAACCTTATCGGGCATAATACTATACAGTGTTTTTTAGAAAATGGCAGGGTGCTTTTTATAGAAGTTAATCCAAGATATGGAGGAGGTGCGGCTCTTGGGATTGAGGCTGGTGCCGACACACCAAGGTATATGATAAAACTCCTCAAAGGCGACACACTCAGTCCTGACAAGAACAATTTTACCGATAACTTCTACATGCTCAGATACACCAGTGAGTTATACATGAAGGAAACGGAATTATACACTTGATAAGGCAAAATAATTTGTTACTTTAGTGATACGTCTATATTACTTATCAATCTGTCTGAATATCTCTATTATCTCTTGTAACTGGCTGTCAAATATGGTTCTGACATCCAGTATCAGAGTGTCGTCCTTAATCCGGCCTATAAGCGGAGTTTTAGCAATTCTCAACAGTTTTTGCAATTGCTCAGCCGATATTTCTGAGTGTTTGAGCAGTACCGTGTAAGTTTTAAATTTAACACCGGGTAGAGATCCTCCTCCGGCTTCTGAATCATCCTCCCTGATGGTTACGGTAAAATTTGGGAGCGTTTTTAATCCCTCCTCGATTTTAAGAGCACGCTCTTTTATTGTATCTGGATCACACAGAAGCATTTCAAGAATCGGGATGTTTTTAATTATATCATCTCCATATACATATTCCATGAGGACTGCCTCCATCGCAGATATTGTAAATTTATCCACTCTGAGAGCCCGTGCAAGCGGATGTTTTCTCAATGATTCTATGTGCTTTTGTTTGCCTGCTATAACTCCGCACTGTGGGCCTCCAAGGAGTTTATCTCCGCTAAATGTTACTATATCAACTCCGGTTTTAACTACCTCACTTACTACTGGCTCTGAGTGTATCCCCCATGGCCTAAGATCAATAAGACAGCCGCTGCCAAGATCATACATCAGGATTTTCGATGTCTTTGATGCCAGTTTTACTAAATCTGCTGTTTCTACCTCCTCGGTAAATCCGCTAATTTTGAAATTAGAGCGATGTACTTTTAAAATCAGCCCTGTGTTTTCAGTGATAGCGTTTTCGTAGTCATAGAGATGAGTTTTATTGGTCGTACCGATTTCTTTAAGTATGGCGCCCCCTGCGGCCATTATATCTGGAATGCGAAAGGAGCCGCCTATTTCTATCAGCTCTCCGCGTGAGACAATCACCTCTTTTTTTAAAGATGTCAGTGCCGTAAGAGCCAAAAACACGGCCGCCGCATTGTTATTTACCACCATAGCATCCTCAGCACCGGTCAGTTCCTTAAGGAGTGTGGTTAAATGGACATGCCGCTTACCCCTGCTGCCTGTCTTTAGGTCGTACTCAAGGTTAGAGTACCCTGAGGCAATAGTGGCCAGGTGTTTAAGGGTTTTGTCACTAAGTGGCGCTCTGCCAAGATTGGTGTGTATGACTATGCCGGTAGCATTTATCACAGGTCTTAGGCTAAAAGAGCCGCTTTCTGAGAGTTTTTCTTCTATTGCATAAGATATGTTACGGGAGATCTCGTTTTCAGCGTTGCCGGAAAGAAGCTCTGAGCGTCTTTCCTCAAGAACTTCTCTAATAGCTTTTAGAACAACTCTGCGTGGATACTCTTTCAGCCACTTTTGGGCCTCCTCCGATTGGAGTAATTTATCAACCGAAGGAAGCCCTCGTAATGCATTATTCCGTGTTTGTTGCATCAATAAACGGCATGGTTTGAGTGGTAACCTTAGGCATTATACCGTTCCACTTGTCTATAGCCTTCATAGTGGCTTCAATTCTTCTTAACTTGATAAGATCGGGCGAGATGTTTTCTTTTTGGAGTCTTAAAGCCTCAGCCTCAGCCTTTGCCTGTGTGATTTTCTGTTCAGCTTCTATTTTTATTCTGTCAAGATCACGTGCTGCTTTTAGAGCCAACTGCTCAGCCGTCTGTTTAGACTCAATGGCCTCCATAAAGAGCTTTGAAAATGCGAAATTGACTATAGAAACCTCATCCACAATGATAAAATGCTTGTGTAGCCGTTCCATGAGACCGTCTTTCATCGCTGCGCTTACGATGGGTCTTTTGGTTATTAACTCCTCTGCTGTATATGTGGCAGCCACTGCCTTTACTACCTCTTGTATGGCAGGGTCTATGACTCTTTCCTTGTAGCTCATACCAATGCTTTGATAAATCATATTTGCCTTATCAGGCAGTATGTGATAGTTAATCGCTATCACTGTGGTAACCTCTTGCAGGTCACGTGATGAGGCCTCAGCGTTTGTCTGTGCTTTGTGTACCTTTACGTCCATTTTTATCACCTTCTGCACCACAGGGATTACCACATGAATTCCCTCGCTAAGAACCAGTGGCTGCACGGCCCCGAAGTTAAGCACGACACCTCTTTCACCTGCCCCTATAGTGACAAAAGGATTTATTGCAAGAAGAACAAAAAATCCTATTATTATTAAAAGAACAAACAGGTAACTCTTCTTAAAAACCGGCTTCTGGATTTTAGGTTCAAAACCGTCAAAAATACCTCCTGGCATATGACCTCCTCTTAGAGCTTGTTTTTTACAAACTGCAAGGCAGATTCAAAAATCGCCCTGCCATCGGTATTTCCGAGTATTTCCTCAGAACACCTCTCAGGGTGAGGCATCATACCAACAACATTACCGGCGGAGTTGGTAATCCCTGCTATATTTAGAACTGCACCGTTAGGATTTGCGGCATCATTCTCCTCTCCGTCATTTTGACAGTAGGTAAAAGCAATACCGTTATGTTCTTTCAACCTGTTAAGAGTTGCCGTATCGGCATAGTAATTACCCTCGGCATGGGCTATGGGGATTTTCAGGACTTGCCCTTCTCTGAAAACGGAGGTAAACGCCGTATTTGTGTTTTTAACTTTTATGTAAACGTCTTTACAGATAAACTTCAGGTTTTTGTTTCTTAACATAGCTCCCGGCAAAAGTCCTGCCTCAAGCAGTATCTGAAAACCGTTACATATACCTATTACACCTCCGCCATTTGCGGCAAACTCAGATACCGCTGACATTATAGGTGAAAACCCAGCTATCGCACCGGCTCGCAGATAATCACCGTGTGAAAACCCACCTGGAAGTATGACAACTTTAACGTTACTCCCTATAGCTGTCTCCTTATGCCATACAAATTTTACATCAGCACCACATACGTGCTTTAGCACGTGATAACAGTCATGGTCACAGTTACTGCCCGGAAACACCACTATTGCAAACATTTAGCCGCCAAAAAGTCCTTTTGTTATGTAATTTAGCAAAAAAGATCGTTGCTATAGAAATCCATCACTCATTGTCAGTTATGCTACATTATTTTGGTTTGCTTTGTCAATTAAAAGTTGGCTAATACCGAGTAGCAGTCAGAAGCATAACAAGGCGGCAAGGAGAAAGCGACGCAGGCGTACTTTTAGTACGTTGAGGAGCTTTTGACGCATGTCAACGAAGTTAGGCGATTGAATGCTGCTTGGTATCCAACATCATGACAAGAGCGTCTTCCACTGGTTTATCATAGTAATCCTTTCTGATATGCAGTAATCTAAAATCATGTTTTTTATAGAATTCAATTGCAGCGGCATTTGAAACTCTTGCCTCAAGGAATATCTTGCCTGAAAAGTTATGCTGCTTTAAAGTCATGAAAAGTGCGTTAAGAAGGGCAGTGCCTATACCGCATCTTCTGAACTCTGTCAGTACTGCAAGCTTTAGGATTTGTGCCTCATCAAGTATCTCCTGTGCACACAGATAGCCAATAATCACATCAAGGTGAGAAACCACATAATTTATTGAATAATCATTTTCCAGCTCATGTTTAAATGACCGCTCAGTCCACGGACTGGGGAAAGAGAGTTTCTCTATAGCGCCTACTCTTGCAACGTCACTGTAGTCCATAGTACGGATAATGGTTTGAATATTTTTTTTAGCCATGAGTTGTTATCCTTAGTGCTTGGGGTTGCTAACCCCTCTGCCGCCTGGGGTTACCCCTTGTGGCCGTTTAAGATATAATGGTTTAAATGACTTAGCATCACAAATTGCTCCGGATTGTAGTTTTTTTAGTCCGTAAGCCGCTAGGGCAGCCGGTGATATGTAGTGGTGTTCAATGCCGGCAAAAATGGCGTTATCATCAGTCAGCTCTTGTAACTTATCTTTGTATAGAATGGAGGCATCGCCGGTAAAAATAACTTTTTTCTCTCCGGCTAATTTTTCACAAATCTCACCAATTTTATAAACTCCACACGTTACAATCTCATCTAAACTGCCACTGTTTCCTATGGAATATGCGGCGCCGTAAATATCCTCTTTTCTTGCGTCAAGCAAGATGCAGACAGGATATTTGGCAAATGGGAAATTCAGAGCAAGTCCTTCAAAAGTGGATATCGAAATAACAGGTTTACCGGTAACAAGGGCAAACCCTTTTACCGTGTTTATTCCTACCCTTAAGCCTGTAAAAGAGCCCGGGCCTGCAGCCGCAACATAGGCATCAACAGCGCTCAGTGCGGTGTCAGATTCTTTAAGGATATAGTCAATGGCAGGCATCAGTTTTTCTGAGTGGGTGTTTTTTTTAGGTATAAGATTTACCCTCATTTCTGCCAAAAGACCTCTGTCAGAGTCAAAGACGGCAACACCGCCTACTGCCGTTGACGTATCTATGCTTAGTACCCTCATTCAATTTGTATATTACAAAGTTAGAGCGAAAACATCAAGTTTTACCAAGTAGAGACCGTTGCAAAAATCATTTTTCAGCCAAAACTTTACAAAAAACACAATTGTAAATATACCAAAATTCAAAAAGATATTCATATTGATTATTTAAAAGGATGAGATTGCCACGCCCCCTGCGGGGGCTCGCAATGACGATAAATAATAGTTTTTACTGTGTTTTTTATTCGTCATTGCGAGGAGCGATAGCGACGTGGCAATCTCAGCCTTTAAAAATAATGAACGTAATTATGCATATCGCTATAAGAGTTTTTTTATTGTGAAAATTCAAAATATCGAATTATGCAACGGTCTCAAGCTGCATTCACTCGCCTAACATCGTTGGCATCGTCAAAAGCTCCTCAACGTCTCCCCTAAAAAGGGGAATCCCCTGTAAGGGGATGCGTCTTTCCTTGCCGCCAAGGGGACTCACCTTTAGGGGACGCTTCTGACTGCAACTTTGTATTAATTGGAGATCCTAATTTCGATAATTTACTTTACTTTTTAGAACATGGTAATATAATCTCTATACTAATGTTACTAATAAAAAATCTTTGCAATCTGAAACTATAGATACAAACAAATGAGACCAATAAAATCAATAAAAACCAAACTCCTTATCAGGATAGTGATTTCCTTTATCATTATGTCTATAGTAGTGCAGGGGATAGTGTTTGTGAGTTTCCGAGCGTTAAGTCTTGATACAGCCAAGGAGAAAGCGATGTCAGTAGCAGAGTTAATAAGGGATACGATAACATCTTTTATGGTCCTTGGTGTGTACGACAAAAGAGATGTGTTTATAGACAGGATAAAATACGCACGCGGCCTTAAAGAAGTCAGAATCATAAGGGGGAAGGGTGTGGTTGCCCAGTTTGGAAATTTAAAAGAAGTCAGCAATACCACCAGCCTGATAGAAAAAGAAGTTCTTGAAACCGGTATTTTAAAATCTCAGTTAAGTGAGAATCCCTCGATAGTTCAGTACAGACTCGTAATCCCTTACAAAGCTACAATGTTGGAACAGGTTAAATGTATGAACTGCCATAAGGCTAAAGAGGGTGAGGTACTTGGCGCTGTCAGCATCGTTATGGATTTGACAAACCAGCGTAAAGAGGGTACCACTACTATGTCCTATATGATGGTAGTTTCCCTGATTTTTTCCTTTTGCACTCTGTACATAATCTATGTTTTTTTTAACCCCTACACAGAGTTATTTAAAAAACTCAGGTCAGGATTTGAAAAAGCCCAGGAGGGGGATTTCACTGAACGTCTGGCTGTGCGGCTAATTGATGAGGCAGGGGATGTTGCAAGAGGTTTTAATACCATGGTGGAAAATCTCTCTCAGGCCCTGTCTTTAATAAATCATAAAGTATCTCTGCTTATAGGTTATCAAGTGGCAGGTTCGGGAAATGCACTAAAAGATACATCTAAGACTGTTGATATGTTGATTAATATATATAATTTTAAAAGAACGATAGAAAAGGACCAGAAAAAAACAGAGATATTTACAAGGCTTGAGCAAATTCTTAATACGTTTGGGATTACTGAGTACTCAATCTACGAGGTCACACAACGCAATAATACAATCACTACCATATCTGCGCGTAGTGATGTGTCTCAATCATATGGAGATAATAATGTCTTATGGTGTAGTAATTTAATCACAGCTAATGCACATGAGTGCAGGGCAAACAGAACCGGTACTATGGTAGATTCTAGGGATTTTCCGGTCATTTGCCCTCATTTCTGCACTGGAAATAGTGAGCTTAAAGCACACAATGGACATTTCTGTATACCGGTCTATATTGGTGGCCAGGTTGGAGATGTGTTACAGATAGTTTATAACAATGACAGAGTGGATGAAGTTACTGGTGTGCTCCCATACATTAAGAGTTATTTGTTGGAGGGTGAGCCGGTGTTAGAGGCAAAGACCTTTATGGAACTTCTCAGAGAGCAGTCATTAGTGGATCAATTGACAGGTTTATACAATAGACGGTACCTTGATGAGGTTAGTACCAACCTTTGCTCACAGGCTGTAAGAAGATGTACTCTCCTTGGTATTTTGATGATTGATATAGATTTCTTTAAACAGGTTAATGACACCTATGGCCACGACGCAGGAGATCAGGTGCTTAAGAGAATTGCAGTGCTTATAAAAAACACCATAAGGAACTCTGACATCGTAGTACGATATGGCGGGGAGGAAATTATAGTGCTTTTAGTAGATGTTGCGGCGGGAAAATCTTTAGAACTGGCTGAAAAGATAAGACAGAAAGTTCAGGATGAAATTATAGAGATTTCAGGGGAGGTGCTGCAACGCACAGTGAGTATCGGCGTCAGTGAGTATCTGACTCATGGGGATAAGTTTTGGCAGTGTGTAAAATACGCTGATGCAGCACTCTATAAAGCCAAAGAAAGCGGCAGAAATAAGGTAGTGGTGTATGAACATCAAACACAATCGCTACAGGAAGATATGTAATGAGAGGTTACTCAGATTGTTTTCCCATGTAGAAGTCAAACGTTTCGGAAAGCCCTGACTTTAAAGCATACAGTGGTTTCCAGCCGAGCACCTCTTCAGCCTTAGAAATGTTTAAGGTGCTTTTTCTTAAATCACCGGGGCGCGCCGGCCCCTTTACAGGTACACTAAATCTGTCTTCTTTGGCATATCCGTTTTGCCGTGCACACTCAAGTATGGTTCGGTAAAGCTCTCCAGTTGTTGTCTCAACTGAGGTGCCTATGTTTACCACTTGCCCAGTGCCCTTTGTCAGCGCTGTCACATTTGCCCTTACCACGTCTTTCACATAACAGTAGTCTCGTATCATGCCGTCCGGTTCATCCGGAAAACTATAAATCACAGGCACTGTGCCGGAAATAAGTTTTTCCATAAAAATAGCGACAACCCCTGCCTCAGCATGCGGCGTTTGTCTTTGCCCAAAAATATTGGCATATCTTAATACCGTGTAATTAAGCCCATATTGGTGGCGATAAAAATTCAAATAATACTCGGCAGTTAGTTTGGTTATTGCGTATGGCGAAAGAGGAGTTACAGGAGATGTCTCAGCAGAAGGAGTATCTCCTGCCTCACCATAAACAGCACCGCCGGAGGATATAAAAATAAACTTCTTTACACTAAACTTTACAGAGAGTTCAACAATGTTTAGAAATCCTAAAATATTTACGTTTGCATCAAACATCGGGTCATTTACTGAGGCAGGCACTGACATCTGCGCCCCATGATGATTTACTACGTCAGGTTTTTCTATCTCAAAGACTTTTGAACATTCTTTGGAGCATAAATCCATCAGATAAAAATTTGCCTTTTTATTTATATTTTCTACCTTGCCGGTACTTAAATTATCAATGATAACGACCTCATGCCCCTCATTAATGTAGCCATCCACTACGTTTGAACCAATAAATCCGGCGCCTCCTGTCACAAGTATTTTCATTTTCACTCTCCTTTAGCTATTGTTCCTACAAGGTCAAGAGCTTGCTTTATTGCCTGATCCATGTTGTAGTACCGGTACTGAGCAAGGCGTCCTGCAAAATACACGGTTTTTAATTTCTCTGCTTCTTTTGCGTAACGCTCATATTGTTTTTTTGCGTTTTCCATAGGCATCGGGTAGTAGGGCTCTCCCTCTGCCTCAGGGTACTCTTTAACTATTGTCGTTTGGGGATGTTTTTGGTACGTAAAGTGCTTACTTTCGGTTATTTTTGTGTAACGGAAGTCGTTTGGATAATTTACCACCGCCACCTCCTGAAAGTACTCTGTGTCGTGTGTTTCAAACTCAAAACTCTGGCTTCGGTAAGGGAGTTTGCCGTGTACATGGTCAAAGAAATAATCCACAGGCCCGGTATAAACAATTTTATCAAATTTCACGCTCTCTAAAACATCCTTATAGTCGGTGTTCGTTACCAGTGTTATGTTTTTATGGTCAAGAATCTTTTCAAACAGTTTAAAAAATCCCTCTTTTGGCATCCCCTGGTGTTTATCATTAAAGTACCTGTCATTGGTGTCATACCTGATTGGGATTCTGCTTGTCACCTCAGGGGAGAGTGCATCAGGATATACCCCCCACTGTTTAAATGTGTAGTTTTTAAAAAACTTTTCGTAGAAATACTCCCCCACTACCGATACGACAACATCACGTGAGTTTCTGATCTCTGGCACCCTTACACGCACAGATTCAAAATACTCTCTGAGTTCAGCCTCCGAAAACTGTTTACCCATCAATGCGTTTACAGTGGTGAGGTTTATCGGAATTGGCAGTATTTTTCCGTCAACACAGGTGCGTACTCTGTGGACATAATTGTTAAACTCTCCAAAACTTCTTACATAATCCCACACATCATCGTAGTTTGTGTGAAAGCAATGTGCTCCATACTTGTGAACCAAAATCCCGGCATCATCATAGAAATCATAGGAATTGCCGCCAATATGACCGCGTTTTTCAACAAGCAGGACTTTTTTATTAAGTTTAGAGGCAAGCCTTTCAGCGCTTACAGATCCTGCAAAACCAGCACCTACTACAAGAAAATCATATCTTTCCGGCAAAAGTACCTCTCCCCTGATGGGCGAATGCCATTTGCAAATGGGCGAATATCATTCGCCCCTACTTAGGCGTCCGTATCAATTTTAAGATAATTCTCCAGTGCCGTTTCCCATCTGACGGGTTTAAACCCTGTACAAAGCACAGTTTGGCTAAGGTCAAGGACTGAATATGCCGGTCTTTTGGCTGCTGTGGGAAACTCTGCTGTCGTTATTGCTCTGACAGGAGTGGTTATCCCTTTGAGTTTTAGTATCTCTACGGCAAAACGATGCCAACTAATACCTCCGTCTGTCTCATCCGTTACGTGATAGATGCCGAATTTGCCGCTTTCTACCACACATCTTATTCCCTCTGATAAGCTGACAGTCCACGTAGGAGAGCCTGTCTGGTCGGCCACCACGGTAAGCTCACTCCTTTGGCGCGAGAGCCTCAGCATTGTCTTAACAAAGTTATTGCCAAATTTCCCGTAAAGCCAGCTGGTTCTGATAATGTAAAACTTATTTAAGAGCCAGGTTACGTACTTTTCACCGGCAAGTTTTGTAAAACCGTAGTGATCCACCGGCGCTGTTTCATCAAAAGGATTGTAAGGAGTTTTCTTTGTTGGGCAGCCCGGCCCTCCAAACACGTAATCCGTGCTTATATGACACAGGGGAATATCCCTTTCGTTACAAACGATACAGAGGTTTTGGACGCCGAGAGCATTAATTATCATAGCAAGGTCACGTTCAGTTTCAGCCTTATCAACATTTGTATATGCGGCACAATTAACTACAACATCAGGTTTGAGCTTATCAACAGAGTCCCTTATGGCGTTAATATTAGTAATATCGAGTTCATCTATAGTAAATCCTTTACAGGTGTGGCCAGTTTCATTTAAATATGGCACAAGATCGCTTGAAAGCATTCCGCCTGCGCCAACAACCATTATGTTCATTTCCAAAATCCTCCGCTTTCTGCGGTGAGACGGCTCTTAAGCGGCTGCCACCACCATTTATTTTCCATGTACCACTCAATGGTTTTTACTATGCCATCTTCAATTTTCACTGTTGGTTTCCAGCCAAGCTCTCGTGTTATCTTTGAGTTATCCAGAGCATATCTGAAGTCATGCCCGGGTCTGTCCTTTACATATTTAATGTGAGATTCGTCCTTACCCATTACCCTTAGGGCAGCTTTTACTATATCTATGTTTTTCCGTTCACAATCCCCCCCCACATTATATACCTCGCCATCTTTTCCTTTATGAAGTATGGTATCAATAGCCTCGCAGTTATCCAGGACAAACAGCCAGTCTCTGACATTTGCTCCCTCTCCATAAACCGGCACAGGGGCGCCCTCCATTAAGTTAGTAATCATAAGCGGGATCAGTTTTTCCGGAAACTGTCTAGGGCCGTAGTTGTTTGAGGGTCTTACCATAATAGCAGTATAGCCGTAGGTTTTGTTATATGCTCTGAGGAGTAAGTCTCCAGCCGCCTTTGATGCCGAGTATGGGGAACGCGGGTCAAGCGGGGTGGTCTCGGTAAACTTACCGTCTTCGGTCTCAAGGCTGCCATAGACCTCATCGGTTGACAGATGTACAAAGCGTTTAATGTTTGAGGCTTTCATGGCAGAGTCAAGAAGCGTTTGAAGCCCAATAATATTAGTTTCAAGAAACGGCTTTGCGTTTTCTATTGAGCGATCTACGTGGCTTTCGGCAGCAAAGTTAACAACAGCATCAACCTCTTTTGTTATCGAGCTGACAATGTCTGCATTGACTATTGAACCGGTAACGGTGCGCAACCGTTTTGTGTCCAAATCCCTGAGATTGTCTATATTTCCGGCATAAGTCAGGGCATCAAGGTTTACTATTTCATAATCAGGATATTTTGTAAGCATATGTCTGATAAAATTAGATCCTATAAAGCCACAGCCTCCGGTTACAAGAATTTTCATTCTATGGCCCCCTTAATCAAGTTTATACGGGCTGTCATCACTATCCTCCCACCGGATTTCATCTACCGGTTCCTTCTTGCCCTTTCCGGCGTACAGCCTGTCGGGGAGGTTTATGACCATACCGTCCACGGTGTCAGCATTTTTGTAAGCATGCACAACTCCCGGTGGCACGACTACTATTTTATTTTTTGAATCCCTTAGTACAATCCTGTTTTTATGAGTCGGAGAGTGTTCTCTTCTATCCCACAGATAAAGTGTGAAATTAGTCAGAAATATAAAAATATCGGTCTGCTCAACGTGTTCGTGCGGACCTCTGGCAACACCGGGTTTAGTCATTGAAATGTAAGACATCACAGGTGTTAAACCCTCCGGCAGTTCATCTGTTCTGTAAATTTCGGCAAGCCATCCGCGTGCATCATTAAAAAACCGTAACTCTTTAATCGTAACCCCTTCGATATTGCCATCTTTGTACATTCTGTTAAACCTCCACCACTGTATCGTCACTAATCATAAGCCTCAGTGCCTTATGACGATGCATGTTTTTAAAAACCCTTGCATTGCGCCCTATAAGACTGTCCTCAAGGCGCTCTATGCCCTCAATTACGGAATCACTGAGTATCACCGAGTGCTCTATGGCTGAGTCCTTAATAGCTGCGCCGTCTCCTATGCTTGTGTGTGGGCCGATAAAGGAATTTTCAATTCTTGCGTTTTTACCTATTTTAATTGGACCTCGCATGTGGCTGTTTATGACCACAGTGCCAGCCTCTATCGTAACCCGCCCTATAATGCGGCTTAATTTATCCACTTCACCTGCAATATCATACTTTACATACTCATCCAGCACTATGGTGTTAGCCTCAAGGAGATCGTCCTTTTTACCGGTATCCAGCCACCACCCATCCAGCACCTGGCTATCCACAGCATGTCCCATGTTTATTAATTCCTGAATAGCATCCGTGATTTCCAACTCACCGCGCCTTGAGGGTTTTATTCTTGCTATAGCGTCAAATATTTTATTTGTAAAGATATAAACACCAACAAGGGCAAAATTAGATGGAGGATTTTCAGGTTTTTCTATTAATTCCACAACCTTTCCGTCAGCGTCAAGGCGGGCTACGCCAAAACGCTTAGGGTCATCCACGCGTTTTAGAAATATTAGTGCTTCAGATTTTTTCTTTTTAAACCGATCTATGGCGCTCTTTACGCCCTCGCTTAGGAGGTTATCACCAAGATACATAACAAAATCATCATTTTTGAGAAAATTTCTTGCCGTTAAAACGGCATGAGCAAGTCCCTCCGGTTTTTTCTGCACGATGAACCTGGGTTTCAGTCCCCACTGTGCGCCATCCATTATATAATCTTTGACGTGCTGGCCTGTCTCAGGAGAGATAATAACTCCAGTATCTTTAATTTTTGCCTCAGCAATATGGTTTAACACATACCATAATATCGGTTTTCCGGCAACAGGCACCAACTGTTTGGCAATTGTGTGAGTGAGGGGGCGCAGCCTCGTTCCCTGTCCGCCGCTTAATATGAGTGCTTTCATTTAATGTACAATCCTTTCATAACGTTTTTATTCAAAAACATCAATAGTGTTCTAACAAACAGCCTATTATACCAGTTATGGTTTAAATATTGTAACTGCTCAGAGAGTTATTTTTTTTTGTACGGTATTTATAAGGAACATTTTATGTAAAGGAGAGTAAAATAATATAGAATCCTTGACAGAAAAAATTATAGTTGTATATGATAATCATGTATAGGGCAAAGTGGAAAACTACATGAAAATAGCGATAGGGTGTGACCATGCCGGTCTGCAATTGAAAGAAGCGATAAAGACTGAGTTAGCTCGTTTAGGACTTGAGGTAGCAGATGTCGGCACAAACAGTTGTGATTCTGTTGATTACCCTGACTTTGGGCAGATGGCGGCACAGATGGTATCAAGCGGTAAGGCACAGCGAGGGATATTGATCTGTGGAACCGGCATAGGAATGTCTATAGTTGCAAACAAGTTTAACGGAATTAGGGCGGCTCTGTGTAATGATGTGCAAACAGCCATTTTGAGCCGTGAACATAACGATTCCAATGTGTTGGTTTTAGGAGCCAGGGTAACTGCACAAGAGCTTGCGTTGGAAATGTTGCGCGTCTGGCTTGACACTCCGTATGAGGGCGGACGGCATCAGAGAAGACTTCAAAAACTAAAAAACATAGAGGACAGCGTTAAAGATGGATAGGTTTGACTGTGATTATGAGGCGATAAAGCGTATTGACCCTGAGGTATATGATGCAATCTGCGGGGAGTTTGCCAGAGAGAATGACAAACTTCTTATGATAGCATCGGAAAATTATGCAAGCTATGCCGTGATGGAGGCGCAGGGGTCAGTGCTTACAAATAAGTATGCTGAGGGGTACCCCTATAAGCGATACTACGGCGGCTGCCAGTACATGGATATTGTTGAATCACTTGCCATAGCGCGAGCAAAGGAGCTCTTTGGCGCTGAGCACGTTAATGTACAGGCGCACTCCGGCTCATCGGCCAATATGGGGGGTTTTTTTACTGTCTTAAAACCAGGTGATACTATTCTCGGCATGGATTTAAGACACGGCGGGCATCTGACACACGGTGCGTCGGTAAGTTTTTCAGGCATGTTATATAAGACCAACTTTTATGGCGTTGACAAAGAGACCGGTTACATAGATTATGAAGAGGTAAGACGGTTGGCTAAAGAGTGCAAACCAAAGATGATAGTGGCAGGGGCAAGCGCCTACTCTCGAACCATAGATTTTGCCGAGTTTTCCTCCATAGCTAAAGAGGTAGGGGCATATTTCATGGCTGATATTGCTCACATAGCCGGGCTGATAGCAGCCGGTGTTCATCCCTCGCCGGTAAAGTATGCTGATTTTGTGACAACCTCAACGCATAAGACATTACGGGGCCCAAGGGGCGGCATGGTTATGTGCAAAGGGGAATATGCCAAGGCGCTTGATAAAATCATTTTTCCCGGCATACAAGGCGGCCCTCTTATGCACGTGATAGCAGCCAAAGCGGTGGCATTTAAGGAGGCATTAACTGCAGAGTTTAACGGCTACCAAAGAAACGTGGTAAAAAACGCCTCAAGACTCGCTTCTGAGCTGATGAAAAGAGGCTACAAGATAATCTCTGACGGCACAGACACGCACCTTATGCTGGTTGATTTAAGAAATAAAAATATAACAGGGGCACTGGCTGAGCAAGTGCTTGATTTGGCTGGTATCACATTAAATAAAAACTCCATCCCATATGATGATAAGCCAGCTACTGTGACAAGCGGCATTCGTCTTGGCACTCCGGCTATGACAACAAGAGGACTTATGGACTCTGACATGGAGGAGGTAGCCGATATAATAGATAGCACACTAAAAAACCACGCTGATGCCGGCAATATGGAAACTCAACGCAGGCGTGTAGAGGTGCTTTGTAACAAGTATCCGATTTACAGTACACCTGTGGGCAAAGTATAATTTACAGATTGGTGTTTGACTAAAGAAGTTAAAATCTGTTAGCTTAGATAGATGCCAGATGGGGAGTCGTCTAATGGCAGGACAGCAGATTCTGGATCTGCCTGTAGGGGTTCGAGTCCTCTCTCCCCAGTGTGTTTAAGAAATGTGGTCCCATCGTCTAGCGGTCCAGGACATAGCCCTCTCAAGGCTAAGACACGGGTTCGATTCCCGTTGGGACTATTTGTTAAGTGCTTGATTACGAAAGATATTATTATTTTATACTCCCCCAAAAAACCGTGACCAGCCGCCATTTAGGGTAAAATAAATACTACAAGGGAGAAAAGGCTTTGATTTTACGGGGAATCAACTTCGGAAGCGTTTTTGTGGCATCGGGAGCTTTGAACTTTTTTGGCGAGGGCTGGAGGTTCCACAGGTTTTTCAAGATGCTGTTTGGTCTGAACTTAAGCGGAGTAACATTCGTTTCAAAAACTACAACTATAGACTACCGAAAGGGAAATATGGAGTTGGATGCTAATTTTCAACCTAAGTCTCTGCTTCCTGACTGCATCCGTGTTTATCCTGTAAAGGGGGTTGTTTTGAATTCAGTTGGGCTAAGCGGTCCTGGCGCTGAGCATCTATTTTCACAAAAATTATGGCAGAAAAGAAACAATCCATTTCTTATTTCTTTTATGGCAGTAGCTGAAACCAAAGAAGAACGGGTTGAAGAGGCAAAGAGGTTTGCGAGAATTCTTACAAGGGAGCTTCCTAATTTCCACGCCAAAATTGGGCTGGAGCTAAACATCTCCTGCCCAAACACTTCGCACGACACGTCAAAGCTTATTGACGATGCTTTAGACCAACTTGAGGCATTCTCTAATCTTGGCGTTCCCGTGGTTCTAAAAATCAATGCTTTGACCCCTCTTGATGCGGTTATACGAATCACTGGTTCAGGATTGTGCGATGCCATCACAGTGTCCAACACGATTCCCTGGGGGCAGCTGCCGGAAAAAATTGACTGGGCGGGAATTTTCGGCAAGCTGGAATCCCCACTTAAACATCTGGGAGGTGGCGGGCTTTCAGGTTATCCACTGCTGCCTGTCGTTGCAAGCTGGATTTCTGAAGCAAAAAAAAGCGGACTTACCGTTCCAATTATCGGTGGCGGCGGAATTCTTAAGGAGGCAGATGTGAACTTTTTACATCAGCACGGAGCTGACGCCATTGCACTTGGTAGTGTGGTAATCCTTCGACCCTGGAAAGTGGTGGGTATCATAAAACGGGCAAAACAGATTTATACCAAGTAAATCAAAAAAGGAGGTTGTGGTAGTGGATGTAAAGGACAGGATTATCGTAGCTTTGGATGTGGATAGTTTGGACAAAGCTAAAACCCTCGTGGAAAGCCTTGCTCCATATGTCGGATGTTTCAAGGTTGGGCTTGAGCTGCTGACTGCCGTAGGTGCTCCGCAGGTAGTGGAGTTTGTCCATTCACTGGGCGGCCAGGTCTTCTATGACGGCAAGTTCAACGACATCCCCAATACCATTGGCTCTGCAACTAAGGCTGTTGCCGGACTAAACGTCAGGATGTTTACAGTACACGCCTCGGCTGGTGTTGAAGCAATGATGTCTGCTGTTGCCAACAAGGGGACCTCTCTTGTGTTAGCAGTCACGGTTCTTACCTCACTGGGGGAGAGCAATGCCCACCTGATTTTCGGCGGACCGTATAAGGCCAAGGTGTTACAGTTGGCACGTGACGCATGTCTGGCTGGTTGTGACGGCATCATTTGCTCACCGCAGGAGCTGGAGCTTCTTGGATTGCAGAAAGAGCTTAACGGTTTGATGACAATCACCCCTGGTGTTCGTCCAAAGTGGGCATCTGCCGGAGACCAGAAAAGAATTATGACGCCCTCTGAGGCAATAAAGGCGGGAGCGACAGCTCTGGTCATTGGCCGCCCCATCACTAAACCGCCCACGCTTGTCGGTTCACCTGTGGATGCAGTTAAGCGAATTGCCGAGGAAATCTCAGCCGTTTTATAGGAAGGTGAAATAATGAAAGAATCAGATGTTCTGAAGTTGCTTGAAAATATCGGGGCAGTAATAAAAAACAGCCATATCGTTTATACATCAGGCAGGCATGGCAGTGCCTATGTCAACAAGGATGCGCTCTATCCGCATACAAGTCTAATATCGGACTTGTGCAAACTGTTTGCAAAGAATTTTGCAGATGACGGCGTAGAAGTAGTAATTGCTCCGGCTATTGGAGGGGTCATTCTCTCACAGTGGACGGCACACCATCTTTCTGAAATCACAGGACGTGAGGTCTTAGCTGTCTATGCGGAGAAGACCGAAGACGGCGGTTTTGTTATTAAGCGTGGCTACGACAAAATCATTGCTGGAAGGAAAGCTCTTGTGTTGGAGGACGTGCTGACCACAGGCGGCTCTGTAAAGAAGGTGATAGAGGCGACTGGCAATTTCGGTGGTGAGGTCATCGGTCTCGGAGTCCTCTGTAACCGTGGCGGTATAAAGCCAGGCGACGTGGCAAATCCGCCAAAGCTATTTACGCTCATCAATGTGGCACTTGAGTCGTGGGACGAGGCGGAGTGCCCGCTCTGTGCCAAAAATGTTCCCGTCAATACGGATGTGGGCAAAGGCAGGGAATTCCTTGCAAAGAAAGCAAAATGAGAAAACACAAGTAATATACAAGTGAATCCTGCTGTTTTAACGACTGGCGGTGGTAGTTTTTAGTTTACAAAAAAGTCATATGGATGTTAAACTCGTCCATGAACTTATACCGGGTAGCAGTCAGAAGCGTCCCCTTACAGGGGATTCCCCTTTAGGGGAGACGTTGAGGAGCTTTTGACGATGCCAACAAAGTTAGGCGATAGAATGCGACTTGAGACCGTTGCAAAATTCCCAAAATGGGGGAAAAGTATTTCCCAATTAATACCGAGTAGCAGCCTAAAATATAATAATGATGAGATTACCACGTCGCTATCGCTCCTCGTAATGACGGATAGGTACGCCCACGCACAGCCCACGCCGTCATTGCGAACCCCCGCAGGGGGTGTGGCAATCTCATCCTTTTTCTATAACATTTTGTTATATTTTTGAACTCAACTTTGGTGTTATAATATTTTTGCAACGGTCTCGACTTGGTATTAGCGGCAGACAGGCCGCATAACTTACTTTTAAGGAGAAAGCATATGGTTTTGAAAACTGTTAAAACAATGGCTTTATTAACGGCGGTTCTTCTGATGTTTGTATCAATTCATTTGCCTGCGGCTTTTGCAGATGATTTAACTGGATTTGGGGTCGAGGCTACGCTTGGGGTCATAATTGAGGACCCGGGCGGCCACGTGTCATACATGGGGACGTCACTGGACGTTAATAACGACTTAAAGTATGATACTCAGACACGATTGTTTGGAAGGTTCAAGCTTACTACACCGGGCTCCTATGTGCCCAACTTTTATTTGATGATGACTCCAATCAGATTTTCCGCAGATGGCTATAAGACAGTCAGCTTCTCCTATGGCGGCAAAACTTTTACGGGAGGAATACCGTTTAATTCTAACCTGCAGACCGACCAATACGACATAGCGCTTTATTGGGGGATTCCATACTTAAAAGTGGCTACCAATAACGTTTTAAATGTAGATCTCGGAATAGACGTGAAAATTACTGCCGACAAAGCTGAGATAAGCCAGGGAGCCCTGAGTGCTTCTAAAACTCTGACCATCCCCGTGCCGATGTTGTATGCAGGCGTGCAAGTGAAACCGGTTCAACAGCTTTCATTTGAGGGGGAGGTGCGCGCTATAACTGCTGGTTCAACGGGTAGCCTTGTGGATTTAAGTATAGCAGCCAGATACAGCCCTGTGAGGCCACTTCTCTTGGGAGTGGGCTATCGATACGAATATTTGAAAGTCAACATCAGTGACGTGGATAGTGCAACGTCATTCAGCGGGCCTTTTTTTGAAGCCGGCGTAAAGTTCTAAATCGGTAAACTGTGATTATTACCCATGAACCACAGCTAACCACCATATCTTGATACAGATATGAGTGCGGTAGATTTACTTTTAGTGGGATTGGCAGCAATATTAGGAGGTGCGGTCAATGCACTTGCTGGCGGGGGAACGCTTATCACATTCCCTGTGCTTACCGCTGTGGGTGTGCCTGCCGTTGCTGCCAACATCACAAATACGATAGCTCTTTGCCCTGGCTACCTTGGTGCGACATTTGCACAGATGAAGGAGCTGCGAGGCCAGTTGTTCAGATTAGGGCTGTTAATTCCGGTTAGCCTGATAGGCGGTATTGTTGGTGGAGTGTTGCTTTTAAAAACTGGTGAACACGCCTTTAGAAAACTTGTGCCTTTTTTGATTCTTATGGCTGTGGTGTTATTGGCTTTTCAGGACAAATTGCGTGCCTGGGTACTATCCCGTTCAGGCCACACCGGGGCAGTTACCATACACGACGCATGGGTTATATTGCCGGTCATTCCAGCTGCTGTTTATGGAGGCTATTTCGGAGCCGGAGTTAGTGTTATTGTGCTTGCGGTACTTGGACTTGTGCTGGAGGAGTCGTTTACCCGCCTGAATGCCCTAAAGCAGGCGGTCTCGTTTAGCATTAATATTGCTGCAGCAATCTTTTTCCTGTTTTCCGGAAAGGTCGTATGGTCTGCCGCAATTGTTATGGCTGTATGTGCGCTTGCTGGAGGGGTGTTGGGTGGCCGGTTGGCAGGCTGGATTAAGCCATCAACATTGCGCCGTATTGTTGTGTTTACAGGGGCAATAGTTGCTGTGATTTATTTCGTTGGTTAGAATCAAGGCGGTTTACGTCCCCCTGTCTTTATTTGACATAAATCTTTATATATGACTTAGACCTAAGTTCTTCTATCAGTGTTTTTAGCCGTTTGTTTACATCTTCTTCGATAAGATATGTCTCGATCTTTTTTCTTTCCTCATCGTTTTCTGCTTTAACGTTGTTTTCCTTGCAAAAACGCTCTATATCCTCCTCCCTGACTATTGCATAGGAGCGAACCTTTATCTCTATAAACTTAGCAATTAATTCGTCATCATCTTTACCGGTTAGTTTCATGGCAATAGCCATACTCTTAAGCAGCACCTTGTTAATCATCGTGTTAATGATGTCTGTTTTGCCTAACATTGGAATATTTGCAGCACCGGAGGCTCTTTCCGCCTCCTCGTATTTCCTTTCAAATTCACTATACGTTATTGCCGTATCATTCACAAAGGCTGCAACCGAGTCTAACAAAACGTCCTCGGCAAAAGACACGCCAGTTAACAGTACTGCAGATAGTAAATAAGCCAAAAACACTCTTTTAATCAACATATCTTTAGAAGAAAACCTCCCATTAAAATGCCTGGCCAATGCTAAAGTAAAACCTGCCCGGCGACTCATTTTCCTTACGGTTTAGTTTGTACCCATAGTCCAGTCTGAGCGGCCCCACAGGGGTATTATATCTCAAACCGCCTCCAGCTGTATAATTTATGTCGTCCAAACTATACTGATTCAACTGCGGCCAAACATTACCAGTGTCACTAAATAACACCAGTCCAAGCGAGTCTGTAATGCGTATTCTGAATTCAAGGTTACTCATTAAAAAGGCATTTCCTCCGGTTGGATCCCCGTTTGCTCCCTTTGGCCCCATATTATCCTGCCCGAAGCCGCGAACTGTAGTGCCGCCTCCCAGAAAATACCTCTCTATTATGGGTAAATTCACTGTGTCGCTCCAGCCCTGCCCAATGCCGCTCCTTAAAGATGTGGCAAGTACCAGCCCCTTTGTAAGCCCTAAGTAGTAATTAACATAACCGGAAAGCTTTATAAAGTCTGTTTCTGATAAAAGCACTTTGCTTGCCAATTTCAGATTAATCCCCCCTGTAAAACCTGCTGTCGGTTCAAGCGGATTGTCCCTGTTGTCAAACACCACTGATGGCACTATACTGCTTATAGCCAGTGTTCCGCTATCCTCATGAGACAATATCACATCAGGCTGCACATCCCACGTTTTTACCCAGTTAAACTCGTAGAACAGCTTACCCTTCAGCGACTCAGAAAGCTCTTTTTCCACGCCGATGGCTGCCGTGTATTTTTGCACCCGGTAGTTGATCTCCATAGTGTCAAAGTTTTTTTCGTTTCGTCCCTCATATGATATTGTCGCAGAAAAGGGCAAAACAGCTTTCATAAACCATGGTTCATAATAGTTTAATGAGACTTTACGTTCAATCATACTTACCTTTGTGTTTAACGATAACTGTCTGTTCATCCCATCAAGATTGATATATTTTACATTTACAAACCCCCTCAGTCCGTCATATTCCCCATAGCCAAGCCCATACTCTACCACTCCAGCTTTGCCCTCCACAACATGAAACACTACATCCCTTAGTCCATCCTCATGGTCAGCATACTCAACGTCCACACTTGTGAACAATCCGGTTCTGTAGAGGTCTGACATCTCTCTGTTGACCTTACTAACATCAAACGGCTCACCGCTAACGTGCTTTATTATCCTTTGAAACAGCTCCCACTTTACTTTTACATTGCCCCTGACAAGAGTGTTTCCAAAGTAGTATTTATTTCCCTCGGTTATATGGAAAATCAGAGTTGTCTGGGCAGATGAGTCTGTTTCGTAGCTGACCTTTACGTCTCCGTTTGCATAGCCGTGTTGTTTTAAGTACGAAAGCAGTGCCTGCCTTGCATCAAAGACATCTTGTTCGGAATAGGGAGTTTTTTCGGGTATTTTTATAAGCGCCAAAAGATCGGCTTCTTTGAGAGACTCTTCACCTGTGACTTTAATCTGGCCAATAATAAGCCTCTGTCCCTCCTCAATGTGAATCTGTAGTGTCACCGCTCCCTTGTCTGTATCTGTAATTGGGAATATCTCTGTCACCTTTACAGAAAAAAAGCCAATGCCCCTGTAGTAATCTAAAAGAGCCGTCTTATCATCCTCTGTAACATCGGGATTAAAAGCCTCTCCCTCCTTTGTGTATAGCACAGATTTTAACTTTTTAACGTCCTGAGTTATGCCGGTAAATATAATATTGTCAACTTTATGCTTTTTACCCTCTGAAATGGTGTATGCAATTTCCACCTCTTCGCTTTTTTGCAGTAACTCATAGGAAACGCTGACGTCTATATAACCTTTTTGGTGGTATAACGTGACAATGGATTGTTTAGCCTCCTCGGCTATGTCGGGACCAACCCCTCCATATTCAAGAAACGGCATCTCCTTGTTTAATTTCTTTGTTGAAAAAAACTCATTACCCTTAAACGTAACAAGGAGCTTCTTGCCGGTTTTTATCTCTATTACAAGCGTGCCATCGGCAGGGTTAAAAGAAAAAAGCTTCACATCAGGGTTGTAATACCCCTGTTTTGCCAGTTTCTTTTTAAGCTCATTGAGTTTGCTCTCAACAGCTTGTTTGTCATAGATGTCACCCTCATTAATGTTCAAAAGATCGGTAAACTGTGATTGCCCATCATTTATAATAATTTTTTTTATCTTTAACGGCTCTCCTGTTTTTACGTTAAGGAGGATTTTAACTTTGCCATGTGTTTTATCATAAGCAGGAGGAATAGCTTCTACGAAAGCCCCGGGAAATCCCTTTTCAATTATGTTATCGGTAAGCTTTTTGACAGCCGCTCTCAGAGTGTCCTCATTGTACTGCATACCCTCTTTAAGAATAAAAGCCTCTTTGATTACTTTCTTACTCAGATTGCCGCTGACTGCTATCTCCACATCGTTTATTATAGGCCTTTCCTCAACTGCCACAGTCAGAACACCTGTGCTTGGGTTGCCATAGATTTTCAGATCATCAAAGAGCCCTTTTTTAAAAAGAGCTTTTATACCCTCTCTGATTTTATTTTCATCTGCGGTGTCTCCCTCGTGTATGTTAAGTATGTGGAGAAATTCAGTTTCATCAAGGCTGTTTAGGCCGGATAGGACTACTTTGGTTACAGTAAAGGGTTTATTTACCAGAGAGAGCGCACTGTGTGGATTTATCAGCATAAGAGTTATAATAAAAATCATGGTGATAGCTATTATTTTAGATGTCAGTTTTTTCATTTAAACTCAAACCTGAATTTAACGTCCCCGCCTACATTTCCGTGTTCGTTTCTTTCTCCGACCAGGGAGACGCCTTTTTTAAGTTTGTATTCTACCTTAATTATTTCACCTTTTGTAACTCCGGATGTCAGGGTTACATTTAAGTTATCGTCTAATAGTTTCTTTGATACGGTAATCTGCGGGGTTAACGAGATTTTCTCATCGTAAGGGACAACGTCAACGCGGTTTAAACCGGTGATGTTTTTTATTCTTTCCTCAATAAGCCCCTGATATTTAGCAGCCAGAATGGATGTTGCTCCTTTTGAGCCGCCAGAACCGGTAAAAAGAGCTAAAATTGCCGCCTCTTTCAGAGGCGGGGTAGAGGACAGGGAAAGATCGAAACGCTTAAGCTGACCGCTCATCATGAGTTTTACGTTATAGTTTTTAACTGTGCTCTCAGACACTATGTTTATGTATGGATTTATATCAGGCGTGCCCGCAAAATCAATGTTTGCCGTCTGCAGTCTGAATTCATTGTCTTTGAAAAACAGTTTTCCGCCTGTTGCTGACATCCTGCCGTAAATAACTGGTTTTGTTACGTCTCCTTTTAATTGAAGGTCTAATTTGACATTAGATTCGGCAACATTATTGTCAATCACGATGTTTTTGTCACCCGTTACGTTTACATTAAATTCGAGATTTTTCAGAAATGGATTAACCTGAGAAGCGGATGAGGTTTTTTCAAAGATAAGGTCCTGCCAGTAGAGACTCTTAGTGTATCTGGCGGCGGAGACATTAAGATCGCCTGAGAGAGTTTGTTTTTTCAGGTTGCCGCTATAGAGAAACAGCCCGCCGAATTTCATGGTAAAACCCTCTCCCATATTTGCCGGAACGTTTTCTGCAACTCCGTCAATATAGAATTTTTTCATGTTAAAACCGTCCATGTAACCTACACCGCTTGCAGTTATTGCTCCGCCACCTATTTTTGTGGAGAGTTTCTTTACAACAACCCTGTTGCTTTCAAAATATATATCACTTTCTATATTACTTAAAAAGTACCGGAACCCCTTAATTCCAAGTGAGCCGTTTGATATGTTAAACCCTCCGGATATCTGTGGTTTTGCCCACTCACCGGTTACAGCGAGGGCAATATCAGCTTTGCCGTTTAGCCAGCTTATTTTTTCAGATTCACTCTTTAGCAGATTAAGTTCCGGTTGGCCGGTTATTGCAAGATTGTAGCGTTTCCCTGCTTCGATGTCACCGGTTATCTTAAATCCGCTTCCGCCTGCATTTAATCTGCAGGAGTTGATGGTAAATTTATTATCATTTAAGGAAAAATCAATGTTGCCGTTGTTTGATACGTTGTAGCGGTATCCGGATAGGTTAAGCTCAGAAAGTACGACGCGTCCCGATACGGTTTTATTGTTGCCGCTTAATGAGGTCTCACCGGTAAGGACAAGTTTTAAATCATGAGGCATAGTGGCCTTAGCAAGTTTTGAGACAATCCACTCGTAGTTACCATGCTTAAACTGACTGTGCAAAGACCACGCGTTATTGCCGGTCATGTTTACATGCCCGGTAAGCCCAAGTTTATTGTCAAAAAGATTTCCGGTTAAAAACGCCTCATGTTTTTTAGCCAAAACTGATATTTTGCCTTTTAATGCCGGATACTCTGTGCTTTTTACAGTGCCCTCAAATGTCAGATCAGGGTTGAGCACTGTGCCTGTCATTTTAATGGAACACTCAGAGTAGGTATCTCCAAGTTTTTCGGAAAACGGAATATCTTTTGCGTTTAGGCGGCATTTTGACGAGGCAATGTCGTAGCTGAAGTTTCTTTTATCCATCCAGTTTTGTCCTCTTTTAGCAATTGAGCCGTCTAATGAAAGTTCGGAGCTGCCCTTTTTTACAGAGAACCCTCTGAGAGTTATTCTGCCTTTATTGTATGCAAATTTTGTTTGTGCCGCTCCTGCCGATATGCCTTTATAGGACAGACTTGAAACACTTGCAGCTCCTGTGTATTTTAGATTATCCGCCTTACCTTTTACATCAAATTCACCTTTGAGGTTTCCACCTAAGTTATCAATTTCAAGGTATTTTTTAGTTAAATTGTCAAGGTCGATGTTATTAAACGCAAATGCCATGTTAAGCGTTGGTTTACTTAGATCAAACAGGTAGGCAGGGTCTTTAAACTCAGTTATGCCGCCAAACTGGCACTTGCCTCCATAGGTTGTGGATGCGCCTTCAGACAGAACCAGTTTCTTCATATTATAATCGGCTTTAGTGTTCATGTAGTTGAAGGCATATCCAAAAATTGAACCGGAGGACAAAGCTATTGTGCCTGAAACATTAGGGTCACTGCCAATGCCTGTGACCACTCCGGTAAATGTCCCCATCCCCCGTAAGTCTTCACTGAAGGGTCTGGTAAAATCAGCTGCATCTTTTGTTGATGTCGCAAGTGCTAAGTTTATCGTTTTGTCTTTCATGTTGTACGTGCCGTTTATTGTACCGGTACTGAGTTTTGTTTTTACTTTTACATTGGTAATTGTCACGTTTTCATCTGCTACTTTAACATCTCCTGTAACCTCATCAACCCGTTTTATTACGTCTTTATTGTCAGGCTCCCCATTAGCCGGAGCTTGCCGCACATATCTGAAGGTGGCATCGGGGCTAAAGTACCTGCCTGCGTGGTGAACTTTCCCGGTTGTCTTACCGGGTGAAAGGCCAGGGTCCCAGTGAATCAGTTTAAATATCGGGCTGCTGTCAACGTCTTTAGCCTCGACATCCAGTGTAAAGTAATTAACTACAGGCATGTTGAGCACCACCTCGGCATGTGTGGCAGTGCCATTGTAGAGATTTCCGGAGGCGTCATAGAATTTAAGTTTGTAGTCTTTGTAAACAATGCTTGAGGTTAAATTATCAACATCTATGCCGTAAAACTGTCCGCCATGTTGCATAGAAGCAGTTCCGTGAGCGGTCAGTGTCTTTAACGGTCCCTGAATATTGCCCTTAAAAACGGTTTCACCCATAATCGGCTCCCGTTGCCGGATTAACTCTAAAAACGTTTCAATCCACAAATGCCCGTCAACATCCAAATTAAGCGACACTGCCTTATCAACGTAATCCATGCTGCCGGTTAGTTTAAGATGTCCTTTGCCGGGATTTTTTAGGCCAAAAAGGGTTTTTATATAGTTCAACTTTAAAGAAGAGTCAGTTCTCAGGTGTACATTTTTTTTGCTGTCAATGACTCCGGTAAGTTTCACATCCACCCCTTGATTCTCTAACCGAAACTCACTGAGTTCAAAGCCGCTGTCAAGAGGTTTGCCGCTAATAGTAATACTATTGATAAAAGGAACAGCAGCTAAAACACCTTTAAAACCGCTGTAGTTTAGATTAATGTCTTTTAGGCTAAGCTCGGTGCGCCTCGTATCAAGATGGCCTTTGATTTCTTTTAGGGATAAACTGGCATTGCGATCCTTATCTGAAACGTTTACTCTGACATCTTTCAAAAGAAATGATATTATTTCAGGAGTATTACCACCGCTGCCCTTCTTTAGGCGTTTTGCTATGGTTTTGATGTACTCAGAGTCTAAATCCACAGAGGGGTTATCTATAAATGCCCGCTGTATGACTATTTTTTTGCTAAGGAGAGGAATTAAACGGATGTGGAAAACGGCATCTGAAATGTGTAGTACAGTTTTGCCAAATTCATCCTTTACGGTTAACTCATTTATGCCGATATGGGGTGGAAACACTTTAATGTACATGTCTTTAACCTCCACATCAGGCCCCAGGGTTTTTTTAATCTCCAGTATTAATTTGTCTTTCAGGTATGCGCTGCCTATTATGTGGGTGACTAAAAGCAAAGTGAAAAAAGCAAGTAAACATATAACAAGCCGCTTGTACGATTTTATTTTTATATCAATATTTTCGTCCATTCGTTAAGAAGAAAGTGTATCCCAGAGTTCTGCTGTCAGAGTCAGGATTTGCTCTGATGTAAGGCTCTGCCCGCCCTCTGACACATAAAAAGTGTCGTGGGCTATCTCCCACTCAGTGTTTACCAGCGCTGATATTATATTCATACCACGGTTGGAAAACAACCGGGTTACATCATAAAGAAGCCCTATTCTGTCAGAGGACATTATCTCAAAAACAGTAACCCCTGCCGATGTTTCATTGTCAACATCCACAAAGGGTGAAAACCTGCTGGTTTTATGTGGGTAGTGCTTAAGCTCAGGGAGTTTCTTTCCTGTTATGTACTGTGTCAACTCATCCGTAAGAACCTCATCCATTCCCTCCCACCAAAGTGATGTGTAATTTGAAAGTTGAAACTTGTCTATAACAAGATCACCCTCTGTAAGCGGTTTAAACTGCATGGTAAAAGTTCTTAACGAAAGGATGTTAAGTCTCCGGCTGGAAAGTGCCCCTACTATTGAGGCAAGAAGTCCGGCTCTGTCAAAAGCCACAATAGTCAGTCCAGTGGTTGTATCAGCCATTTGTTCAAATCTGATAACTGGATGGCCTTTTAGAGACGTGGCTGAAAACTCCTTAACCCACAAAAAATCTTTGAGAATTTTTTCCCCGGTACTTAAAAACAGGTACCTTTCCGGTGCTGACTTTATAAACTCCTCAATTTCCTCTTTTAATATACCGTGGTACATGGGTTGTTCTAACAGTTTGGCCAGAGCCTGAAGTAGTTCGGTGTTTTCCCACTTTCCGTCTCTCAGGCGGCATTCGGTATCCTTATAAAGTTTAACGAGAAGATCCAGCCTCCAGTTAGTCATAAACTCGGTGTTTACAGCAGATATGTCGGCGTAAGTCACAAGAAAAATAGCGGTAAGGAGATATTGATTTTTAACGGTATCTGCAAAAACCGCAAGAGTTTCAGGGTCTTCAATGTCTTTGGTGAATGCAGTTTTTGACATCAGGATGTGACAGCGAACTAAAAATTCCACATTCTCTCTGTCTTGTTTTTTAAGGCCAAGGCGTTCGAGTATCGGTTTGATTTTTTTGTAACCCTCGGCAGAGTGGGCATATCCTTTGGATTTTCCAATATCGTGTAGCAGAAGGGTCAGGTATAGGAGGTGTTTGTCAGGAAAAGTCTTAAAAACTTCTCCGATTTTACGCTGACGGGAGTTTTTAGGATTAAGCAGCTCCTCAAGGTTTTTTATTGCATAGAGTGAGTGCTCATCCACGGTATAGATATGGTAGGGCTCGTGCACGACAAGGTAGTTAAGAGCGCCAAACTCCGGTATGAAGCGGCCTAACACACCGTCAGCGTGCATAAGTTTCAGAGTATCATACACTCTTTGCCCTTTAAGAACATCGAGAAAATAACCTGTGGAAATTTTATCGGTTCTTAATTTACTGTTTACGCAGATGAGGTGTTTTTTTATCAGTTCGTTAAGAAAACCAGTAAATTCTTTTCCTATACGGCTGTATAGTGCATAACTTTCCAGTATTAACTGAGGTTCTTGTTTTAAGGAAACCTGGCGGTTTAGCATCATTTTATTTCCAACGGTTGAAAAAGTGCCGTTTATTTTTGACTTAAAGAATCGCCACGGCAATTTAAGAAATACAGAGCCTGCAATGTTGCGGACTTTGGCCGTGGCAGTGCGCAAGGTTGCCGCCCTTAGGTAGTAAAGCCTCATAAGTCTTTCAGGGGCGCTAAAGTACCGTGACTGCCTGATGCCTAAGAGAGCCGCCACAGCGCTTTGGAGGTGGAAAGACAGCACATCGTTTTCCCTGCCGCTAACCAGATGAAGGGCAATCCTGACTCTTAAAATGAAATCGTAAGCAGCCGTTAGGATTTTAAAATCATAGTCATCCATGATCTTTTTTAAATCCTCGAGGCAGTGTAAATCAAGAATAGTCTTAGCTATCCACAGGGCGTCGTGAACGTCTCTGAGGCCGCCCTGAGACTCTTTGACGTTAGGCTCTAACATAAACGGAGATGTGCCGTATTTCTCAAGGCGTCTGCGCATTTCGTTGACTCTGTCGGTAAAGTAAGCGCGTTTTCCTCTGCTTAGAGCCTCAACGTGTATTTTTTCAAAAAACAACTTTGAAAACGATTCGTTTCCAGTTAAAAACCTGCCGTCAAGCAGCGATGTGCGGGTTCTGAGATCAAGTCTTGATTCCTGAATACATTCGCTGACGGTTCTGACCGAGTGGCTGATATTTATATGGTTATCAAGGAGTTTATAGTAAAACTCCTCAACGAGAGCTATCTGAGCTCTGTCTGCTCTGTCTTTAATGAGAAACATTAAATCCACATCGGAATACGGGGCAAGCTCAGACCTGCCGTAGCCGCCAATTGCAAAAACCGCCACAGGCTGCTCAGAGATACCGGCAGGTGCCGATTCTTTGACAAATATATCCATAAGTTCGCTGTGGCGCTTAACTATTTCAATCCCACCGCAACCTTTGGATAATAGCTCTCTGAGTTCGTTTAAAAAGTCCATATATCAGGTTAACGTGTATTTTACCACATCAAGACTAAATGTTGGGGTTGAGTAGTCCTAAAATCTGATTTGTTCGGTATAATAAATCTGTGAGATTTATACAATGTGGTAAAAAGACCCTGTTAATGGTTACGATACTATGTTTTATAGATAATCAACACCATTACGATGAAGCGGTGCAATAGAGCGTCTCTATGTCTTTAAGTTATTTTAGTTCAAGTTGTTTTTTTATCAATACATATAAGCTGTCTTTAATTTCCGTATGTCTGGGTACAGGCGCTTTTTTACCATTAAAATCCACATCGGAAAAAGGTGCAAGCTCCGATCTGCCGTAGCCCCCGATAGTAAAAACCGCCGCGGGTGCAGAGTGATACCAGCGGGTGTTTTTAAAAAATTTACATTGGTTGGTCGGAACTTATGGCCAATGTTTATCATCAACGTAAATTTTTTTAAGTGCCGCATTGCCATTATCATCAATGGCAACCATTGCGACAGCCTTTTTATTCCAAAAACTAAAAATTTGACCCTTGCCTTCAGGAATAAAATATTGCTCAATCCCATATACAATATGAAGACGAGAGCCACCAAAACGCTGATATGAAAATTGGTCGGTTTGACTTTCCGTGCCGCCACTGTCAACTTTCCCTTTGATAAATAATTTGTTTCTTATCGGTTTATTTTTTTGAACATTTTGTGCTATCCAACATTTTCCAGATTGTCGCAATACAACATACACAGTATCACCATTTCTGATTTGTTCGCCACGAGAATAATAGGATTCAAGATTAGAAATATCATATTGAAAAGTGGCATAGTCGCCGCGCAACAAATCCCGCGGATCAACAGGGGCAATCCGAAGCATAACTTCAGTACCACTAGTGAGAACGGATAATTTGAAAATAATAATAGCGAAAATTATTACCACCTGCAATGCTATCGCCAATATAAATTTTGTTTGTTTTGTCATAATAATTATTGCTGGATTTGTTGCGCTTGAGCTTTGATATTTGAAATCATATATCTCCTGCCTTTTTCCATGAACCAACCGACAACGAAAAGAAGAATGCCCGCACCAATAAAAAAAATGCTTTTATCCAGGAAAGTAAAAAACCAATCAAAGTATTTAACGATAACAAGTAGAAATAGAAATAACGCGCTAAGATTGATAAGCCAAGTTTCGCGGCGCAAATAACCAGAAAAAATCAATCCGAGTAATTCAAAAAATATTGCGAAATTATAGATAAGTGCCCATAAAACACCTGTGCTTGAAAGTTCATTGCCGCCATAATACGAATAATAATATTGCCCTGTTTGGACAAACATTGTCTGTGCAGGAAGCAAGGCGGTAGTTCCAAACAGACAGGTTAAAGCAAAAACTGCAAGTAATTCAAAAGATGATAAAAGTTTTTGCGCCGCGGCATAAAGCGTTGCTCCAACTAACGAAATAAGAAAAACGAACAAAGATAACGTTAGTTGCCACGAGCCAAAGAATGAGGAACCTTTTGCCATTTTCCCAATCACACCTATGCCGGGCTTTGTTGAGAAAAAGAATAAAGCCCCGGTAACAGCAATGATTCCAAGAACTAAATATACAAGAGCGAAGCGCTTGAACTTCATTTGTTTTTCATGCAGATGTCCAAGAGAATAGAAAATAAGAGCAATCAAAGATAAACCAGCAAAAAGTGCGGATGTCTTAATATTTTTTCCGTCTATCCACTGCGCGGCTTGTGCTCCCCACCAACCTGTCAATCCTACGAGACTAAATACCAAAGTATAAATCGTTTTTAAATAGTATGCGCTGATAAGCCCAGCGGACGATGTAATAAAAACAATAGCACGCCATGATACTGGCTCGCCAAAGTCACGATTGAAAGCAAGTAAAGTAACACCGAGAAAGAAAAAAGAAAGCAAAAGAAATAATTGACTTACAGCGTCCTCTTTTGATAGCGCAAATTGTAAATACCATTCTTTATTTTGAGAAGGATGTAGTTTTTTATGCCTTCTCCTGATGAAAAAAACAATCAAACCAATAATCAGAATTGGCCAAAGCAGGAAAGAAAAAATTCTATAAAAAATATACATAGTTTAATAAAATTCTTTAAGCTCCGGTGGCATTTTTTTTCTAATAATCCATCCGGTAATAAAAGTTACTATGGTTACAATCAAAAGTAAAAATGAAGAAGTTAATAAGAAAGCTTGGTAGCCGAAAATTCCTGTAAAAATTTCTATGGGGTGTCCAATCATTGCTACGAATCCCAAAAGAATAGCAAGATAGAAATGTGAGAAGGATTCTAACGCGAAAGCGACAGCAATAACACCAAACATCCACAAAATAAAACCGTCTGGCCAATTTGCTCGCGTATGGAACATTTGAGCCACTAAAAATATTCCCGCACCGTAAATAATAGAGCCGAGCAAAAACAAAGCCGAGCCGGTTTTTTCCATATTAAGTTTTTCTTTGAGATACCAACCGATTCCGTAAGATACCAACATTGAAACAAGAATAACCCCAATTTTTAATGGTTTTGACATCTCTTGCCAATTTGCGGCGATAAATGAAAAAATTCCGGCTCCAACAAAAATGGCGCCAATCGTTACAATTATGCGGATTGTTCTTTTTGATGTATCTTCTTTTTCTTGCTCGGCGTTTATTGCGTTGAAATTTTCCTGAATAATTTCAATAGTACAACCTTGTCCAAGGAGCTCCTTGTAAAGCTCCTCCTTTGTCTTACCCTGCGCCAAGGAAGTTTTTATGTAATCTACAACTTTTTGGTCAACCATATATTTTGGAATTTATCCACACTTTTATTATCCTATAATTTAGTATAGCACAAAAAATCACGCCAGTTTTGATTACGCATCAGATACTTCATAACCAAATTCCACCCCTAAAAAAACGTAATTAAACACCTACGGCTGGATTATAAAAGATAAAAAAGGAAATGTCAAATAAGTTATTTTAGTTCAAGTTTTTTTTAAATCAATACATATAAGCTGTCTTTAATTTCGTATGTCTGGGTACAGGCGCTTTTTTACCATTTCGTGGATTAATATAAATATCGTGATTTTTCACATAGCGTTTTAAATAGCAGCCACAACTTACCATCTCTCGTATAAGTTCATATCTTTTCACAACTTCAACTACGATGAAAATCTGCCGGTAAAGAGACCTGTAAATTTCATTAAAAGTGTGGTTGATTAACCATATAGCTATGAAGTTTAGCCACACTACTATGTACAAATTGCCACACTTGTAGGTATAATAAACCATAATATGCAGGCATGCGAAATGTATTATCTATAAAAAACAGGTATTTATAAATATGAAACTGTTTGGCATTAAACTTGCAATATTATTTGTGAGGAGCCGTATAATACTTTTATAAAGGGGTAGCTTATGAGGTTAAGATTTATTTTTAGTCATCCTGCCGGAGTCATGTCTATAGACTATAACCATAAGATGAGATCGTGGTTTAGTGATTTTATGATGAATTTCTATGGAAAAAACTATGACGGCACGGTAGTTAATAATGTGGATAAGTGCCAGGGTTTTAAACTATTCACATTTTCAAAACTAATCTTTGACTCTTACAAGGTAAGAGAGCACAGAATTAGCTTTTCTGAAGGAACAGCGCAGTGGTTTGTATCGTCACCAGTTGAGGAATTTCTTGATGATTTTGCCGGGTATTTGAAAACCATACAGAGAATAAGCCTTGATGGTATATGCTTTGAGCTTCTGGATATATCTGAGATGAAGATGCCGGCTTTTGACATGCAGATGAAGTTTACATCCCTGTCGCCTATTACAGTTACTACAGAGGGCTTAAATAAACAAATCATTGATAATTATTTTCTGAGTTTTGGTGATTCAGCTTTTATCAACAAAATAAAAATCAACCTGATAAAAAAATATAAAGAATTTTCCGGTAAAAAAATCATTGACGATATTAATTTCAGCTTTGAATTTGACTCAGATTATATGGCAAGAAAGAGAGGAAAAATTCATAAAAAAATAAGATATGAAAGACGGGAAATTCTTGGTTATGTTGCGCCGTTTAAAGTCAGCGGGGAACCTGAACTGTTGAAGTTTGGTTATGATACCGGCTTTGGCGATTACTGCCACCTCGGTTTTGGCATGGCTAAGGAGGTTTAATCGTAAATTAATAAATGAATACCAAAGCCTCTTATCTCTTAGTTAACAAAAGATGCTGATTGCCACAATGGTTCAAGCAGACGGGGTTATCATTGTGAGTGCCAATAAGAGGGAAATCTAAGAGGGTGGTTTTGTGGATGTGAGATTTTTTAGAGAAAATGAAGTGTTTGGATTATAAAAAATTGTAGTCCTTCTGTAACCTGAAATTTTTTCTCAAAAAATCCTTTTATCTGGGAACTCCATTCGCTATAATAGAGTTTATGGAAAGATATTTCAATGGAAAGTAATTCGCTTGACATTAGATGAAATATATGTTTATGCTATGTAGCTTTGAATTTATAGATCAAAATTGAGGGTAAGAATGGAAATCGAAGACGAAACAAATAATGACGTTACCGATGAAGACGATAACGATTTAAAAGAAGCTGTCGAGAAATCATCTAAGGAAAACCGCAATTTTCTTTTTGCTGCATTAATCCTTTTTACTTACGTTTTTATAACCGTTAACGGAACAGATGACTTAAATCTTCTCATGCTAAACAGCAAGGTCAAACTACCTACGATAAGTGCCGAGGTTCCACTTTTAATGTTTTACTGGATTATTTCTTTTGCCGTGTTAATTTTTCATGCAAATATACTCGTAAACCTCTATTTCCATTCGAGAAAATTGAATGAATGGATAAATCATGCTAAAAAACAAGACATACTTACAAATTCTGCAAAAAAGGAAAAGGAGCTCTCCATGTTTCCTTTTATCTTCAACTACCGGTCGTCGGTTGTTGATAGAGATGTGGTAAGGTGGACTCTAAGGTTTATAACATGGGTGATATACTACTTTTACCCTTTATTTATATTATTCTGGATTGGTAAAACTTTTCTTCCTTATCATGATAAAATTATCACAGGGATACATAATATAATTTTCGCAGTCGATTTTTTAATTCTGGCGTATTTCTGGCCTAATATAGTAAAACCAACCGAAAGTAAGCCTATTAAGTTTTTTTTATCGACTGGTCTTACCGGGCTTATACGGAATACAGGGAAATATTATGGCAAACACATACTATTTGCCGTGCTGTTAAGCATATTCGTTTTTAATATTGTATCGGTACCGGTTACAAATGATGAAAGATTATTGTTACCCTTTATAAAAGAAGTATGGATTCCATTTAAAAGCAAAGAAAAAAGTAATTGGGATTCTCCGAAAAAAGTAAACTATGAAGAGGAAATAAAAGGTGAGACTTTTTTTAAACCGATATTTAAAATTAAACTTAGTAACATAGTCAATAGAAACCTATATTTGCCGGAAATAAAGCCTGTTGTGAAAAATAAAGAAAACGCCCAAAATGATAATATAAGCGTATATTTAAGAAAGCTAAATAATGATTACGTAGGGGTATATTTAAGAGGGCGGAATCTTGACTTTGGCAATTTTAACAAAGCAGATCTTTCTTATTCAGATTTAAGGGAAGCCTCTTTGAGAGGCGCTGATTTGAATTCTGCGAATCTACAGGGAGCTAATTTAAACGAATCGCACCTGCAGGGCGCTAATATACGTTATGCGCACCTGCAAGGAGCGGATTTAACTACAACGGAAATGCAAGGCGCTGCTTTATCGGATACTGAACTACAAGGCGCCGATTTACGTTCTGCGAATCTTCAAGGTGCTAATTTAATTAATGCAGTATTACAAGGCGCTTATTTATTTGAAGCGCACCTGCAAGGGGCTGATTTAAGTTCTGCAAAACTTCAAGGCGCTTTTTTAGATTCTGCTGAGCTGCAAGGCTCTGATTTATATAAAGCAGAACTGCAAGGTACTTATTTACCTGATGCTAAAGTAAAATGTATATATGACAACGAAACGCAAATTAAAGATGTCTATTATGAGTCTAAGGTGGATGTGGACACAGATGACAATTGGACTGTATTAATAAATAAATTCAGTAAGTTAAAAATCGCTAATAATACTGATAATATAAAAGATGCACAAAAAAGGCTGGAGAAAGGAAAAAATAAATGTATTGATTTTGATAAAGATGTTGCAAAATCTATAATTGAAATGTTTAAACGTGGAAAAAATTATGAGTCATTTATCCAATTTAATGTAGATCAAGCTTGTAATGGACAAAATCCCTGGAAAGAAAATGGAGTGGTGATCTTTAAGAATGAAATTATGATTGCAATCCGCGATAAAATGAAGATTATCTGTCTCGATGAATACAATAAAATACCAAAAATACCTTACAATGCGGAGTAAAAAGAGAGAGATAAATGAGACATAATGTCGCTTAAATTATTTCGTGAAAGGGCTTTCCCCTGTCTTATGTAACCGGTAGTGTAATCTCGTAAGCAAGGATGTAGCATTTCTGCTTGAGGATAGTGTCTAAGTGAGTAATCTATCGATTGTGTTTTTTAGTTGTGCTTTTTTTGTTAATATAACATTATGAGGGCATTTGTTACAGGCGCTACAGGCTTTGTAGGTAGAGAACTTTGTAGAAAGCTGCTGGATGAGGGAATTGAGGTTACTGCGCTAATAAGAAGAAGTGAACTCCGTGCTCCGCTTCCCAGTGGTGTTACACTTATCAAAGGGAATCCCATGGAGGAGGGTAGTTGGTACGACGCAGTTTCCGATTGTGATATTGCGATAAACCTTGCAGGCTACCCAATATTTACAAGGTGGAATGAGCAGTCCAAAAAACTAATAAGAGAAAGCAGAGTGTTTACTACCCGCTCCTTAACCAATGCACTTATCAGGCACAGAGAAGGTAAAAAGACGGTTTTAATAAGCACCTCAGCTACCGGTTATTACGGCGACACGGGTCAGGATTTAGTTTACGAAAACACTCCGGCGGGTAGAGGTTTTTTAGCAAAGACGGCACAGGAGTGGGAGTCCTCAGCAATGAAAGCCAAAAGTTCCGGTATCAGAGTCGTTATAACACGATTTGGTGTTGTTTTAGGTAAAGGCGGAGGTGCGTTGAAGGCAATGTTGCCTGCCTTTAAATTAAATCTTGGCAGTCCGTTAGGAAACGCTAAGCAGTGGTTTCCGTGGATACATATAAAAGACCTCCTTGAAATATTTCTTTTTGCCATCAGAAACGATAAAATTGAAGGCCCGATAAATTGTACTTCACCGGGAACTGTCAACAATGGTGATTTTTCACGTGCTCTGGCATCAGCCCTTGGCAAGTTTTATTTCCTGCCTTCAGTGCCGGAGTTTGTTCTGAAGCTTGCATTGGGAGAGGTCAGCACTGTGGTGTTACAAGGTCAGCGGGCCATTGCACAAAAGCTTCTTTCAAATGGTTTCAGTTTTAAATACAGTGGTATAGATAGCGCATTAAAAGATATTTTTAGCCTCTAATAATCACCGATAAATGTTTTTCTTATGATGCTTTTTTGGTATAATTTAGATATGTTTTGGCAAGATTTTAAGGTAAACGGTTTTTATGCCGATAAAGTAATAACTATGTAAAAACTTTTAACGGAGTTAATTAATGAAAGAAATATTGATAATACTAAGCACCTTTGATTTAAACCATCCGGTTACGAGAAAAACCATTGAATATATAAAAAAGACCGATCTTTCCAGGGCGGAACTTTTTATAGCCGACAGCGGCTATGATAATGAAGAGCCGTTCTCAAGGCGTATTAAGGCCTACATGGCTTATGCCGATGGAAGGCCTGTTGTAATTCTTAAAAACGGGGTTTTGGTTAAAGATTACTCATGGCTTGATAAACTCACCAACACTCAGGAGTTATCCGGCGCATCTTTAGTGGGATGTGTAAATTTGAATGAAAAAACACAGAAGAGAATCTATGGTTACAATCTTACCGATAAGGCTGCACATGTTGCAATGGAGGATGGCAAGCCTGCGTTACCATTTATGTACGTGCCGGGTGTGTCGCCGGGCCTTATCTTTATAATGCACCCTGATAAGATTGAAATTGATGAAAACTTTGAAGGTAATCTATACGTGACGGATATGTGTGTCAACACATGGTCAGAGGGAAAGAAGGTTGCAGCCTCCATGACACTGGAGATAACTGGAGATGGTTTGTTAACAGGGGATGAGGCAGGTGAAAAGGACTTTGAGCATTTTAGAAGCAAATGGTGTTACTTCATTAAAGCACAGTTGTTTTTAAATGAGGATATAAAAATCTTAAAGATGTCTTAGAACCAATTGGGAATGAAAATATGAAAAAAACCTATGAAATAAGGATAGCTTTGGCGCTGCCCCTAAGTAGTGAGCCCAAAGCAGAGGATATTATTAAAATATATGACCTCTATGCCGCAATGTCACATTTTTTTAGCTATGAGTGCCGGTGTTTTTGGTATTACGACAGTGACCCTCTCAGGTGCCGGCAGGAGGTTATGAAAGCGGCGCTGATTGAGGATTTCAATTACTGGGTGGATTATTTATTTTGGGTGCCTGACCTGAAATCAATTAGCATTCCTCTAATGTGGGAAATGATTAAGCGTTGTGAGGATGACTGTGCAAAAGGACTGTATTTACTTTCTAAAGACAAAGGACAGTTGTCAATTTTATCTGTGTGTATGGAACTTATCGTACGATATCATTGTAGGTATGGCCTGAATGATTGGTTTAGAAGTGAAAACGGCAATGATGGCAACAACAAAAATCCTGATACCGCTTTTTTGGAAAATCTGACAGCTATTGGCGACCCGATACTGCAACATGAGAAAAAAACCATGGTAAACGTACACGTACCGGAATTAAGAATGCCGGCTGTCATCAGCTCCCTCCCTGAATTTAACCCCAGAGCTCATCCCTTGTACAAGCGGCACAATATGACCACTTTTATTTTAAGCATCCTTGAGCTGGCTACGGCATCAAAAAATAAAAAAAATATAGCTCTCTACGGTGCCGGAACAATATCAAATGCACTTGCCCCACTGCTTGGTGAAAGTGTTAAGCTTGTAGTTGACGCAAATAAGGAGCTCTGTGGAAAACCTTTTCATAACCATACCATACGTTACACGGAGTGTTTGAAAGATTCAATAAATGAATATGATACTATTGTAATAACTCCGATAGGCCGTGAAATTGAGGTCAGAAAATACCTTAAAGAGATGCTTAGTGTCCATTATGATACAATAACGGTTATCGGTTTCGATGGTCTGGTAACGCATAATTCTAATGTAAAATCAAATGATTCAACGTTAATATCTAAAGATGTCCATTATGAAACAGGAGATCTTCAGATAAAGCCCTCTGATAAATTAACGACGACAACCGACCGGAAACTTACCAAACGGGCAGTGCTCTACGTGGGTTACCTTTGTAATATTAAGTGTATATTTTGCTACTACGCCCACACCCCAGCTAAGAACTGGCACACACTTGAGGAATGTAAAGAGGATGCCTACTTATACCGTAATGAGTACAAAAACGATTGTGTTGACATCACAGGGGGTGAGCCAACGATTTATCCCCATATCATTGAGTTAGTTAAGTATTGTAATGAGATAGGCCTTAAACCCACGCTTATAAGTAATATGAGAGCTTTAGCAAATGTTGAGACTTTGCTCAAATTAAAAGAAGCCGGAGTTTATGATTTTCTCTGTTCGGTACATGCTATAGGGCAGACTTACGACTTTCTTACAAAATCAAAAGACGGCTGGAAACATGTGGTTTCGGCAGTAGAAAATTTCCAGAAGCACGTTATTAAGTGGCGGGTCAATTGCACAATGACTGCCGTTAATAAGACACAGTTAACAGATATTGCCAGATTTAGTTATCAGCACGGAGCGCGCGCTATTAATTTCATAAGCTATAATCCATTTGAGGGCTGGACTCTTAAAATGGACATAGATTTTCAGGCGCACCACAGTGATATAAGCCCGTACTTACGTGAGGCGTTAGACTACTGCGATCATGTGGGGCTTGAGGCTAATGTCAGGTATTTCCCGTTTTGCATGATGAAAGGTCACGAAAATAAATGCTACAATTACTCACAACTTAGCTACGACCCACACGAATGGGATTTCTGCAGCTGGTTTTCTGAAAAAACCAGAAACCCCTCTCCAAAGACTCCTCGTGTCATAAGAAACCTTGTTGATACAGAGGAGGAGATGCACCTCTTAGAGGCGCATAAGTTTAAAAACACTGCTTTTGAGCAAGGTGATAAGTGCCGTTTCTGCGCCCTTGGGTTTATATGTGACGGCTTTGCCAGTCAGTACGCCGGTCGTTTTGGTACCGATGAGATGACTCCTTATGAAGGGGATTTTGTTAAAGACCCGATACTGTTTATCAGAACACAGAAAAAAATCGTAGATGAATAATTTTAATAATATAAGTATAATATTATGAAAACAATGAAAGATACAATTGTTGTAATGTGTGCTCCAACGGTAAACCGCATGATTTCCATGCGTGCTATAGGTTCCGTTAAAGAGACCAACTTAGAAAGAGCGGAGTTTATAGTTCTGGACAATAACTACGACAGGAGCTTTCATCACCCCACGGTTATGAACAGGATGTTAAAGTATGGGGCAGAAACCGGAAAAACCGTCATATTCCTTGACGATGACATCGAGGTCTATGACTACAACTGGATAGAGCGCCTTCATGAGGTGTCAGAGACGATGGGAGCCGACATTGTAAGCTCAGTGCATGTTTATGAAAATGGAGCGTTCAATCATGAAGGGATTTTTGTGTGTAAACAGACCGGTACGTGGATGTACAATGATCTTGTGATGGAACCTAAGTATGTGATAAATGGCGCAGCTTATGTGCCAGGACTTTGCAGTGCAGTAATGTTTGTAAAAAACCCTGCTAAGTATTACTTTGATGTTAATTATATAAAGTACCATCATGACATTGATATTTGTATTCAGGCGTGGCAGCAAGGCTCAAGAGTTGCGTGTGACCGTGAGATGAAAATTATTCACAACCTTAAGTACTATGAGCTTAAAAACCCAACTTTCTGGGATACGTTTCATGAGGATTCAGGTTATTTTTCTACTAAATGGGCTTCTTATATCCCTACACTATTAGAAATCCCGGAACTTGTAAGATTTAAGGAGTTTTCAGAAACCATTACATGGCGACACATGACTTACGAACATTATCTTATACGAGCCGAAAGGCTGAAAACTGTTGATAAGGAACTCTCTGTCAGTTTGTTTACAAAAGTAGCGACTGAGAGCATAAATGAAAAGTACAAGTCAGACAGTTATTTTCACTTGTATCAGCTTGAGGGAAAACTATCTCATCTTGAAAACTGTCTTAAGTATAACCCTTGTCATCAAAAGGCAAAAGCTCTCTTAAAAGACAGATTGGGAAATGAGAGCGAAAAACTGTCAAAATATAATTGTAATATGTATGTGGATTGCAGAAAATGCTATATTCTGACGTGAGCTTATGAAAAAAGATACGCTTATAGTGATGTGTACCCCTAACTACAACCGGCTGATAACCCGGCGGGCTGTGAGGTCTGTTAAGGCTACGGATTTAACCCGTGCGGAGTTTATCCTTCTGGACAATAACTTTGACGGCAGCTTTAATCATCCAACCGTAATGAATCGTATTCTTAGGTATGCTGCCGACCGCAGTATGAACGTGGTCTTTCTTGATGATGACGTGGAAATATACGAAAGCGGATGGTTAGAGAGGGTGTATGAGGTATCGGATGCTCTTGGAGCTGACATTGTGGGTTGCCGCCATGTGTTTGAAAGTGGTGAGCCTAACCACGACGGGATATGGATTGACAGCGACGGGCTTTCGTGGCTCTTTACCGATCAGATGCTCGACCCCGATGAGATTAAAAGCAGCGCTGCCTATATGCCCACACTCTGCAGTGCCCTGTTGTTTGTGAGAGATTGTAAGAGTTTTTATTTTGACGACAAATATAACAAATACCAGCATGATCTGGATATCTGTATGCAGGCATGGCAGATGGGTAAGAAGGTTGCAAGTGTGCTTGATCTGGAGATAATCCACAACTATCAATATTACCGCAAGAAAAACCCGTCTTACATGAGCGTCTTTATTAAAGATTCAGCATATTTTGCACATAAATGGGCTGATTACATCCCTACACTTTTGGAAATTGAGGAGCTTAAGCAATTTAAAACCATACGCAACAAAAGAGGCTGGACCGACTACTATAACGGCGTGACGAGAATCAAAAGTATCAGCGAGGAAAGGGCCATAGAGATGTTTGAGCTGGTAACGGCGGAGTGTTTTAATAAGAAACTGGTCTCAGGCGCTCACTTTCACCTTTATACGCTGAAAAAAGAAAGAAAACACCTTGTGGAATGTTTAAAGTTAAACCCCTGTCACCGCGCTGCCAAACAGTATCTAACGGAGATTGACGGCAAAGAACCCAAATGGGCCGGAAACTGTACACATGGAATAAACTGTAAGTACTGCCACTTTATCGGCGGCTCTGTTTATTAACTTAATTCAGTTCTCTTATTCTACGCTTAGATGGATGTTATTAATTTAAGGTGCCGTTTGGCACAGTAACGTATTTTCCTTATCAGCGAATTGTGCCTACAGGTTGTGAAAGACAGGTGGCCATATCCTTTAAAGCCTTCTCTGATTCAAATTGTATATTTTCTACAAAGCTTCGTATTTTTTCTGCATCTTCAGTGCTATCATTCATGTTTTTAAGTGCCGCCTCTGTTCTTATAGATTCACTGTTAAGAGCTGTGGCGCCAACATTGGCGGACATCCCTTTAATCAAATGGATTTGTTGTTTTAACCCCTCTATATTTCTTGCTTCAAACAGGGTTTTAAGATAAGCTATCTGATTTGGAGCATCCTCTACAAACGCCTGCCACATATCTCTGAGGATTCCCTCGTCGTTTTTTACCCGCTTTAAGGTTTTAGCTATATTTAATGACGTTTCAGATGTGATTTGGGCAGGCTGCTGTAAAGCGGAAACATCATCCGATCTGTCTTCAAGATTAAGAGACGATGTGTCACTCCTTGCCTGCCAGGAGGCGGTGTACTTTTCAATTAGTGCATATAAATCATCAGCCTCTATAGGCTTAGAAATATAATCTGTCATCCCTGCTTCAATACATCGTTCCTTGTCTCCTATGAGAGCGTTAGCGGTCATAGCTATTATTGGCACATCTTTATTTATCTCACAGTCCAGTGATTTTCTTATATGCTTTGCCGCCTCTAAACCATCCATCACCGGCATCTGAATATCCATGAGAATGAGATCAAAGCGGGTTTTAGCTGTTGCCTCTGTTGCCTCTAGTCCGTTTCCTGCAACTGATGGCTTAATCCCGTGTTTTTCCAGAAGTTTCACTGCAAGTGTCTGGTTTACGATATTATCCTCAGCTAATAAAACATTAAGAGAACTTCTTGATTCCAGCGCTGTGTGGCGAGTCAAAAGCGGTGCCTCAGGGTTTTCCCAATTAGCTATCAGCATAGAGAGTATTGCAATTAAATCAGACTTATAAATTGGTTTAACTAAGTACCCGGAAATGCCAAGAGCCCTGCAATGCAGGTCATCTCCTTTTATGCCTGCTGAGACCATCATAATCACTTTGATATGTGACAACTTCTCTATGGATTTCATATTTTTTGAAAATGCAAAGCCGTCCATATCTGAAAGTTGGAAATCTACAATGGCTATGTCATACTGTATGGTTGAAAATGTGAGAATACCTGAGGCCTCATAACCGCCTGAGGCCACTTCAACATAGAAGCCATCACTGCGTATCATTTCGGCTATCTTTTTGCTTATAGATATATCACTGTCAACTACAAGTATGCGTTTAGGTCTGAATGCAGTCTTTTCTATGCGTGCAACGTCTGATGCAGGCTTTGATAATACCTTAAATCTGGACGTGAAATAGAAGGTACTGCCTTTGCCTAATTCGCTCTCCACCCATATCTCACCACCAAGCATTGCCACAACCTTTTTTACTATTGCCAGCCCAAGCCCTGTCCCTTCATATTTTTTGGTTGAAAAACTTTCTACTCTGCTAAAGCTGTCAAAAATTCCGTCTAAGTTTTCTTTAGGAATACCTATTCCTGTATCAGAGATTGAGAAATACAATATTTGAGTTTTTTCATCAGTGGGCTGAGCTGTCTTTAAAACTCTTTGAGCCAAATCCACTTTCAACTCAATTTTGCCTTTGTCTGTAAACTTTAGAGAGTTGCCGATAAGATTAACCAACACCTGCCGCAGCCTTCCGGCATCTCCTTGTAATGAAGCCGGCACTGCAGGTGAAATCTCCACTGTTAGATTTACTCCCTTGTTGTTTGCCGTAATCACCATAGGTTCCAGTGTGGTTTTTATAGTTATAAACAAATCAAAATCCGCCTCCTGTAGTTCCATTTTGCCGGCTTCTATTTTAGAGTAATCCAATACGTCATTTATCAGGTTAAGCAGATGGTTTGAGGAGTTTTTAACTATGGTTAAATACTCCCTCTGGTCGCTGTCAAGGAGTGTGTCCAGAGCCAGATTAGTCATTCCTATGATACCGTTCATGGGGGTGCGCAACTCATGGCTCATATTGGCTAAAAATGTGCTCTTAGCTTTATTGGCCTCTTCTGCTGACTCTTTTGCCTTTACTAACTCATCTTCAACCTTCTTACGTTCCGATACCTCACGCTCTAACACATTGTTTGTATTAATAAGTTCTTCATTAGTGGCACTGAGCTCTTCATTAGTGGCACTGAGCTCTTCATTAGTGGCATAGAGCTCTTCATTAGCGGCAGCAAGCTCCTCAGTTCTTTCCTCCACTCTCAGTTCTAACTCTTCATTTTTATTTTCAATTTCTTTTCTCGAAATGAGTATTTCATCTAAAAGCATCCTGAATCTCTTCTCAAGTTGGAATAGTTGGTCGCCGGCATTGCTTTGCATACTTAGGTTTACGCCTGTCGCTTTTGAAAACTCAGTAATTTCACGATTCAGACGTGAAATTTTTTTCATTGCAAACATCATTACGATTACAAAAGAAAATATTAAGGAAGACGCACCTACTATTCCCAACAGCCTGGTTCTAAGCATGATAGTGCGATCCAGGCTCTCCACATCCTCATTGGAGATTAAAGAGACAATCATTAACCACGAGTCCACATCTCCATAGTCTAAGAAAGACTTTCCTAAAAAAGTGTATTTCTTTTTAAAATTGTTGTCGAAGGTAGTTCCCTGAGGTATTAGATTGGGCTTATTGCTTACTATTACTTTTGAATCTTTTGACGAAACAATCGCTATTACTCCTGGCGCATCGGTTCCGTAGAGAACCTGCAGCATATCCGAATCCACACGTTCGACCATCATCAGGGTGGCAAGAGTGTTTCCTTTATTATCTGAAACAGTCTTTGAGGACAGGACATATGGCTCTCCACTTATGGATGTTGTCATTGTGATGTCGTTACTGATTTGCAAGAAAAGTGAGTAGTTTTGTTTTAAGAGGCCAACAGAAGGAGGTCTGGCATCATTTTGAAAGAATTCCCTCAGGTTTCCATTTGCATCAAACAACAACAGATAGCTAAACTGCTGAAATGTCCGGAGCATTGAAGCAGGGGGAGCCCACGGCGGAACATCCTTCAGGATGATTGGCTCAGATGAATTGTCCCACTTTACGTTAGAAATATAATTTAGAAAGTCACTGCGAGATACAAACAGGCGTACTTGCTGATGGAAGCCAATGTAAAACTTGTCAAAAACCCTTCTGTTGTCAGCCGCCACTTTGGTAAGCTGTTCGGTTAACCGTTCATTGAGCACTGCTTTGAGGTTTTTACTGAGTACGTAACCACCTGCAACGCTTACAATAAAACCGACCAGCACTGACACAAGAGCCATTTTTAGTGTCAGAGATATGCGGTTCAGATCAATTTTAAAAAGATTTCTCAATAATCTCATTGCCACTAAACTACAACGAGGGCATCACAACTGCTCCAACACAAGGGGTGGCTGATTAATTTAATTCTTTCATTGTATAAAATAATGATATACAATATTACTAAGACCTCCCTGTTACCAAGCCACCCATTCCCTTCAAATCGGAAATTACCATAATCTACAGGATAAGTCAAGGAAAAAATATTTGCTGCAAAGCATTTTTTTATTCTAGAACTAAAGATTGCGAGAAGTTCATAAATGCCAATACGCCTGAGGAGATAGTAATAGCGATTTTGTGTGATTTTGCTTCAAAAGATGCTACAATAGTAATAAGACATTTGTTATGTAGAATAAAAGAGACAGTAGCTGAGGAGGCTAAACGCTCAAAGTATATTAGGCAGTTAGAGGTTTTGTCACAGCTGAGGGGATTACATGAAAATGTATGTAAGGAGGTAAATGAGATGGCACTGGTATATGATATTGAAAAAGACGTAAGATATAGACAGGGGATCGAGAAAGGAAAATTTGAGGGTAAACTTGAGGGATTACTGGAGGGAATTAACTTATCCCTTGATATTAAGTTTGGTGCAGAAGGTGTTTCTCTAATGAATACTCTTCATAACATAAATAATATAGAAAAACTGGAAAAGATAAAAAATATTATAAAAGACGCAGCGTCTGTTGAGGAATTAAAAAATAAGGTTATAATGAATGGAAAATAAATATAGCATTGATGACATATCATACACACTGACGGAGTTTTGCCCTGGCCACTGCCGGTACTGCTCTATATGGAAACTTCCGGATAAGCGGCAGGATGAGTTAAAATCTCAGGAATTAGATCTGCTGTTCTCTTCCAAATATCTGTCAATAAAAAAAATTCATCTAACCGGTGGTGAGCCTCATAAGAGCCCAACCTATATACGTGCAGTGGATTCCATACATAAATACCTGCCGGAAACGGTAATAGATACTCCCATTAGTGGCTGGTATCCTGACTTGCACGAGGAGACTGCAAGGTACGTAACGTCACGGTTTCCACTCTACAGGCTGGATATATCGCTGGATGGGGATGAGAAAACCTATGGGAAAATCCGCCTGTATAAGGATGGATTTGCAAAGGCGGTAGAGACAGCAAAAAGGCTTAGAGCGATCCCCGGGATGGTCGTGCGTTTTCAGTTTACGATCTATGTGGAAAACTATCATTTAATCAATTGGGTTTATGAGTTTGCTAAGAGCCTTGGTGTTGGACTCTACGTGGGATTTGGACGATTTAACCCTGACAGATTTAAAAATTCCATAGATAATTTAACAAACCGGGAACTAGCCCTCAGTGATTTTGTACCGCCAAAAGAGATCCGTCAGGAGATTTACAGGCGGCTTGCGGAGATTGGTTTTGACAAAAGCCGTTATGCTTCAAAGTACTATTGGCAACGGGCTATATGGGAAAATGATCCCGTACGTTTTGACTGCTACATGGGACGCCGCTCTATAGACATTGACCCCTACGGCAACGTGTATCCGTGTCTTTTATGGCTTCCGGAGCTTAGGATGGGAAACATCAGAGAGCTTGGCTCTCTGGATGCCGTGCTGGACTCTGAGACCGCCTCAAATATTTTAGCCACAATAGGGGAGGGCGGGTGTAAAAGCAAATGCCTTTATACGTGCGCACTTAAAGCAAAAATCATAGAACCCTCTGTGCCTGCCCACGGACTTAAGGATTACGATAAGAAATACGGATTTGTTTTTGATGAAAATGACTTAATCCCTCTTGCTCCATGGTGGGATAAAGCTGATGGGTAAGGCTATATGGATTGATCTAGCCACACCAAAGAGTGTGATGTTTTTTCGTAAGATTATTGAAAAACTTAACCAACGCGGCGTTGACACATTTGTAACCTCACGGCAGGGTGATGATTACACTGAAACCACAGAGCTTCTGGACTTATATGAGATAAAGTATCGGAGCGTTGGAAAGTTTGGCGGTGGGCAGTTGAAGGGAAAACTTCATGCCTCATTACTTCGGCAGATGGATTTTATGGAAACCATTGCCGGGATGGATGCAGAATGTGGCTGTACTGCCCAGAAGGTGGAAAAGCTGGTATGCCTGTGTTCGGTGGATGCTAACCGGGTGGCATTTGGCCTTAAGATTCCGATTGTAAATTTTTACGACATCCCGCTATCTGACTACACAAGCAATTTTTTAAAAGCACTGCCTCAGGCTCGTTTGACGCTTCCCTTGTCGGCACACGTGTTTAAACCCTTTATGGTGCCGGATGATATATTTACCAGATTTTCTCTTGAGAAGGCCCAGGTGTATTCCTATGAGTTTATTGATCCGGTTTTATGGCTTTGTGATTTCAAGCCTGATATAAATATTTATGAGGGGATTTTAAAATCCATAGGGGCCGACTCTAAAAAGCCTGTAATAGTCGTGCGTGAAGAGGAATACAAATCCTCCTACGTTGATAAACAGTATCCTCTTTTATATAAGGCGCTGCCTGAGATATATAAAAAAACAGAGGCAAACATAATAATAGTGCCGCGTTATGAGTTAGACTATTTGAAAACTCTTTTTCCATTTGCGTATGTGTTGGAAAACAAAATAAAAATCCAACATCTTTTGGCCTATTGCGATCTATTTATCGGGGGCGGAGGGACGATAAACGTGGAGTCAACTTTTTTTGGCACTCCTACAGTGTCAACGCGCTCATTTGTAAGTCACTACGACAAGTTTCTCATGGACGTGGGGCTGATGAAGTGGGTATCATCAGAGTCTCAGCTTATAGAGACAGTGCTAAATTCGCTGGGTAAAAGGAAAGAGGCACTTTCTGAGCAATTTTATGACCGTCAGGTGGAGCAGGCACTTTGTTTTTCCGAGAGGTTCATCTCATGGCTTATAAGCGGTAATGACGAAAGATTTGACGGTATTTGTTAACGCCTTTAGAAGGGCGTATCTTAAAGAAGCTTTAGAGAGTGTGAGACTGTCCCTGTCCTTTGTTCCGGCATGTTTTACCACCCAGGTCATAGTGTGTGTGCTCAGTGAGGATGTTAAAGTATTTCTTGCGGAAAACAAAGAAAACCTGATTTCACCTGACTATAAAGTCTTAGAGTACCTTGAGGGAGAGGAGCTTGAAAGGAACAGCCGCGCGATGGATTTTTTTTACGGCAGCGGCATAATTGAGGGAAAATATTTTCACGAGATGAGTGATGACGATGTAGTTGAGCCTGTGTTTTACGGGTTAGCCCTCAATGTGTTAAGAAATCAAAATGTGCCTATGGTCACATTTCACTGGGATATGATCTATGAGGACGGAAGCTGTGGGTATCGGATGCCTTTTTTTAAGCGTGCGTGTGTAATTTCCGGGAAAGAAGCGTCCCGTCTGGCTCTGGTAAGCAGTTTTCGTCATGCTGTAGCAACAATAGCGGAGACTGAGCTAACTTTTAGTATAAGGAAATCCGCCCGCACTCCGATTTTAGGAGATGTTCACGAATGGCTGCACTGGTGTATGCAGGCAGGGTTTGCGTGGCTGCCGGTTAGGGGTTTTTGGTATCGCGTATATCCAACTTCGATGTGGGATAAAAATCTTGAAACTATAGACGGAAATTTAGATCTATACATGGAATACTTAAAGGTCTATAAGGAAAAATACGGAATAAGCCCTGAGGAAAACGACACCATAGAGAGTAAGCTTAAAGACAGACACAGCCGGCAGGGCAGGGCGGCAAGATATATCCGGGCTAAAGACAGCAGCGGTTATCTTGGCGGCGGCCCATATGACGTCCCTGATGGAGCAGTGCTGCTGTAAAAGAAGATTTAAGTGGGAGTTGAAAAAATTTTTCTTATTGCTGTATAATACAGATATGCCAGTAGCGTTTGATACATTAAGATTTGCTGAAACATTGAAGGTATCGGGCTTTTCAGATGAGCAGGCAAAAGGATTGTCTGAAGCTATTTTAAAAGCTCAAGAGGCTGGTGTTGCCTCACTTGTAACCGTAGAGGATATGATCAGAATAGAATCAAGACTAAATGAGCGTATGACCAAAATAGAAGGTGAGCTTACTCTTATCAAATGGATGATGGGAATAATGCTTGCCGGTGTTATATCCCTCGTTATGAAGGCGTTTTTTATGCATTAAAAGACAGTGTTTAAAACCAGTGATTTAAAACTGCTGCCTATTCAAATACATCTAGATTGTATGCTGAGGCAGCCGACATGAAAAACAAATTAGTTGCGGATAGCCTTTGCAAATATTTTGACTGATGATTTTTTTTAATTGTCTATTGCTTTTTTTGTTAATATTTTGATTGAATATAAATATGGCAGTATCATTTGACACATTGCGTATGTATGAGCGGCTGAGGGGTGCAGACCTTGAGGACAGGGCGGCAAAGGAGATAGCAGAGGCGTTACGGGATCTTTCTGAGGCCACCAGGTTAAATAAATCTGAAGTTAAAGATGAGTTGTCTAATGAGCTTGCTACAAAAGCCGATATTGTCAGGCTTGAAGGTAGTACAAAGGCCGAAATTATCAAGCTAGAACTTGCTACAAAATCCGATATTATCAAGCTGGAGAGCAGTACAAAAGCTGAATTTGCCAGACTAGAGCTTGCTACGAAAGCAGAGTTTGTCAAGCTGGAACTTGCTACAAAAGATGAAATTGCCAGACTGGAGGGTAATATTGCCAAACTGGAACTTGCAACAAAAGATGAAATTGCCAGACTGGAGGGTAATATTGTCAAGCTGGAGAGCAGCATAAAAGCCGATATTGCCAGACTGGAGGGTGATATAAAAGCCGATATTGCCAGACTAGAAGGTAATACAAAGGCTGATATTGCCAGACTAGAAGGTGAGTTTAAAAATGTGTATGCTGAATTTAAAAGTGTTCGCCTTGAGATGAAGTTATACTTCCTGATACTTTTTTTCACAATAATCTTAACTAATAATCGCGCACTCGATGTTCTCTCCAAAATGTTGGGTCTTGTCAGATAAGCTGCAACATTTAGTTTTTTTCAAATAGTCGTTTTTCCCAAATATTTTGGCTAAAAAAATATTTATTTAAATCAAGATGCTTCGCCGCATGGCCATTACTGTGTGCCCATAGTTGTGGCAAACAAGCTCTTTGGCGTAATTTGTATATATGTGCGTGAGGGACACAAAAGAGACGTTGCCGATGAGGAGGTTCTTACGTCTTTTGCCGACATTATAGCTAATGTACTAAGTTTTGCAAAATAAATACTTGACTCTAACTATCGGTTTATGTTTTACTGCTTGATTGCATAGATACGGTACTTATAAATTAAAATTATTAATTAACTAAAATTTGCTTGACTTTATTTTTTTGTTTTTAGTAGTATTGCTGGTCAAGTTTGCTTAGGTGTCTTTAAGAGTAGTATTTAGAAGTATAAAAACGGTGGATTATTGGTGGATTACTTAAGGAGGTTATATGAAATTGCCGAAAATGAAAGTGGATTGCGGGGATTTGAAAAAACTGGTGGATTCATCTGTCTCCGGCAGTGTTGAGATACTAAACGAATCCTGGCTTTATACATACGCCTCTATGGAATACTCTGTGCTGGTAGTGTATAGTTATGTGGTAAGAGGGGGCAAAGCGGTAGGTGCTCCAATATCTAAAATCGTCGTTCCTATTAAAGGCATAGCTGCTCCAGTTAAGAGCATCATGCAGCCTGTTAAAGACTTAACAGGTAAAGCATCCAAAGAGATTAAGGAAATCCTGCTCTACTTAGAAAAACTGATTAACAGACGGAGTATGCGCCTCACTAACATAGAACAGCGTCTTGAGGCAATAGAGAAACGCCTTGCTTATATAGAAAGCCACGGAATACAGCTGGATAGAAGGATTAAATCGGCTGAGCAACCTAAGAGGAGACTTGCGGATGCCAAGAAATCATTTTTGAAAAGTATCGTTATGGAAAATGTAGAACTGCGGTCGGAGATGAAATAATGTATAAATTAGAGACAATGTTTCAGAAAAAACATACAGGAGAAAGTTAATGTCTGACAGACATGTGTTAAACGTCGGAATAGATTTGGGGACATCCAGAAGCGTTATAGCCTGCGATAACGGTATAAGGACTTTTGTATCAAGCTATGTGGGGTTTCCTAAAGATGCGATATCAAAAAAGCTGCTTGGCAAAGACATTGCCTTTGGCGATGACGCATTGAGAAATAAGATGGCAGTTACGCTTTACAGACCATTTGATAAGGGAATGCTTAAATACACAGATGAGCTCACGGAAAAAGATGTAGAGTACCAGAAGTCCATAGATGCGGCAAAGGAGCTTTTGAGGCATCTGATAGAGATAGCGAAAGAGGGCAGCACCGATGTTGAAGGTGACTTTATAGTAAGAGGAGTGCTTGGTGCTCCAGCTATGGCTAGCAGAAAAAACAAAAAAGTGCTGCTTGAAATAGCCTCAGGAATTCTTGATGATGTGATGATAGTGTCTGAGCCGTTTGCGGTTGCTTATGGGCTTAATCTGCTTAATAATGTTCTTATTGTTGACATTGGGGCAGGCACCGTGGATCTATGCAGAATGCACGGCACAATGCCCTCCGATGAGGACCAAATTACAACGACTAAAGCAGGTGACTACGTTGATTCGGTGTTTTACGACCTGATTATGAAAAAGCACGGAGACGCTAATTTTACAGTAAATATGGTAAAGAGATTTAAAGAGGAAAACGCTAATATATCTGAACACGGCGACAGTATTTTTATAGAGATTCCAGTAAAAGGCAAACCGGAACGGCATGATGTTACAAATGAGCTAAAGATGGCCTGCAGAGAGGTAGTGCCGGAGATAGTCGAGGGGATAAAAAAACTCATCGCTACGTTTGATCCGGAGTTTCAGGGAATTCTCAAAGAAAATGTGTATTTAGCCGGTGGCGGCAGCCAGATAGCGGGGCTTAAAAAAGAAATAGAAGATTATATGAAAAAAAATCTCGGCTACGGCAAAGTTACCCGAATTGAGGAAACTCTTTTTGCGGGTGCAAACGGCGCACTGATGCTCTGTAAAGACATGCCCGAGGAGTATTGGAACGAGATAGGCAGTAAGAAAAAATAAGTATTAATATTAACTAAAACACCGTTTAGGGAGGTTTGGCAAAGACATGTGCTGTAAGGAGACACTTATACATACATACATACATATGTACGTCTAAGAACTTGTATGTACTCTATCACAGCGTAATGAACGTGTCGGTCTGAGCCACGATGAGAGATTTCTTATTACTAAAATTTCTGCCGATTTCTATCTCGATATTTCTTGTGGTCGTGTTCCTTGACCAGAATCAAAGGGAGGTACCGGTTAAAGTCTTCTTTGGAAATCCTTTCCACTTTAATTTAAGTTTGATTATAATTTTTAGCGCAGCACTTGGAGCTACCATAACTATAGCGTCTTTTTGGTTAATAAAAAGGATGCAGGAAAAGTTGAAAAAACGGAAAGAAACGGAGATATAAAATGCCAAGAAAACGAAAGAATGACAAAAAAAGTGGTGTGGAGGCAGTTATGACTGAAGAGCACAACGATGACAGTGTAAATGCAGAAGAAAACGCAGATACCGATGTGAACCCTGTGGAGGATGAGATACCTGTAGAACCTCAGGATGTGAGTGCAGAAGACACTACGGCAGTATCTGGGGAAACTACAGTAGATCCGGCGCCAACTGAGGAAATAACAGAGAAGCCTGTAGCGGCAGAGGAAAAAGCCGAGGAGCCTGTAGCAGCAACTGAGGTAAAAGCTGAAGAGCCGGCGCCAACTGAGGAAATAACAGAGGAGCCGATATCGGCACAAGAAACTGAAGCACCTGAGGCAGAGGCTCCCACGGACGATCAACGGACCACTACTGAAGAGACAGTAAAGAATAAGAGATTCGATGAAGACGTTGAACATAGAGATTTCAGGTATGTGATGGAACACCTCGGCGACTATGCTGTAAGTATGACTGAGGGAATGGGTGACTTCTTTGTATCAATGGGTAAAACTGTGGCAGAGGGAGCTGTGATTTCAGGTAAGGCAATTGCTAAGGCCACAACCGTAACAGCAAAAGCTACAGTTGATGCCGCAGAATCCATTGGATTTGGGGATATGTTATCCAAAGCGGGTAAAGCAATCGCAAAGGCTACTACCGCCACCGTAGATGCTTCTACAAATCCTGAGACTGTTTCTAAAATCGGCGGCTTCTTTGCTTCAATGGGTAAAACAATAGCCGAGGGGGCAAAAGTAACAGGGCAATCATTTGCTAAGGCAACAAGCACAGCTGCAAAGGCATCAGCAGGGGCCGGACGAGGCTCGGCAAGAGGGGTTATCATCTCCTATGATATACGCCGTTTAAAGAAAGAAAATGAAAAACTCCTGACTTTGCTTGGTAAGAGGATTTACGAGGGGCAGATACTATCTGACCTGTATAGCGATAAAGAGGCCTCAGGGTATCTGCGGCAACTTAAGGATAATGACGAGATACTAAACGAGCTAATAAAGGAAAGACAAGAGAGGCTCTATCCAACATGCTGTAAGCCGGTTCATGAGGCAGCGCCTGAGGCGTCAGAGCCACACACTGAAGAGGCTGAGGCAGTGTCTGAGGTAACAACACCTGTGGTAGAAGAGCCGGTAAGTGTCCCCGGGGATGTACCTGTTTCTGAGGAGACTGCCGGCAGCGCCGCAGATGAGGAGCAAGTGCCGGTTGTTGACACATCAGAAGAAAGTACAGAGACGGCAAATGAAGAGGCCAGCGAAACCGGCTCAGAGTCCGACTCTGATGTAAAGCCAGATTCTGATGTAAAGCCAGAGGAAAGCTGGTAGTGGCAGAAGAGAAATACTTAACAGGAGGTAACGACAATGGCTAAGGCTATGATAGGTATATTTCTTGGAGTGTTTGCCGGAGCGATAGCGTATGAGGTGGTAAAGCGCAATAATCCGACTTTTCTTGAAAAGTTAAAGAACAAAGTAAGGGAAAAGTTGGATGCGATGCTGGAGCCTAAGGCTGCGGAGTCATAAGAGTGAAAAACTTGTGGAAATCAATTAACTTTATCCTCGTGCTGCTTATAGTGGTTACAGCCGGATACCTTTTGATCTTTAGCCCGGAGAAATTTATGGGCAAGGAAAGGAACGAGGAGGAACTAATAAAAAACGTACGGCAAAACGCTGTTAGTCCGGCGCTTGCGGCCCTAAATCGTCCTGTAAATCGTCAGGGTGATTTGATGGACCCTAATGCAGTGCCGGGAGCTAACAACTATGGGCCTGCTTACAATAACCAGTCCGCTCCCTCCGACACTCAGGGCACAGACTCTGCTAAACCCGCAGTCGGCTGGCAAGTTGACCCAAAAGACATGTTTTGGACGGTTAACCCGGATAACTCAACCACTACGCAGACCACACCCTCAGCGGTAAATGCCGCCTTGCTTGAAAAAATTCTGCAAGAGGGACACTGGATTGGGCTTGAGGCTGTGCCGCTTACGCCGCAGTTAGCACAGGCTAACGGCATACCACAAAACGTTACTGGCGTGTTGATAGATGAGGTGACACTCCTTGCCGCAGCATCGGGCATATACGCAGGAGATGTAATTTCGGCAGTTAACGATGTGCCGGTTAGTGACTTACATTCGTTTAAGGCGGCAACTGCTGCGATTGCAATGAAAAACGAGGCAGTTGTCACAGTTTACAGGAAAAATGGTGATATTAAAATACCGGTGAAGTCGTCTGAGGCGCTTGGCGTGGCTCAGATGGAGGCGGCTCCCATGATATTTTCAACGTCGAGAAGTCCGCATGGCTACTACGGCCCGTGTGACAAATGCCACTCTATTTCAAAGTCAGCGAAAAACACAAGCACTCTTGGCATGGACGCAGGGGATGCTCTCCCCATACCTCCGCCGTCAATAAAATGGGGCACACCGTGTCCGCACAGAAACAGGGGATTATGCACGAACTGCCACAAAATAATATAGTCTATCCGGAGTGTTACAACTGCTCTAAGGCAGCCGGTTGGACTGCTGTGAGTGCCAATCTTTTTCTTGCCATTTTTAAGGCAGTAGTTGGTTTTATTAGCGGAAGTAAGGCCGTCCTTGCTGATTCCTTGTATTCTTTTAAGGATTTTTTGACCTCCCTTGTTGTCTTTATCGGTGTTCAGGTATCTGGTAAACCTGCCGATGAGGGGCATCCGTATGGCCATGGTAAGATAGAGTACGTTTCAATTTTTCTGATAAGCATACTTATCATCATAGGCACTCTGTTTTTATTGATTCACTCGGTAAAGGATATTTGGAATGCGTACCTTGGCCATGTTTATAAGCCAAAGCTTATAGCTCTGTTTGCTGCGATTATTTCAATGATAGCTAATTATAAACTTTCCTCATACCTGTACTGTGTGGGAGAAAAGTTGAAAAGTCCGGCAGTTATAGCCAACGCCAAACATAATCACTCAGATGCAGTATCATCAGCATTTGTAGCATGTGCTGTGCTGCTTTCACGGTATGGATTTTACTTTGTTGATCCGCTTGTGGCAGTGATAGAGACGTTGGATTTAATAAGGCTTAGTGCCGGAATGTTAAACGATTCGTTTAAAGGGATAATGGATTCGTCGCTGCCCAAAAATGTGCTCAAGGAGATGGAAATGACTGCTATGCTTGTGCCGGGCGTAAGGCGTGTAGCGCGCGTAAATGCCAGAAAGGTTGGGCACGGGATATGGGTGGATATGATTATCAAAGTGGATCAGAGCCATACACTTGATAAGGGTTATCTGATAGGAGCGCAGGTGGAAAACACGTTAAAGTCTAAGATAGGCAACATAAGCGGTATAAATATGGGCATAGAGGCCTTTTAGGGAGTTTTGGTAAGGCATGGCTGATAAATACGAATGGTTTGATAAGGTGCTGACTTTGAGTGGCACGCATCTGCCCAGCATTAAAAGTGATGTCAATGCACTTATTGATGAGTTTGATCTAAAAATGGGCGGTGATAAACCGCAAAAGTATTTATCTTATACCGTTTCCGGTAATCTTATGAAAAAGGCGGCTTATAAGGCGGCAGGGATTGGGGGGCTTACGACCCTTCCTATGACAATCCCTATTATTGGGACGATTGGGACAGTACTTGCAGGTTCTCTTGTGGATTTAGCACTGGTGTTAAGAATTCAGATAGAGCTCTGTTTTGCCATATCAGCAGCGTACGGAGTAGAACTTGGTGAGGATGAGCTAAAGGCAATAACGCTGGCACTGCTGGGGTTTTCCGGTTCAAGCCAGGCCTTTAAGGCCACTGCTGCCTCAGTGCTAAGAACTGCCGTGGATGAGATTGCAAAAAGTTACATCAACAGGGGTGTTGAGGTAGCCACGGTGGAGTTTGCTGAGCGGCTTATACCAAGGCTTTTAAAGAAATACTACAGATTTATACCATTTATAGGCGTGCCTCTTGGCGCATCCTTTAATCTGGTGTCAACTATGACAGTTGGCAACCATGCCCGGAAGTATTTCAGTGTGTGGGATAATGATAACATACAGATAAGCTGGAAAGATGATAAGTAAAAAATTAAGATCAAAATATCTGAGCGTAAAGTATTTTTTAGCATTTGTCGGTATATTTTTGCTTTATAAGTCTCTGGTCCATGCGTTTATCTACAATCAGTTGGTGGATGAGGAGCATATTTACGATATATCGGCAAATAACCTCAAGTCTGAAGAACAGAGGCGGCTGCAAGTGCTGGAAAGCGCCGGGAAGGCTGCCAATATGTATATGGAGACAGAGAACAAACTGTTTAACCTTTTGGTTGAATTAAACGGGTTGCTCAGAACCGGCACAAACTATGCGGCTCAGGAGCAGACAAAGAGCGAAATAGTGCGTCTCTTAAGCGTGCTTTCTTACCTTGGTGAGAGATCTCCGGAGCTTATGGCTAAAGGGCCTTTCTTGTATCTAATGGATATAATGGCAGCTACCGAAAAGCGTATTGCCTATGCCAGAACTAACTACAACGTGGCCGTCTATGAGTACAATGATTATATATATCTGTTTCCTTATAATATTTTTGCCAAAAATCTTGGTTTTCATGAGAAGCAGTTTTATAAATCGGAGGAGGGAGCAGAGCATGTCCCAATGGTTGATTAGGATGTTTGTAAAAGTATGTTAATTGGTTTTGAAAAGCGGAGATTGCCACACCCCCTGCGGGGGTTCGCAATGACGGCTCGAAGCTTTGCGGATTGTCCAATGACGGCTCGAAGCTTTGCGGATTGTCCAATGACGGCTCGAAGCTTTGCGGATTGTCCAACGACGGCTCGAAGCTTTGCGGATTGTCCAACGACGGCTCGAGGCAGAGTTTTCTTATCCGTCATTACGAGGAGCGACAGCGACGTAGTAATCTCGTTCTTTTCCCTATCTGTCATTGCGAGGAGCGTTAGCGACGTCGCAATCTCCTCTTTTAAAGTAAATAGTTATTATAGAAGGAGCGCTGTCGCATGAAATATCCAGAGTGCGAGTATTGCGGTAAGTGGTCTCCGCGCCTGAGTGTTGTCGGGAATTTTACGATGTCCATATTTAAGTTTATGGTGGGGCTGACAACGAACAGCCAGGGGCTTATGGCAGACGGTGTGCATTCGATAGCGGACACAATATCGTCAGTGTTTGTGTTGATAGCGTTAAAGATAGCAGGTAAACCAAAAGACGAGGGGCATCCCTTTGGGCATGGTAAGGTTGAGTATCTAAGTACGATGTCGGCCAGCGTGTTTATATTTATCTGTGCCGTATTAATTTTAATAGACGCTCTGCATAGTTTTAAGACAGGAACAAGGCCGATACCGGAAAATGCCGCCATAGCGGCAACTTTGCTGTCTTTGCTGTACGGTTGGTTGATGTACACCTCCAACACGTGTGCGGCAACGCAGTTAAACTCTCCGGCTCTTTTAGCTGACGCCGCTGAGAGCAAAGCAGACAGTCTTACCTCAGTTGCCGTGTTAGCTGGGCTTATCGGCTCTAAGCTTGGCTATGTGTATGCTGACACGATAGCGGCTCTTGTTGTGGCTGTGTTTGTATTTCACATCAGTGTTGAGATGTTTATGAAAGGAGTAAACGGCCTCATTGATGTAGCCGTGGATAAGGACATCCTGCAGGATATTTCCAATACCTGTATGTCAATAAAGGGCATTGAAGGCGTCAAAGGAATAAGGTCACGGTGTATGGGACAGAAGTGCTCGGTTGAGCTTGAGATTGAGGTGTTAAGTTCTAAGACTGTGCTTGAGACTCAGGAGCTTGTGGGATATGTCAGGAATATGGTCTTACATAAGGTGGAGGGTATTGATGAAGTATTTGTCAAAACAGTGCCTATAACCAGGTGGTGGAAACTTACATGAGAATAAGTAACGACTTTTTAGGGTTGCTGGCAGCCGTGGCTTTTATTGTGGCAAATGCCTACTATCCGGCAAAGGTACTTACTAAAAAACTTGTAGGACAGTCTCCGGAGATAACCAGATTCTTTCGCACGTACCTTGACCTGCATATAACTCTGAACCTTGTGGGGCTTTTGCTGACTTTCATTCACGGCCATAATGCCGATGAGCGGAATTTTTTGCTTCAGACCTCGATGTTAGTCACAGTTTGGCTTTGTGTGGTGGGAGGCATCATGCACTGGGGAAAACCATCGCAGATGTATAACAAAATGAAGCTGCTTCATACCCAGCAGTTTATGTTTATCGTGTGGGTTCTTTTAATAATAATTGGACATACAACATTATAAAACGAGGAGATATATGAGAGATACAATAAAGAAATTGAAAATAAACCCGGATTTGAGCGAGTTTAAGATAATTATGAAAACTGTATTCACAAACAGCAAAAGACTACTTGATGGTATGATTAATGTCTATAACGATGTGACACAGTTAAACCCCGCCGATGCAATAGATATTTACATCTCAGCTGGTGATAAGATGCAGCAAAGGGGCGACTATGAGGGAGCTATAAAGTCATACAAAAAGGTGCTGGAGGTTGACAGCACGCATCTGGAGACCCTCATTAAACTTGGTAAGGCTTTCGTATATGTGGGACTCCCTAACGAGGCTATAGAAATGCTTAGCCGTGCTGCCGTGCTAAACCGCTCGGATGCCCAGTGTTTCTTTCACCTTGGCACCTCCTACTACATGATTGATGAGTATGCAAAGGCTTTGACCGCATATAGTGAGTCAATAAAATTAGACCCGTCTTTTGCAGAAGCATATTACAAACTAGGGCTTGTGCATGACAGCATGTCTGAGTTTGATAAATCAATAGAGGCGTATCAACATGCGATTTCCTTAAACCCAAACTTCATAAAGGCATACCAGAGCATAGGGCTTGCGTATGAGGGCAGGGGGCAGAGGGAGGAGGCACTGAAGTATTTCAAAAAAGCGCTTGAGCTTGAAGGAAAAGGATTTAAATAAATATTAATAAATAATTACGAGGTTGCAGTCAGAAGCATAACGAGGCGGCAATGAGAAAGCGACGCAGGCGTACTTTTAGTACGTTGAGGAGCTTTTGACGAAGCTAACGAAGTTAGGCGATTGAATGCAACCTCGAATAAAAGGAGCGTACAGTTATGACAAGTATAGTGATGGGTTTGATAGCAATTTGTTTAGGGCTGTGGGGAGTGGTAAAGTACAAGTGGTATGTGATGGATGTGGTTTTAGCGGTTATGCCGATATTGTTAATTGTCGGCGGAATTGTAGCCCTGATGGCAGGCATCAGAAACACTGGACTTAAGGCTAAGATGATGGAGAAAAACGGCGATAACAATGATGCTGGCAGAAACGACAGATAGGAGATAAGGGTCATGGCAGACACAAGTGAGAGCAAATACAGAAACAACAACCGCAACGGTTTTGAGCAGCCGCGTGCAAGCTGCCCTAAGAGTTTCAGACCGTGGATTTGGACCCTTGTACTACTAGCAGTACTGACGTTAGCGTGGGCTTTTTACGAAAGTTACAAGGAGGGGGGTATTGTCAGAAATATCCTCGAAACAGATGATGTCTCTAAGATGGTAAAGCTGAAAAAGTCCAGCCCCTATGACAGAGTGGCACTGACGGAGCCTGTGGGGCAGGTGCAGACCAGTTATCATGATATCATAGACAAGGTCAGACCGGCAGTTATCAGCATAGACGTGGTGTTGGAGCCTAATCCTCAGACTCCTGTGGCGTTTCAGGTGCCTGAGCTTGTCGCTATTCAGCAGCCCTTGACTTATACACGGGTAGGCTCTGGTGTAATTGTTGAGCCTACAGGCTATGTGCTTACAAGTTACCACGTGATAGATGGCGCAAAGACGATGAAAGGCACTGTGTATTTGCCCGGAGGCGGAAAAGAGTATAAACTTAAGGTTGTAAATGTAAACAAGGATGCCGATTTAGCGCTTCTTAGATTAGATGGCGAGGGGCCTTTTGCCCACGCTGATTTGGGTGACTCTAATGCTGTGCGTACAGGCGATGTTGTTATAGCGCTTGGCAGCCCGTTTGGGTTTGATTATAGTGTAAGTGTTGGAATAATCAGCAGCAAAAACCGCTCCATTACGGTAGGCGGCAGGGTGTACGACGGGTTGTTTCAGACGGATGCTGCTTTGAATAAGGGCAGCAGCGGAGGCCCTCTGGTTAACGTTGCCGGCGAGGTTATAGCGATAAGTAATGCCATTTATTCCCCATCGGGAGGTTTTACAGGTGTTGGGTTTGCTATTCCTGTAAGTGAGGCCTCTCAGCTTGTGGCAGGAGTGGTGGATTTTAATGACATAGTGCCTCAGGTTGGAGGCCAAATGGTGGCATGGGCAAAGCAAGGCAAGCAGGTAGGAAATTCCTATAAGCTTCCAAGTGGCATGATGATAACACCGCCGCATCCCTACAGAGGCAAGTGCCTTGACTGTCACCCGCAGTTGTGCCAGTTTGGCGGAGGCGGCAGGTTGGCGGTTCAACCCAACAAACAGAACCAAGGTGCAGTTCCGGCAGCTTTGCAACAAGATACTCAGGCAACTCAGCCCTTCTTTGGCGCACTCTTGCTTGATGTGGACTCAGTCATAGCAACGCACTTTAACCTTCCGCACAGGGGCGGCCTGCTTGTGGATAAAGTGTATCCCGGAACGCCTGCTGAGGCGGCAGGGCTTAAGCGCGGTGATGTTATCCTTCGGGTGGATGGCAGGCGTCTTGCTAATGTTGCTGAGTTTAAAACCATCTTAGCGGGCAAACCGGCAGGTGCTAAGTTTGATTTAACAGTTGCAACCGGAGATACGAGAAAAACATTGACTATGAAGACAATCCCTGAGCCGCCGTTTCTCCCTAAAATGACACAGGCGACAAAACCGATAAAAGAGTTTGATTGGTTAGGAACGGAGGTTGAGCCGATTAAGCCGCCTCTTTCAGCTTATGTTAAAAACGGTGTCTATGTTTCCGATGCCGGAGGGGTGCTGAAAGCAGCCGGAGTTATCAAAGGCGACATAATAACCGCGATAAACAATAAGCCGGTTTCTGATATGTTCTCTTTTGTAGGTATTACCGGAGATGTGAATGTTAAGGAGGGGTTTGTGCTGGATATAATCAGGTCAGGGCAGCCCATGTTTATAACCGTCAAGGGCTAATATGAACGACAGAGATCAGATTAATCAGATACTGAAGAAAGTGTATGCGTCGGAGCTTGGACTTATAGAGCAAGCTCCAAACATCGCTTTAAAAAACAAACATGGCCTTAGCAGAATATATGCGGCTCTGTGGAGCCGGCAGCCGGCAGCTATTAAGACAGCCATTTTTGCTCTTACAATGGCTGTTATTTCCGCAGCCGTGTATTACTACAATACATTTACAATAAACTACTTCAATGTGGTAATGGAAAGAGCTCAGATAGAGGCGCAGTTGCAAAGGAGAAACGATCTGATTCCCAATCTTGTTGCAACAGCCAATAAGTACATGAACTATGAGCAGAATGTGTTTACCCATGTCTCAGACGTAAGGGCTGCCGTAAAATCCCTGGACAAGACGATAGAGCTTAAGGGGCTTAAGGCTGATGATCTTTCTGTGCTGTCTAAATTTCAAGCGGTGGCTGAGGCCTATCCAATCCTTAAGTCCTCCGAGGCATACACTCTTTTGCTAAAGGAGCTATCCGACACGGAGACAAAAATAGTGGAAATGAGAATTGCCTATAACAAAGTGTCAAGCTATTACAACTCAAGATTAAAGATGTTTCCGGGTAATATATTTAACCTCGTTTTCAGATTTAAGGAAATGCCGGTTTTTGAGTCCGTGGTAAGGGCAAAGACTACTCCGGGGGTTAAATAGTAGTGGTTAAACTGTGTAAAACAGAAATTAACGGAACAGGGAGAGAGAGAGAAATGTCGGATACTGCAACTGCATTAAAGACTAAGATAAAAACCTTGGATGACAGCCACAGGCTGGCTCTTCTGGAAAAGCTTGCCGATACCGTGACAAACATGGAGACAGTTTTAAATGAAAAGAGGAATGTGTTTGCTTCTGTAAGGACTCAGTCTGATGAAAATCTGCAAAATATAATTACCATTATAAAAGGACAGCAGGTTCAGCGCCTTGAGCTGGAAAATGAAAAGCTGAAAAAGGAATTAAAAGCTGTAATAATGGATACATCAAAGGTCGAGGGGCTTGAAAATACGATTAAAGATTTAACACACAAACTTACCACCGCTGAGGCCGAGCTCTCCTCCGCACTTGAGGAAAAGAAAAACATTGAGGAGAAATTAAACCGCCTTCAGGATCAATGGGAAAAGCTAATGCAGGGCATATAACATGGAAAATCAAAACCAGATAAAATTTCAGAATATTGAGATGTTTTCAAAAGAGGCTGATGAGCTCATACAGGATCGTGTCATGTACAAGGCTAAGCTAAAGGACTTGATGGCAAAGCTCCTGAGCCTGATAGCTGATAATGAAAATGGACAGACACGCATAAAAGAAGCTGTGGTGGAAAATTCCTCCCGTGAAAAGCTGGTTAAGTCTCTTCAAACCGATGTGTTTATCTATAGAAAGAGGCTGTCCTCCATTGGTTCTATGAGCAAGGTTGCTGAGGAGTATGCAAGACAAGAGACTGAAATACGGGAGTTAAAAGAACGGTCAGAAAATGCAGTTAAATCCATAGAAACCTATGAAGCTGAGATTAGCAGTTTTGGCGAGGTAATATCTTATGGTGCCGAGCGTTTGGAGACATTTAAGTCAGATATTGCGGGCTTAGAGAAAGAGGAAGCCACGCTTACCTCTGAGATTTCAGAAATCAAAAATGTTTCGGATATATTTGTTAAGAAAGCAGAGATGGAAAAGGAGCTTCAAGCTCTGACTGAAAAACAAGCCAATATAGTTGAAGAGACAACTTCAGTTAATGCAAAAATTAGTGAAGACGAAAGTATATTACCTGAGCTTAGAAGCACTGTGGAGTCATTAACCAAAGAGTTAGCATCTTTAGAGAAAAAGCGTCAGGAGTCTAAGGAGTATATTGAGCAGCAGGAGACCTTATTAACAGAATTAACGGAGCTTGCAGCCAAAAAGAGGGCGATAGAGTTCTCACTTGAATCACTGAACAGTACACAAGAGGAGTTAACATCTAAGTTAGAAGCTGAAAAAGCAAAAAACAAAGAGAAGAAACTTCAGACAGAAAATCTGAAAAGAGAGTTGAAGGATTTTATCAATGAGATAGGCGCTCTGAACCGTGAAAAGGCGAGAATCGAGTTAATTATCAGAGACAACGAGGGGGTCTTTAAAGGGATTAAGTCGTATTTTCAGGAAAATAAGTACATAGAGGCTGAAATAGAGACGATGGAAAAGCTGTTTGAAGAAACTATAAATATATTGAGGATATAACTATGGGGAAGTTCGTGGAACAGGACATAACCTATACAAAAGAGGATATTCATCGGCTGATAGGGATTTTTGGCGAAAATGTTGTTCATAAAATGCGTAAGGCTAACTTAGAAGCCGAGATACATGAAATTACCAAAGAACTGGACTACTATAAGGAGCGAATTGAAAGAGCAGAGCTTAAAAACAAAGAAACCGTGAAATCCCTGAAAGAGCACGACAGGCTTTCCACGGAGATGAATGGCCAAATTGCACATCTTACCAAAGAAAAAGAGTACTTAGACCGGGAGATAGAAAAGTTTTCTAATATTGAACAGAAGGCCGCTGAGCTGATAGACCGTGATGCTATGATTTTTAATCTTAAGAAAGAGGTCAGCATATCTGAGGGCAAAGCTAAACATCTTAAGCAGACACACGAAAAAATATCTGCTGAGAAAACCCGTACTGAAAATATAGTTTCAGAGACCCAAAAGAGGTTTGATGAGCTAACCGCTGAAACAGCACAATTACGTGAAATCCTTGCCTTTCAAAAATCCGTAATACCGGCTTTTGAGAATATGAAAGAACTACAGCGGTATAAGGATGAGGCACAAAGAGCGACAACTGAAATTCAAAAAGCAGCCGACACGGCTATCAAAGAAATAACAAAAAGCGCAGAGATACTTTCAGCACGGACGGTAGTACGTGATAAGGCTGAGCAAGGGCGCATAAACTTTACTACAAAGAAAGAACATCTTGAACAGGAGATAGCTGAGATAACCGGCTATGAAACTATAGAGGAGTTACAAAAGGCGGTTGCACAACTCCTGTCGAATAAGGATTCAATGACAGAAGCAATCGCGGTACTTGAAAGCACAAAGGCTGAAGAGGAAGAGAAAATTGAACAAACCGAACTTCAGATAAAACAATACAGCATGGTAGGCTCTGATTATGAAAAAACCGTAAACGAACATAACGCAAAACAGGAGGAGCTTAGGGTTTTTAAAGAGGAGGTCTCTCTCAGGGAGCTTGAAATAGGGGTAACAGAGCGGCTGACAGAGTTTAGTGTGCCAATAGAGGAGTTTTTGCAGCTTAACCATAAGGCTCTGAAATCCATATTGGATAGGTATGAGAGTTGTCTTTTAGATATAAAAAATATTTTTGGTGAGTTATTACAGCCTTGAGAAAGACGATACTAAAATTAGCAGCGGTTATTGTGCTCATCATGCTTATCACGGGCTGTGCGAGGGTGCTTGTGGTGCCTCAGCACCTGACGCTTGACGGATTTCTGGATGTGCTTAAGGTAGTGGTAGTTGGGGTTTTTGTGGGATTTTTAGGCACAATGATAGGGGCTGGCGGCGGATTTTTACTGGTGCCGATTCTGTTGATTTTTTATAAGTTTACGCCACAGCACGCAATAGGTACTTCTACTGCGGTGGTGTTTTTAAATGCGCTTTCCGGTACGTTTTCCTATATAGATCAAAAACGAATAGATTACGAGCTTGGAGTGAAGTTTTCAGTGATAGCTGTTGTGGGTGTGATAATAGGAGCGTTTCTGACACAAGCGTTGAATTTTCTTGTGTTTTCTGTAATATTTTCTGTTTTATTAATAGCGCTTTCCTACAGTATGATATTTATGGAGGATTTTTCGCTGATTTGTGAAAAAAACCTGGAGCGTCCCAAAAAACGAGTGCTTTACGACTCATATGGGCAAACGCACACGTATGCGCCGGATCTTTCAGTCGGGTTTGGCGGAAGTTTTATAGTAGGTATTCTTTCGGGGCTTTTGGGAATAGGCGGAGGCCTTCTGCACGTGCCGCTGATGGGCTTTATTGGCATACCGATACACGTTGCTGCCGCTACCAGCCACTTCATTATAGTGATAACCAGTTTCTTTGGCGTGCTGGCCTTTATAGGGTTTCACACAATAGACTTTGATTACGCTATATTTATAGGAGTTGGAACAATACTGGGCGCTCTTTTTGGCGCAAAGGCTGCAAAACGTACCAATGGTGAAGTTATAAAAAAGATTATAGCTTTTCTGTTAATTTTCATGGCGTTGAAACTGTTATTGAATCTCAGGTAAGGGAGGTATATACTAAATGGACGATAAATCAACACAAGGGAAATCATCTATACTTGATGGGTTTGCAAGGGCGTTAAACGCAAGCGGCTCTGCTATTTTAAACATGTACGACACAACGGCAGACCTTGTCTCAAAAGCGGCAAACTCTGTGGTCAACATTACGCCCAGAATGCCAGCTCTGCCAAAGTTTCCGGACAATATGTTCTCTTCTCTGAGACTTACAAAGCCGGGTGAGAAAAAGAGCCTTGATGCTAAAATTAAAGATTACGAGGGTAAAGTAAAGAAACTCTACGCTGAGGTCGGGAGACTTAGTGCTGAGGGAGAGGATGCCGAATCGGAAAGCATAGGGGCGATTGTCAGACAGGTTAAAGACTACGAACGTGAGATAGAGCGGTTAAAAACCCGACAGGCAGAGCTCAAAGAGCTTGAAAACCAGGAAGAGGCGCAGAGACACCAATCAAAATCTGCAACCAGCTCGTTAAATAAAAAAGGTAAACCGGATGAGAGCAAAGTAGCGGCCTCCGTAGAGGCAGCCATACAGCGTGCAATAAGGAGCAAGGAGTTTTTAACGGACTCTGAACGGGAGATATTTGCTAAAATTGCCGGGGACATTCTTGACTCTGAGATGGAAATAAAGATAATGGCGGTGTCTGAGCTTGGACGCTTTGGGTTTAAGGCAGCCGTGCCAATACTGATAGAGGCTGCAGGCTACAAAAATCCATACCTTATTTCAGACATAATAAATGCGCTTATAAATCTGGACGACACTTCTGCTATCCCGTTTTTAAAAGAGGCTGCGAGGTTTTCAAATTTCAGAGTGAGAGTGGGAGCTTTGCGGGGGCTTTACAAGCTTGCCGGAGACGATAACGCAATTCCGGTGCTGCTAAATGCACTTAAGGATGAACACCAGGAGGTCAGAAAAACAGCGGCCACATTCCTTGGCTGGAGAGACTCCTCAGACACTGTTCCAGCCCTTGTACAAGCGCTTCACGACAGAGATGAGGGAGTCAAAAAGTCGGCCATAACAGCCCTCTCAACGATAAAAGACAAGTCAGCCGTCTCACCCCTTATTCGCACTCTTACCGATGAATCACGCGACATACGGGAAAAGGCGCTTGAAGCCATAAATACAATAACCGGCGAGTATGTGTCTTTCAATGTTGATCTCACAGGGGATGTGCTTGCATCGGAGATAGATAAGTTAAGGAGATGGTGGCAGGGGGTAAAGACGCTGGAGTTGTCCCCGTTAGTGGCCGAATCGGTTTCTAATGGTGCTTCAGTGAAAGCTGCCGAACAATCAGAGACTTCAGGAGAGGGTATGTAGGATGGATATGGATGAAGAGAACTACGACATAATGTCTGATGACGGTTATTTCAGCTCTGAGAGTATCCGGGATGCCGCAATAGCTAAAATCCTTGAAAATCAGGAGGAGCTAAACGCTTATTCGGAAAGCCTTGGCAGTGAGAAGAAGGAACTTGCTAAAGAGGTTGAGACTCTTGAAGACATGAACTACAATATGGAAAAGGAAATCAAAAAACTTGAATATGAGGTTTTAGTAAAAGAGAAAGAGGCTAAAAAGTACGACGAGAAGATTAAAGCGATAAAGAGGAAAAACCTGCCGCCGCTTTCTGAGGAAAACAGATTAGCTTCTGAAATAAAGTTCTTAGAGTCAGAAAAGGTTAAGTTGATGGAAAAGTACAATACGTTATCGGATAAACTCAACAAAGAAATAAACGACATAGGTGCAAGCCTCATAGAGCTTGATTTTACAAAAGGGGAGATTGAGACTTTCAAAGATAAGACAGAAGAGGCAGAACAAAAGATTTCAAGCAAGCACAAAGACCTGGAGTTTCTTCACGAACGGCTTAAGTGGACTGCCGACGCATTGCAAGGTCTTCACTCAGGGATAAGGACAGTGGAGAGAAATTTTAAAATAAAATATTATAAAAGGTGAAACCATGGAGAACTTATACTTGTCAGAGGAGCCAGAGCAGAGGAGCGAAACAGATGCCCACAGTAATGATGTAACTGTTGAAAATGGCGGGGACGCTTTAATGAGTCCGGTAGCAAAGAGATTTTTTAAGACGAAAGAGTTAAACATATTCAAGCTGCTTAATGAAGATATAGCCTCACCTAACATTGGGAACACGGTAAAGGAAATAGTGGTCTCTTTGGTAAAAATGGAGGCAGAGTTAAACGAGGTGCTTTCCATCAATGCGGCACTGGTGCGTGATATTGAAAGCGCAAAAGGTGTAATATCAGAGCTCAGGCTTGAAAAAGCGGAGCGTGAGGCGCTGATTGAGCAAATGCGTGAGGAAACTCCGGCCAAGAGCCAGTTGATGGCCGAGGTGGAGTATATGGTTAATGAAAGAAACGCAGCACAGGTTTCAATTCATGACTTAAAAGTGAAAACTGAAAGGGCTGTTAAAGAGCTTGAGTTGGCAAAGATGCGGATTTCAGAGCTTGAGAGCGAAAAGGCTGACCTTGTTGGCGACATTGGATTTTTAGAGTCAAAGCTGGAAAGATTTGCCGGTAAGTTAGAGTCTTCAGTGCGCCGGGTGAATGTTTTGGAGGGCGAGAGGATTATCAATCTGGGTAAAATAGCTGATTTACAAAAGAAATACCGTGACTGCATGGATGCAAAGTTTGCTGGCTACGATGAGACTCAGGGTTAGGTGAAAGAGCCATGGACGAACTGATGGATGATATGTATTCCGAAAAGAGTGTGTTTGAAGAGGTTCATGAACTTATAGACGAGCTAAAGATTCTTGCTAAAAGTAAAGAAGAGCTGACTAAAGTAAACGCTGTTTTAAAAGAAAGGCTGAGAGCGCTTACCGGACAGACCGAGGGACTTGAAGTTATCATAAAGAGGACGAAAGAGGAGTTTGAGCGTGAGCAATCCAGGGTGGAGGGTTATGGCAGTGCTATAGATGATTTACACAGCAAAAAGGATCGCATTATTGAGGAGATAAACCGTTATAAGGGAAATATAAAAATAGTGGAAGAGGATTTACAAAACACTGTTGGCGTTAAAAACCATCTCAGGGATGAGCTTTCTCAGGTAAGGGATGACAAGGAAATAGTGGTTGCAAAGTTTAATGAAATCCAGAATGCTTTAAACTCAGTTGAGAGAAAAAAGAAACTCATCATGCCAAAGTTTACTGAATACGATGTTATTTTAAAACAGGTACATAAGGCTTTTAAAGAGGTGGAAAGTAAAGTTTCATTATCTAAAATAATGCACAACTATCATATAGACTGAAATTTATTAATTATTTCTTCAATGGGTTGTGGCGCTGGTTGATAAATACAGGGCTTAAAGTTTATACTTTACGTTACGCAGGGGGGAGAAAATTGGCGGAGTCCTCCGGTTGAAACTGTGGTTTTGGCGGATGATTAATTGACCCTGTAGTTTCTTTTAGTGGAGCATAAAAATGAAAAAGAGGGTGGTTCTTACTGCAATAGTTGCAGTGTTGTTAGTATTAGTTGTATCAGTTGTGGTTGCCTCTGTTGGTGCTACCAATCCTAAGAAAGCTCCTTTTGAATTAAACGATGTAAAGGTCAGAGATTTTGCTAAAGTTGCGGCTGTAGTGGTCTCTAACGAAACTGATGTTCCGTTAAAAAAGGAAAACGTCAGTATTACCGTAGATGGCCAAACAATTGGTGATTTTTCTATAACATCGGTTAACGATGAGTCCACGTCGCTTATTTTGGCAATAGATGTCAGCAGAAGCATGAACGGGATTCCGATTGCAAATGCAAAAAAATACGCATCCTACCTGCTGGCTCCTTTTAGCGATGGTAACTATGCGACTCTTTTGACTTTTGGTAACTATGTAAAAGTTATTGAGAATCTCTCTGATGATAAATCTGTTCTCACAAGTAAAATAGATTCACTAACAGCTCTTGAGAAAAAAACACTGCTTTATAGCGGCATTTCAGAGGGAATTAAATTAGCCGAAAAATCTAAAACGGCAAAGACATCTATGCTTGTTATTACTGATGCTAAAGATGAAGATAGCGATATACCGATTGAAACTCTCATGAAAGAAATTAAAAAACCTCATATTCCTGTCAATGTGATGATTTTTGGCAACAGCCGGCATTACTTTGAGCCCCTTGACAACATTACAAAACTGACAAAAGGCACTTTGCTGGTAAATCCAGGCTTTGAGGAGATTCAGACTCTTTCGCGAACTATTTTCATTCCTAAGCGGATTAAATATTTGATAGATTACAACTACTCAGGGCCGACTGGTAAACACGTGTGTATTGTTAAATTGAAGCATCAGGGACAGGACATCGAGTTAAAGAAAGAATTCATAATACCTGCAGCCAATGTCCAGACACCTGAGAGCACACCTCATGCCGCTGTTGAGTCTAAACCCAAAGAAGAGACTGTTGTTGATTCGCCATTGAAGACATCTGTGCAAAGCAATCAGTGGCTGCTTTTGCTGTTAACTGTGGTGTTACTGTTTGTAATAGTGATTATATTGCTGCTAAGGAAAGGTGGGAAATCTGACGATACCTCTGTTACACAAGCCGTCAAAGCCATACAGGATGAGCTTAAAAAGGTCACTGCCGGAGTTGCTGAAATAAAGAGAGCGGAATTGGTAATAACAGATAACGAGGGAGTTGAGTCATTTATTCACGGCTTATTGGGAGAATTTGTTGAGGGCATTCAGGAGAATCTAAAAAACATTCTGAGAAGACTTGAAATGGAAACAAAAAATGCTATCTCTAATGTCAGAGAGACAAAGAGTCAGGAGTATGCGACTTTACAGCAAGATATAGCAGCCATCACTAATACTGTAGGCGCAGGGGCAGGGGCTTTTGACAAGATTTATGATGGCATAAGAGAGTCAATTAAAGATGAACTGACAGATAGCGTAGGTAAAACTCATGCTAAGGTTAAAGAAACTTTTCTGGAGATAGTTGCTGAGTTGAAAAATGCGCTTACTGTTGACTTTGCCTCTAAACTTGGGACTTTTACAGGAGCCATTGCTACGAAGGAAATGATGAAGGATTTTGAAAAGCGGCTTGAGGCAGTTTCCTTATTTATAACCGGAATCCCACCTATGAGGAATACTTTTGAAAAGCACCAACTTGATATAGAGGGGAAATTGTCACACCTTGAAACTATGATTTCCGAACTTAAACAAAACATACATAAGGCTGGACATGAAATGACTGTACAAGAGAAAATAGATTACGAAAAAATCGCTGATACCAACAAGGAAACGATGAAGGATTTCGAAAAGCGGCTTGAGGCAGTGTCGGCGTTTATAACCGGAATCCCACCTATGAGAAACGCCTTTGTGCAGCATCAAAGCGATATAGAGGGTATGTTTTTGAGCCTTGCAGAGCAGCTCTCTGAGCTTAAACAAGGCGCACAAAAAACCGACAGAGAAGCTATTGGTTATGAAAAGATAGATTATGAAAAAATCACCGATGCCACAAAAGAAACATTGAAAGACTTTGAAAAGCGGCTGGATGCGGTATCTGCATTTATCTCAGAAATTCCGCCTATGAGGAATGCTTTTGTACAGCACCAGAGTGATATAGAAGAGAAACTTTCAACACTTGCAGAGCAGCTCTCTGAGCTTAAACAAAACGCAGAAAAGAAGCCTGACCATGAAATGACTGTACAAGAGAAAATAGATTATGAAAAAATCGCTGATACCAATAAGGAAACGATGAAAGACTTTGAAAAGCGGCTTGAGGCAGTGTCGGCGTTTATCTCAGGAATTCCGCCAATGAGGAACGCTTTTGTACAGCACCAAAGCGATATAGAAGCCAAACTATCAACACTTTCAGAGCAGCTCTCTGAGCTTAAACAAAGTGCACAAAAAACAGACTATGAAGCTATTGATTATGAAAAGATAGACTACGAAAAAATCACCGATGCCACAAAAGAAACTCTGAAAGACTTTGAAAAGCGGCTTGATGCGGTATCTGCATTTATCTCAGGAATTCCGCCTATGAGGAACGCTTTTGTACAGCACCAAAGCGATATAGAGGCCAAACTTTCAACACTTGCAGAGCAGCTCTCTGAGCTTAAACAGAGTACACAAAAAACAGACCATGAAGCTATTGATTATGAGAAGATAGACTACGAAAAAATCACCGATGCCACAAAAGAAACTCTGAAAGACTTTGAAAAGCGGCTGGATGATGTATCATTATTTATCTCCGGAATTCCACCAATGAGGAACGCTTTTGTGCAGCATCAGAGCGATATTGAAGCCAAGCTGTCAACTCTTTCAGCAGAGCTATTTGAGCTTAAACAAAGCGCCCAAAAGACTGACTACGAAGCGATAGATTACGAAAAAATAGCTGATGCCACAAAAGAAACCCTGAAAGACTTTGAAAAGCGGCTGGATGATGTATCGTCATTTATATCCGGAATTCCACCAATGAGGAACGCTTTTGTGCAGCATCAGAGCGATATTGAAGAAAAACTATCTGGGCTTTCAGCGGAAATGACAACATTTAAAGACGCCCTTATAAATGTTATCAGGCTTCTGGGCTCAATACAGACACAGGGGAAGTAGTGGAAAAACATGAATAGCAGCGTTATTATAGAGTGGAGGAGTTAATGGATGATACATCAGAAAGAAGATCGCTTGTAGCAGGCGGATTGGCAAAAGCGTTAAATGCAAGCGGCTCAGCCATTGTAAATGTCTATGACACTACTGCGGGTCTTGTTTCAAAGGCAGCGGATGCTGTTACCGTGTTGAAGCCAAAGGGTTCAGTTGGTCCTGTTTTTAGAAGAGCTGTAAAGTTAAATACAAAAGGCAGATTGGATTTAAAGATAAAAGACATTGAGAGAATCCTTAGTTCTGGCAAGAAGAACTTTAAAGAATTTGAAACCAAATATGATGTGTTTTCAACAATCCTCCGTGACTTATCGATGCTTAAGAAACAGCTTGAGAAAAATCAGGCTGGTATTGAGGAAAAGATAACCACACTGTCTGAGCAGTTAATGGATGTTTTAGAGTCTCTTAGCAGCCGTCAAAATGCAGATGGACAAGGAGAGAGTCTGCCGGCAATAAACTATGTAAGAAGAGAGCACGATAAAATAGATTACGAAAAAATCTCTGATGTCACAAAAGAAACGCTGAGAGAATTTGAAAAGAGGCTGGCTGCGTTTTTATCAGTCTCACGGGACGCTGCCCCATCACTTAGAGGAGACTCTGATATAGGCCATGCTGTTAATGAATCGGCGCTTTCCAATCTCTCAAAGCAAATAGCAGGGATTTCAAAGGCTCTTAGCACTCTGCTTGCCGCCACTGTTAATATTGGCGCTCAGAAAACAGACTACGACAAAATAACCAATGCCAACAGGGATGCCTTGCAGGACTTTGAACGCCGGTTTGTGCCGCTAACAGTTGCTCTTAGAGACATTCCATCGCTTATAGGCCGGCTTGAGAAAAATCAGGCGGCAGTGGAGGGTAAACTCAGCGGGCTTTCAAAACACACTGTGGAGATGCTGTCAGCCTTAAAGGGGCTTCTTGCTGTGGGAGCAGCTCAAAAGGGCGGTATAAATAAAGCTGAGCTGTCAAAACTGAATTTTGAGACTATAGATTACGAAAAAATAGCCGATGTCAGCAAAGGCTCTATGAGGGATTTTGAAAAGTTATTGGTACCTCTTGCCTCAGCCCTCAGAGAGATTCCATCAGTAATTAACCGGATTGAGAATAATCAGACAGGCTTAGAAAATAAACTCTCTGTGCTTTCAAAACAGACCGGAAATATGGTATCAGTGTTAAACGCTCTTCTTGCCTCTGGTGCCGGTAAGAGCGCTCCTGTCAGCTCATCAATGCCTGTAATCAACACTACTGAACACACAACTGTAATAGAGGAAAAGCTCACTGAGCTTTCAAAACAGATGGGGGATGTTGTCTCGGTTTTAGGAAATTTCCTTGCAGCAAGCCAAAGAGTTCAATCAACAAATGAATACGAAAAGATAGATTACGAAAAGTTCACTGTTGAAAGGATAGATTACGAAAAAATAGCAAGCATAAACAGTGGAATTCTAATCGGCCTTGAAAATAAATTAGACTCACTCTCATCACTCTCCAACGATTTATCAATCGTAAAAACTCAGACAAAAGACGTGCAGTCCACCTTAGAAGGAAAACTCACAGGACTGACCAGTGAAGTCACAACGGTTAAAGGCGCATTAGTACAAATCATCAGATTCCTGATGAATATGTCACCCAAAAGATAAAATTGTAGTGGTGGTAGTAATAAGGAGAAAGGGGATAGACCATGCTGACTCCAAAACAGGAAATTGTAAGCCTTATTAATCAGTTACCGGAGGACTGCTCTTTTGAGGACATACAATATCATCTTTATGTACTTCAAAAAATTGAAAAAGGCATGAGTGATGTATCTGAAGGATGTATTTATTCACAAGATGAGGCAGAGAAGATAATGTCAAAATGGCTAGTAGAATAGAAAAAGAAACCTCGAAAGTTTGTTGGAAAAAAAGAATTAACTTAAAAACATTTGTTTTATAATATTAGTGAACACCTCAGATACTTAAAGTCTGAGCTAAACAAGTGGAGATGGGGGAAAATGAACAACTTAAAGGATGAGAAGAGTCCCTATTTGCTTCAACACGCTGAAAACCCTGTTAACTGGTACCCTTGGTCTGAGGCGGCTTTTAGTAAGGCAAAGGAGGAGGATAAACCTGTTTTTCTTTCGATTGGGTACTCCACTTGCCACTGGTGCCATGTGATGAAACGGGAGAGTTTTGAAGATGTCGGGGTGGCAAAGCTTCTCAATGACACGTTTATTTCCATAAAGTTAGACAGGGAGGAGCGTCCTGATATAGACAACATTTATATGACAGTTTGCCAGATGATAACAGGAAGAGGAGGTTGGCCCCTTACGATTATGATGTTTCCTAACGGCAGACCATTTTATGCCGCTACGTATATCCCAAAGACAGGGAGAGGCTCAACACCGGGAATGTTAGAGCTTATCCCGCAAATTAAAAACATCTGGAGACTAAAACGTTCCGACCTCTTAAGTATAGCTGAAAAAATCACTGAAAAACTCAACGAGCCAGCTCATCATTCATATAGAGATAATACTACGAGCAGTGAATTAACCGCTAAAACCTATCAGGCACTTGAGACAAGTTTTGACAATGAAAATGGCGGATTTTCACACGCTCCGAAATTTCCAACCCCCCATAATATTTTATTTTTACTGAGATACTATTTTGAGACTGGTACTAAATCTGCCCTTCATATGGTTGAAAAGACTCTGTATGCTATGCGCCTGGGTGGAATGTATGATCACATAGGGCATGGTTTTCACCGCTACAGCACAGATAGCCGCTGGCATGTCCCTCACTTTGAAAAAATGCTCTATGACCAGGCACTTTTGGCTATGGCTTATACGGAGGCTTATCAGGTAACAAGAAATCCATTTTATGAGAAAACCGCCCGTGAAATCCTGACTTATGTCTTAAGAGATATGCGCAGCTCCGACGGCGCCTTTTACTGTGCCGAGGACGCTGAAAGCCAGGGACAGGAGGGCTTTTTTTATCTCTGGCGCTATGATGATATTATAAACTTGTTAAGTCCTGATGAATCTAAAATCGTTACAGAGTTCTTTAATGTTAAAGTGGAAGGGAATTTTGTTGACGAATTAACAGGCGCTTTAAATGGTTTTAATATTCTTTATATGGTAAAGACTCCCGGCACTCAGGCCGAATCTGACCTGCTTGAAAGCGCTGTTAAGAAACTCTACAACGAACGAATTAAAAGAATACCCCCCGGTAAGGATGATAAAATACTTACAGATTTAAACGGCCTGATGGCTGCAGCATTAGCAATAGCCGGACGTGCTTTTAATGATGATAGTTTCATAAAGGCGGCAAAGGACGCAGTTTTATTTATAGAAACTGCTATGGCTACTGAAACAGGCGCATTGTATCACCGCTTCAGAGACGGCCACAGTGCCATAGATTCCACCATTAATGACTACGCAGCTTTAACATGGGCACTCATTGAGCTTTATGAAACCACTTTTGAATCAACCTTTCTTACCAAAGCCGGGAAATATATGGATTTTATTTTGGATAATTTCTGGGATGATGAGGCATCCGGATTTTACTTTACAAGTAAGACTTCTGAGACTTTGATAGCACGCCAAAAGGAACTCTATGACGCTGCACAGCCATCTGGTAATTCCATTTCCCTCTATAATATGCTAAAACTTTGCCGCTTAACCGCCTCCCATACACTCGAACAAAAAGCTCATAAGTTCATAGATGCCTTTTACGGCAAGATAAGTGAACATCCGGCAGCATACACTTTTTTTATTTTGGCTGCGGGATTAGCCCTTGGTAAAAGAAATGAAATCGTTGTTGCAGGCAATACTGATGAGGCACTAAAAGTGCTTAAGATACTGGGACAACATTTTCTGCCCAACTCTGTGTTTGTACTTAAATCCACTGATACCGAGAGAGACAATCCCACAGATTATACAGCGGATATGAATGACATTGATGGTAAACCCGCCATTTATATTTGTACAGGGAATGCCTGCCAAAAACCTGTTACTGACCTGTCAGAGGCATTAGGTATAGTAGCAAGTCCATGACGTTATGGGCAAAACCCTTTCCCTTATCATACTACCTTTTGGTATAATCAACACTTACTATGGTGATAAGTGTAAGGAATGTGCATAAGAGTTTTGGCAGGGTTAAGGCGGTAGATGGCTTAAGTTTTGACGTTGAGGAGTCAATCTGCTTTGCCCTCCTTGGCCCAAACGGGGCCGGTAAAACCACTATGATGAAAATGATTTACGGTAAGGCTGGTTGCGACAACTGTCCTGACACGGTGCTAAATGTGCTTGGGTATGATCCCCGCCAAAACCCTCTTGAGATAAAATATCTGTCCGGTGTTGTCCCGCAAGACGACAACCTGGATGTTGAAATGAACGTTATAGAAAATCTGCTGATATTTGCCGGTTTTTACGGTATTCCACGCAAGGCGGCGCGAGCGCGTATTGAAGAGCTGCTTGAGGTAATGGAGCTTTCTGAAAAGGGTAAATCGCGAATCCGGGAGCTTTCCGGCGGTATGAAAAGACGCCTTATGATTGCCCGCGCTCTGATTAATAACCCGCGCCTTCTGATTCTTGATGAACCCACAACCGGACTTGACCCACAGGTGCGCCACCTTATATGGGATAAACTCCGCCAGATGAAAAGAAGAAACATCACAATAGTTTTGACCACACACTACATGGAGGAGGCGTTTCAGATTAGCGACAAACTGATAATCATGCACAGCGGACGAAAAATGATAGAGGGTAATCCCAAAAAGCTTCTTGACGACACGCTGGAAAAGTATGTACTTGAGATTCATGACAGTAGCGTTGTTAAAGATGTGGAAAGCATCCTCCGCGGGACTACTTACAGAAAAGATGCCTCCCGTGAGGTCATAAATCTCTATAGCGATGACCTGAAAGCTCTTGAGTCCGCTGCAAAACCAGTTAATGTGGGGCAATATTTTATCAGAAACTCAAACCTTGAAGACCTGTTTTTAAAGATTACCGGACGAACCCTAAACGATGAACAATGATTCGTTACCGGGATAGTTATGATGATTACATTGACCGCTCTTTGCTTGACATTTAGCGAAAATAGTTATAGAATAATTTGCCTTGTACCAGGAGGTTTCAAAGTTAAGAATCTGCGTTTTTTGATAAGGTGTTCTGATGAAAGTTAAAGACAAAAAGAAAAAAAATAAATATCCTGCCACAGGGAAAAGTCAGGTGAATCGTCCGTTAAACGATAAAGCGGAGGAATACAAATGGCTAAACATATTTAATTCCACAGATATAATTGTTTTTTTTATAGCCACGTTATCTTTTCTTGTTTTTTTTCAGGTCAGATCTTTTGATTTTGTTAATTTTGATGATACAAAGTATGTAACGGAAAACGCTTTTGTGCAAAAGGGGCTGTCACTTGCGGCAATAAAATGGGCGTTTTCCACATCGTCCTCCGACTACTGGCAGCCGCTTACATGGATTACCCATCTTTTTGATTGTACGATTTACGGCATGAATCCTGGCGGACATCACATTACAAGTTTAATTTTACACGTGTTAAACACTGTGCTGGTGTTTTTTGTATTTGAAAAAATCACTGGGTTGCGTAACAAGGCCGCTATAATTGCTGCATTGTTTGCAGTGCATCCGGCTCATGTGGAATCAGTGGCATGGGTGTCGGAGAGAAAGGATGTTCTTTATGCTTTTTTTTGGTTTTTGTCATTACTTGCCTATAACCACTATGTGACAGCGCCCTCAGTTAAGCGTTATTTAATTGTTCTGTTTGCGTTTGCATGTTCCTTAATGTCTAAGCCTATGGCTATAACGTTTCCTGTAATTGTTCTACTGTTAGATGTCTGGCCATTTGGCAGGCTTAACAAAGGCAATGTCTTGCGATTAATTATAGAAAAAATACCTTTTTTGGCCTTTTCTGTTGCGACCTCAATCTTTACTTTTTTTGCACAAAGGGCAGTTGGTACACTTGCTCCGGTAGAGATGATATCTGTGGGAACCCGTCTCAAAAATGTCCTTATCTCATACCTCAGCTACTTGCAGATAGCATTCGTGCCTATAAATCTGGCTGCCATGTACCAATTTTCTTTTAATCTTTCAACTACAAAAGCTGTGCTGTCCCTCGTTCTAATGCTGCTTATTTCTGCTTTTGCGGTGTTTACATTGTTTGGCTATAAGTCATTTAAACCGAAACCTTTTATCTTTACAGGGTGGTTTTGGTTTGTTATAACTCTGCTTCCGGTCATTGGTTTCATACAGGTAGGCCCGCAGGCTATGGCAGACAGATACACGTACATCCCATACATTGGTATTTTTATAATTCTCGTTATGATGTGGCCAGATACTTTTTTTGAAAATAAACTTAAAAAATATGCAGTGTACTTATTGTCCGTATCTGTGATTCTGGTCTTATCACTTTTATCGTACCGGCAAACAAGTTATTGGAAAAACACGATAACGCTCTTTGACCATGCGGTTTCAGTTACAAAGGATAATTTCATAGCCCATAACAGCTTGGGGGCATCTTTGGCTCAGGCAGGCAGATTTAACGAAAGTTTGCCGCACCTGCGCGAGGCGATTACCCTCAATCCAACATTTTTTGAGGCTTATGTAAACCTTGGTAATGTGCTTTTTACGCTAAAAAAGCCGCATGATGCTGCAAATATCTATAAGAAAGCAATAGAGTTAAATCCCAAAAGTGCTTTGGCCTATAACGGTTATGGTGTTGCTGTTTTAAACATCGGTGATGATGAGAACTCTTTCAAAGAAGCTGTGGAGGCATTTAAGAAAGCTCTCACTATTGATCCTAACTTTATGCCGGCGCGGATGAATCTTGAGTTAGCCATTAAGGATAAAGGGCCGCGACACTAAAAGGACTGACTTTCGATAATATAATTTAAACGGAGGTAAGACAAATGGCTGATGAGTATTCATTTGATGTTGGCTGCAAGGTGGACATGCAAGAGGTGTTAAACGCTATAAATCAGGCGTTAAAGGAAATATCCCAGCGTTTTGACTTTAAGGGCAGCAAGAGCACGATTGAACTGGATAAGGGTAAACAGGTTTTGACAATTGCATCTGATGACGAGTTTAAACTAAACAGCGTTAAGGATATTCTGGAGTCCAAACTTGTCAAGCGTAATGTGGTGCTGAAAACGATTAGTTACGGCAAGGTGGAACAGGCTGCAGGGGGCAGTGTGCGGCAGGTTGCCAATTTTCAACAGGGTATCCCTATAGAAAAAGCCAAAGAGGTGGTTAAACTTGTTAAGGATATGAAACTAAAGGTTAACGCTGAGATTCAGGGAGATACAGTCAGAATCAAGGGGAAGAAAAAAGACGAACTACAGGCTGTAATAGCTGCTATCAAGGAAAGAGATTTTGGGATATTTGTTGAGGTTGGGAATTACAGATAAAATGAATTTTTACAATTTGGAGATAAGTGACTTAAGGGCGATAGGCAAGGCGCTTCTTGAGATGGTACCATTGTACAGGTTTGCTGAGGGCTCTGAAGATGTCCTTAAGGTAGGAGCAGGCGGCGATAAGACTTTCAAAATGGATGAAAAAGCAGAGGACATAATAATCACACATTTAGAGAGTCTGGGGGGAGCGTTTACCGTAATTTCTGAGGAAATCGGGAAAAAGGAAATAAACGGCGGAGGCTTGCGGATTCTAATTGATCCCATTGACGGATCTAAAAATGCTGTAACCGGCCTCCCCATGTTTTGTACCTCAATAGCCGTGCTTGAGGGCGACAAGGTTGGCAGTGTTGTAATGGGCTATATAATAAACCTGATTAGCGGAGACGAATTTTGGGCTCTTAAAGGGCAGGGCGCATACCTAAACGGCAGACCCGTCATGACCCGCCCCGGAGATGATGTCAGTGTTATCTTATATGAGTCTCAGAACCCTGGCAAAGACCTATCTGTGCTTTTGCCTTTGTTTTCACTATGTTACAGAACGCGTTGTTTTGGAGCTACAGCGTTAAACCTTGCGTATCTATCCATGGGAGCGGTTAGTGTCTTTGTGACTCCGTCCATGTCAAGAACTTTTGACTATGCCGCAGGTTATCTTTTGGTTAAAGAGGCGGGAGGGATTGTAACCGACATAAGAAACCAGCCCATTGAAGACATAGAAATCGGAGTTAAAAAATCAAATACAATCCTTGCCTCCGCCAATGAGAGTATTCATAAAAAAGCACTTACTGCGCTTGGAGTTGTTTAAAACCCACGGATAGAGAAGCTCATCATTAGCTTGACAGTTGACTTTTAGTGTTGTATATTTAAACAACAACGCGAGTAAAGGAGGTATGTATGACGGTAACTTTAGAGCCTGTATCGGTTAGCATTGATTCCATTTTGTTGCAAAAACTTGATAATTTAGCTAAAAATACAAATAGCTCAAAAAGCCTGATAATACAGGAAGCTATCGAGTATTATCTTGAGGAAATAGCAGATTTTGATAGTGCTTTTGAAATTCTTAATAACCCAAATTCTGAGTATCTGAATTGGGAGTCGGTTAAGGATGAGTTACTCAATAAAGATTGAGAGGGAAGCTTATAAGTCATTATCTAAAGTTCCAAAAGCAGAGAGAATAAAAATTATAGATACAATTGATAATTTAAAAAATAATAGTGAAACAGGAAAGCAGTTAAAAGGTAAATTTAAGGAACTAAAATCTATAAGAGTTGGCGATTATAGAATAATTTATAAAACAATACAAATTGAGTCTTTAATTTTAATTGTAAAGATTGACCATAGAAGGAATGCTTACAGATAGTTTAAAATCTTTCAATCCTAAAAATTTATAATAGATCTGCAATAGCAGATTTTAACCGCAACCATTTTGTTAACTCCGTACTCTTTTATCAGGGGTCTCTGTTATAATAAAAACTGTGCATAAGTTATGGACGCTCTGAACACTTATAGATGAACATTTTTCTTGAAATAAAAGAAGACTTTAAGTCGCTGTTGCAAAAGGACCCTGCCGTTAAGGGTGTTTTAGATGTAATTTTAAATCACTCAGGATTTCACGCAGTAGTCATCTACAGGATAGTCCACAGGTTATATAACTCAGGGCCAGTACTGTTAGCGCGGTTTATATCCACGGCAGGGAGATTTCTGACGGGAGTTGAGATCCATCCGGCAGCTCGTATTGCCCCCGGATTTGTAATAGATCATGGTATGGGGGTAGTAGTTGGAGAGACAACTGAGATAGGGGAGGGGTGTCTGATTTATCAGGGTGTGACTTTGGGAGGAACCGGTAAGGAGCGGGGAAAGCGTCATCCGACCCTTGGCAAATACGTGGTAGTGGGCGCAGGAGCAAAAGTGCTTGGGCCAATAGAGATAGGAGATTTCGTTAAAATCGGAGCAAACTCCGTTGTGTTAAACTCAGTGCCAGCGCACAGCATAGTGGTTGGAGTGCCCGGTAAAATTGTTAAAGACAAACAGCACATTGAAACTGAATTAACGGATGCCCTTGACCACAACTATTTGCCCGATCCGGTAGAAAGGAGACTTTACAATATGGAGCAGTTAATTAATGAACTCCAAAAAAAGCTTGAATCAAAAAACGATGGGATTGGGAAAACATGAAACTCTATAACACAAAAACCGGTAAAAAAGAACCACTCGTACCGATAGACGGAAACCGGATAAACATATACGTTTGCGGGGTTACGGTCTATGACCTTTGTCATGCCGGACACGCTCGAAGCGCCATAGTGTTTGACGTTCTCAGCAGATATTTGAAGTACAGTGGATTTAGTGTTACGTTTGTTAAAAACTTTACCGATATAGACGACAAAATCATAGCCAGAGCAAAAGAGCTTGGTATTCCATGGAAAGAGGTAACGGAGAGGTTCACACAGGCTTACCACGAGGACATGGCGGCACTGGGTGTCAGGAGTGCCGATATTGAACCAAAAGCCACAGAGCATATAGAAGAGATTAAGGCAATAATATCCGGATTGATAGACAAAGGGTATGCGTATGAGATGGACGGGGATGTCTATTTTGAAGTTGAGAAGTTTTCTGGTTACGGTAGTCTTTCAAAGCGTGATTTGGACACAATGGAGGCAGGGGCGCGTGTTGCTGTAAATGAGAAAAAGCGAAATCCTATGGACTTTGCACTGTGGAAAGCCTCAAAACCTGATGAGCCCTCATGGGAAAGTCCGTGGGGCCCAGGCCGCCCTGGTTGGCACATTGAATGCAGCGCTATGTCTATGAAATACCTGGGGACAACATTTGATATTCACGGAGGTGGCGCAGATTTAATCTTTCCTCATCATGAAAACGAAATTGCCCAGTCTGAGGCTTTTAGCGGTAAACCTTTTGTTAACTGCTGGGTTCACAATGGTTTTATAACAATAGACAAAGAAAAAATGTCAAAATCACTCAATAATTTTTTTACAATCCGTGACATTCTTGCTGACTTTGATGCTGAGGTCTTAAGGGTCTTTATGATTTCAACCCACTACAGAAGTCCTATAGAGTTTTCACCAGCTCAGCTTACCCAAACCGAAGCCTCTATAGACAGGTACTATTGCACAGTGTCACGAGTTTCCGAGTTTTTAAATTCTCCTTCAAAAAAGGAAAAACCATCCGGCATTGAAGAGGATTTTAATAGTTTTATTTTAGTAACAAAAACCAACTTTAATGAGGCAATGGACGATGACCTTAACAGCGCTCTTGCAGTTGGCCACGTATTTGAGCTGATTCGTGAAATTAACCGTTACCTTGATAAAAAACCATCCGGCAGCCGAGCTAATCAGCTGATAACCCTTGCTCTGAACACACTTAATGAGATAAAAGCCGTTTTAAATATCTTTCAAAAAACACCGGAGGACTGGTACCGTTCTGTTATAAGGACAAGGAAAATAGAAGTTACAGAGGACTCAATTGAAAAACTAATAAGTGAGCGGCAAAAAGCCAGAAAAGAAAAAGATTTTGCTAAAGCTGATGAAATAAGAAAAGGGCTTGAGGAAAAGGGCATAATACTTGAGGATAAACCTGATGGCACCAACTGGAGAGTTAAAATTTAGGTGTAATAGAAAGTGAAGAGATGGTTCAGGGGGAAAAATCCCCCCTTGTTCCACCCTTTTATTTTTAACTGCTGGTATTTTGAGTTTATTTAGCCTTGCTGGATATACTTAAAGGATATTTCTTCTCAAAGAAGAAACAGCGGCTACTTAGGATTGTCCTTCTTCATATTATGTTTTTCGGACATCATTTTTTTCATATGTTTAAAGAAATCAGCCTTAACGAGCGCGTATTTGGCCTGCTGTGGAACTGTCAAAAGAGCATTAATCTCACCCTTTTCTGATTCCATCAGAGTTTTTAGTTCTTTATGAGCCTCGTCAATTTTATCCAGAATATCTTTCATTGCGGCTTCATCTTTTTTGTTTACAGCTTCTTTTAGCTCTTTAAAATTACTCTTAAAGGAATGTCTAAGCTCATGCCTTTTTTTACCGTAATTGTCAAGAATTGCTGTAAGCTTTTCAGAGGTTTCTTTATCCAGCTCAAGCGCCTTGACAATCTTTGCTTGCATCATGGCTTTGTGCTTTTTCCACATCTCTTTCTTGTCTGACTTTTTATCGGTGTTTTTACCCTCATCGTCAGTATGAGCTAAGGCACTGCCAGCCATTGCAAAAATTACAAAATACAACATTACCAAAATACTGATTACTTTCCTTTTCATATTACCTCCACTTGTTGATTTGACCCCTGACAGGGGACATCGTGTTTCATAACTGCTAACTTTATCATCTAAGCATTAGACACAGAAGAGCATAGAAAGGTTTAGTTTTATCTATGATTAAAACAGCACCGTTTATAAAGCTTGTTTGGCGTAGTAGTATTATTCTGATTCTAATTCAGAAGTAAGCACAAAGCAAACGTGTGTCAGACAAATGAAAGCGGCTTGCTAATAGTTTGAAATACCAGTATAAATATATCCGCCATAATCAACAGCAGCGAATTTTGTTCCGTATGATGATAACACGATTGAATACCAGTTTCTGCTGCCGGCATTTGTTTGAGTTATCCACGTAGAACCTGAATCTTTTGATGTATAAATATATCCGCCATAAACTGTTGCAGCGAACGCTGTTCCATCCGGTGATGTTGCGATAGAATGCCAATTTCCAGTGCCAGCGTTTGTTTGTGCTGTCCATGTAGAGCCGGAATTTGTCGATATATAAATATATCCGCCATAAACTGTCGCAGCAAGTACTGTTGCATCCGATGATGATGTTATTGATTTCCAGTTTTCGATACCACCGGAGGTTTGTGCTGTCCATGAGGAGCCGGAATTTGTTGAGGCGTAAATATATCCGCCATAATCGACAGCAGCAAGTTTTGTTCCGTCCGATGATGACGCTATTGAGTACCAGCTTCTGCTGCCGGCACTGGTTTGAGCTGTCCATGTGGAACCAGAATCTGTAGAGGTATATATATATCCGCCATAAACTGCAGCGGCAAGTGCAGTCCCGTTTGATGATGACGCTATTGAGTACCAATATCTGCTTCCGGCAGCACTTTTTACACTCCATGTGGAACCGGAATTTGTCGAAGTATAAATATATCCGCCATAAACTGAAGCGGCAAGTGAGGCTCCGTCCGATGATGATGCTATTGAGTCCCAGTTCCTGCTGCCGGCACTGGTTTGAGCTGTCCATGTATAGTTATCCGCAGAAGGTGCCACGGATGTCGTTGTTGATGATGTTGTTGACCCTGCTGTTATGGGGCCTCCGCCACATCCGCTTAATGCCATAATAAGCAGTATAAACATTAAGAATAATAACCTTTTCATAACCCACTCCTTTTTAATATCTTAGTAAATAAGCTACAAAACAAAAGTATGTATATACTAACACAAATTCTCAGGGTTAATCTTTACTGAAATTGATGGTTTTCACAAGATACTATATCTTCTCATTTTTATTTTTTGCAATTTCTATAGATGCAAAGAGTTCCTTTTCAGTATATGGTTTAATAAGATAACCAAATGGTTCAGTTTCTATTGTGCTTCTGAATATATCATTGCCTGAGCATCCTGTCACATAAACCACAGGGATTTTATATTTATGATATATTTCTCTTGCTGCATCCAACCCGCTAAACTCACCAGAAAGTATTACATCCATTAAAACTATATCTACCGAGGTAGTCTTTACAAAAGTGACAGCATCATGTGCGTTATTTGCCACACCCACTACTGCATAACCTAACGACATCAGACTCATTTTTAAATCGTATGCTATTATGTACTCATCCTCCACAATCAGGACATTACATTTCATGGTTTTAACCCCCTTGCCACTGTTTCAAACTTGAAAATACCAACAAAAAACTTATTTACATAATGCGTTTGGACATCCGCAGTTAACACATGCACACATTAGACACCGGAGGGGTGAAAAAGGTTTAGTTTTTGATGTGCAACAAATTAATGTTTCCGTGCATAGTATGTAGAGGAAGTACGTCGGATTTAGCGAGTATGGTATAATTGTTTTCAGGATGGGTTTGGGATATGTTTAGGTTTATGATAAAAAAAGCGGCTGTTGTGGTTTTGTTGGTTTTTGGGATAACCCTTATTACGTTTTTGCTAATAAACATGCTCCCCGGTGACCCAGCCGAAGGGCTTGTCGGTCAGCATGCAAAACCGGAGGATTTACAGCGGATACGAGCCTCTCTGGGAGTTGACAGGCCGGTTATTCTTCAGTATGCAGGGTATGTGAGTCTTATTTTCAGGGGCAATCTTGGCCGCTCCTACTATTCAAACCGTGACGTACTAGATGAGATACTAAAAAAACTTCCAAACACGCTTGCTCTTGCTGCCTCTGCCGTGTTTTTGGCAACAGTTTTGGGAATCCTCTTTGGGTTTATCGCAGGTCTTAACTACGGCAGGTTGCCTGACAGACTGCTTTCCACACTCTCTCTAACCGGTATGAGTATGCCTGTGTTTTGGAGTGGGTTGATTTTAATGTTAATTCTAAGTTTAAAACTAAAACTCCTTCCACCCTCTGGCACGGGCGGTCTAAAATTCCTGATTCTCCCTGCCATAACATTGTCGCTGCCTGTGATTTCCAGTATTTCCAGAATCACACGTGCATCCGTTATCGAAACCATTGACATGCCATTTGTGAAGGTGTTGAAAGCAAAAGGGTTAACTGCTTTCAGAATTAACTTTGTTCACATACTTAAAAACACTCTGATACCGGTTATAACTGTGATAGGGCTTGACTTTGCAAGTTTTCTAAATGGCGCTGTGTTGACAGAGACGATTTTTGGCTGGGACGGTATTGGGCGTTTTACGGTTGATGGCATCTTAAAACGGGACTATCCAGTTGTGTTGGGTTGTATAATAACCGGCACTTTTGTTTTCGTTTTTATCAATGCAGCAGTGGATATTATTTACCGGTACGTTGATCCAAGGGTCAGGGTGTAATGAGTCTTACGGTGAAATCAATCCCTTTAGTGATTCTATCTGTTATAGTGTTGGCCGTGGTATTTGCCGGATTTTTAACTCCATATGATCCGGTTAAGATAAATTTAGAGGGTATCAAAGAGGGCCCGACACTTAAGCACCCATGCGGCACAGACAGCTTAGGACGCGATGTCTTATGCCGCATACTGTACGGCGGGCGGATTTCCCTTGGAGTCTCATTTATTGCAGCAGCAGCAGCATTGTCAATAGGGTTTTTTGTGGGATTAGTCTCAGGGTTTTTTGGCGGTGTGCTGGATACAGTCTTAATGGCTATAGTGGATCTCACGCTTTCTTTCCCATCTCTTTTATTAGCTATAGGAATTTCCGTGCTGTTGCCGCCGAATGTTTTCACTGTGATGGCTGCAATATCAATAGTGGGGTGGGCGGCTTTTGCAAGACTCGTAAGGGGACAGGTGTTAAAGATAAAAGAAATGCCATACATAGAGGCGGCACGCTCAATAGGCGCAGGTAATGGACGTATTATAGCCTTTTATGTGCTGCCTCAGTGTCTGCCGATTGCGATAGCAATGTTTGGATTAAAATTCAGTGGCTACATTCTGACAGAGGCATCGTTAAGTTTTCTTGGGCTTGGGCCTCAGCCTCCGATTCCAAGCTGGGGCAACATGATAAGCGAAAACAGAGCGTATCTGCTCTCTGAGCCGTGGATGGTAATTTTCCCGGGGCTTGCTATTGCCCTTACAGCGCTTTGTTTTAATTTAAGCGGTGATCTCCTGTTTAATGAGAAACACACGGGGAAATAATCAGCTTTACTTTTTTCTTTAAAAAATTATAAACTATAGCCTTGATGGAAACCGTGATATAAGTAAATCCTGATGTTGAGCGTATTCAGGAGATGCTAACCGGACTTCCCAGAGAGCGGATGCGGTAAGAAACTGGGACAAGTAGATTGCCTAAAGTAAAGTATTAAAACAAGTGATGAACGTCAATCACGATTTTTAAGAGGCGAAATATGGCAGTTGTCTTTAAATCAAATAGGGTTTTAAGCTTTTTGTTGGTATTGGTTATAATGCTGACAGTGCTGTTACCAACACTATCCCATGCCGGATGGACCTGGACTGCTCAAACAGGTGCTGGCAGCAGAAATTGGCAAGTAATAGCGTCCTCATCAGATGGTTCAAAACTAGCTGCCGGATCTACTAATAGTGGGTATATCTATACCTCAACAGACTCTGGCTCTACATGGACAGAGAGAACGAGCGCCGGTAGCGGAAGTTGGTGGTCAATAGCGTCCTCATCAGATGGTTCAAAACTCGCTGCTGCTGATATTTATGGTATTGGTTATGGTGGGTATATTTATACCTCAACAAACTCCGGCTCTACATGGACTATACAAACCGGGGCAGGTAGAAGATATTGGTATAATATGGCGTCCTCATCAGATGGCTCCAAACTCGCGGCTTTGACTAATTATGAGGATACTAATAGCGAGGGTGGGTTTATATACGCCTCAACAGATTCAGGTGTTACATGGACAGTGCAAACGAGCGCAGGCAGAAGATATTGGTATGGAATAGCGTCCTCATCAGATGGCTCCAAACTCGCTGCTGTGGTTTTTCAGGATTTTAATATTTCAGGTGACTATATTTATACCTCAACAGATTCTGGCGTTACCTGGACTCAAAGAACAGGTGCCGGTAAAAGAAACTGGCAAGTAATAGCGTCCTCATCAGATGGGAATAAACTTGCTGCTGGAGCTTATTATGGTTATATCTATACATCGACAGATTCAGGTGTTACATGGACTGAGCAAACAGGTGCCGGCAGCGGATATTGGTATGGAATAGCGTCCTCATCAGATGGCTCCAAACTCGCTGCTTCAGTTTATGGTGGCTATATCTATACCTCAACAGACTCAGGTGCTACATGGAGTGCTCAATCGAGTGCCGGTAGCAGAAATTGGCGAACAATAACTTCATCGTCAGACGGGAATAAACTTGCTGCCGGAGTTTATCCTGGATATATTTATACCGGTTCATTATCGTCATCCACATCATCACTGACGCATACGATTACATCACCAACGACAACAACAGTATCTCGTGGGGGTAATTTGGGGCCGTTTTCCTCAACCATTACCAATAATACAAACTCTACCTATTCTATGTATGCTTATATTTACACACCAAGCGGCACCTGGCTGACTCAAACCAGTGGACAAACTATATTATCAGGACAGACATTTTCTGCAAGCAATCTGGATATCTATGTTCCATATGCGGCTGAAACAGGAACCTACTATTATTTTGAAATAATTTATGATACAAGCGGGAATACTTACGAGTCCAAGTATTTCTCTTATACTGTCTCTTAAACAACTGTTTAGTGAAATTACATTTACTTCACACATATTAAACACAAAAAATCAAGCGCACTTGAATTTATATACTCTTTCTGTGTTATAATACACAGATTACATAAGAGTAATATAAGAAAAGAGCGAAGAAATATTTAAGGAGGATGTAAAGTTGGCAACCTGCACAGTTTGTGGTAAGGCAAAAACCGTTGGGAACAACGTCAGTCATGCGAATAACAGAACCAAGAGATGGTTTAAACCTAACCTTCAGAAAGTAAAAGCTATAACCAGTAAAGGCCCCAGAAGAGTGGTAGTGTGTACAAGGTGTTTACGTTCCGGATTTGTTACAAAAGCGATATAACCATTACAATTAAATGATAACATCCGCCTCTTTGTTGGAGTCTCTTTGTAGTGATCTTGGAATACAGGATGGCTTTACTTTAGAGAGAATAAAAAACAAATGGGGTGTGGTGTTTAAAGGCACTGTTGCCGATAACACACGGCCAGTATTCTTTCAAAGTGGCCGTCTCACTGTAGATGTATCATCGGAGCTTTGGCTTAAAGAGCTGCATTTCTACAGAGGGATGATGATTTCAAAACTACAGGAATTCAAAATAAGTGAAATAAAGTTCCGGGTCAGAGACATTCCTGAAGTTATAATGGAAGAGAACCCAAAAAGCCTGCCAAAAGTTTTAAAAGAAAGCGACAAAGAATACATTGAGGAAATAACCGCCGTAATCAATGACCCTGAACTTAGACAGCGTTTTGCAGACTGTATCAAAAAGGCCATCCTAAGCGATACGTAACGAACTAATTATCGTAAATGTTTTAGTTGCACCACCACATCAAATGACAGAGACCGGAGAGAGTAAGACGTACAACGCCCATTACCCAGCACTCTCTACCCTGCCATTGCCGTTATAACCTTTTCATTAATTTGCTATATATACCTTGTTCTAATTTCCTACAATAACTGTGCATTGTCTGGTGTAAACGCCAAAGAAGCTCTGCGCAGTTGTATCAATGGTATATATTTCTTTTATGCCGCCCTGTCTTGTAGCGCTTTCTATTGAGGCGTCCCCAATAGAAATCATACCAAATGCAGCATAAATACAAGCTAAGCCCTCTTTATACCCGCTTGAGGCTGGGCCCTTAGCTACAGGAAGCTTAATATTGTTCACTGCCCAACCGGAGGGGCCGTCTGAAATAAACCCACAACTTACCAAAAGCACCGACAACAGCAAAAAACATACGGCTGTTTTAACTATCCTAATAGATAACATAATATCAATCTTCCTCTGCTTAACGACCACACATCTTTTATCGGCCCCTCTCGTTAACTGTAAAAGCCACCTATGCTGCTACCGCTGTGTCTTTAGGCTTCTTTAGACTTCTTAGTAGCCTTTGCCATCATTTTGCTGGCAATTGGTGGAAATGCATAAAGATCCTTGGATGCCTCCAACACGCCACCGAGGTACTTGGTTGTCTCGTCATTTAAATCCAGACCCTTTTTCTGAATGTCCTTAAGGTAGCTCTGCCAGCCGTCATGATCCCATACACCTTTTGTCTTTTTCATGAAATCAACTGTGTTTTCCGCCATGCTTGACATAAGCTTAGTGATACTTTCTGTGGCAGCAGCGGCATTGTAAACTCTCTTCATGGAGTCAAGTAAGGTGCCAAGATATGACTTTAACTCATCGTTTACCTCATAGCCCATAGTCTTTGCTTCGGCAAGAAAATTAGTCCATGCTGTGTGGTCCCACACTCCCTTTTGCTTTTGTACAAACTCTGATGCCATCTCAATTAAATCGTCAAAATGTCCCGTTATTTTTTTCGACACTGATTCCTCCTTTAGATCTCTTTTTTATCTCATCAACTGAGAGTTTTGCCAATGTTACTATGGTATTTTATTAACGCAGCGATTAAGCTTATCATATACCTGGAAAAAAGTCAAGACTTTTTTGTCACTTTGACAAAAAACTGATATTTCAGATACACTTCTGTTAAGGAGATATAAATGGACACAAATAGTTTGTCAGATGATACAAAAGAGCCTGTTGATGACCTTGATGACTTATTTGTTGAAGAGGCAGAGGGTGAGCCAGGGGCAAAAAGAGCTAAAGATAAGTGGAAAGTCATTATAGTTGATGACGAGCCTGGTGTGCATGATGCGACTATTCTTAGTTTAATGGATGTTGTGTTTGATGACAAAGAGATCGCTTTTTTACAGGCCTACTCCGGCACTGAGGCAAAAACCCTTATCGAAAACAATCCTGACTCTGCTGTTATGCTGCTTGATGTCGTTATGGAAACCGATGACGCTGGTCTTCAGGTCGTAAAACATATTCGTAATACACTAAATAATAATCTCCTTCGTATAATTCTGAGAACCGGCCAACCGGGGCAGGCCCCCGAGGACAAGGTCATCATGCAATACGAAATCAACGACTATAAGTCAAAAAATGAACTTACCAAACAAAAACTGTTTACCACTATGGTCTCTGCTTTGCGTGACTATAGAAATCTTGTTACCATAGATGGTACAAAAAGAGGACTTGAACAGATTATAGCCGCATTTCCAACTCTTTTTGAAGTTCAGTCAATGGATGATTTCATATCAGGTATTTTAACTCAACTGACTTCACTGTTAAGGCTTGACGAGGGTTCAGTGTATCACATAGACTCATCCTTTGTTGCTAACAAGAGTTCAAAAGCCATCACCATAGTTAAGGGTACTGGTGTGTATGGACAGCAAATTGGTAAGCCGGCAAAAGAAGTGTTGGAACCCGCTGAGTTTGAACTCCTTCTTCGTGCTGAGGCAGAGCAAACAAACATATTTACCGAAAACTCATGTGTGGTCTATTTTAAAAATAAAACTAACTCCTACAACATGGTCTATATACACAGTCACAGACAACTCAATGAGATAGACAAAAACATGGTGGAAATATTCTGTAACAACATCTCTATGGCTTTTGAAAACATAGAAAAACATAAAATCCAGGAAGCTATGAAACTGGCCAGAGATATCCAGATGGGTTTGCTGCCTGTAAATTTCTCAGACATCAAGGAACATGGAGTGGACCTGTATGCTTTCATGCAGCCGGCAAAAGAGGTTGGCGGTGACCTGTATGATTTCTTTTTCATTAACGATACTCTCCTTTGCTTTGTAATTGGGGATGTAACTGACAAGGGAGTTCCTGCGGCCTTCTTTATGGCCGTTACAAAAACACTTATTCGTGCTGTTGCAAAAATCTATTCAGATACTGGTCAAATCCTCCGTGTAGTCAATAACGATTTATGCAGAAATAATGAAAAATCTATGTTTGTAACACTGTTCCTTGGAATTATAGATACGAAAACCGGTGTATGCTCTTACAGTAACGGCGGACATAATCCTCCCTACCTGATTGACAACTCAGGAGAAGTCAAACTGCTTAAGATTAGCGATGGTATTCCCGCCGGCATTATGGAGGAGTCAGAGTACAACTCTGATAAGATAACATTTTCCGAAGGAGATGCCATTTTCCTCTACACAGACGGTGTGACTGAGGCTATGGACACGGAAAATAAGATTTTTGACGATGACAGACTCATCGCGGTGCTCAGTAAAAACCAGGGGAAATCGTCAAAAACCATTGTAGAAGATGTTGTCGCCAAACTTTCCGAGTTTACAACCGATGCGGTGCAGTCCGATGATATTACAATTTTGTGTTTTAATTATAAGCCAAACTCCTAAGAGGCTGATTTTAACGAGTTTGTATAAATTATAACGATTAGATGTGTAATGAGGATGGCAAACAAAAAAGGCGCAAAATACATGTATAACAAATAATGGTAAAACAGAATATCCGTTAAAAGCTTTATCACTATTATGGAAAAAATGGTTACAAAAAAAGCCGGTAATCTTTTTAAAGTTAATGATATTATGGAAATTACGAAAGCCGCTAAAAATGTCATCACTTTTTGGTGTTTTAACTCTACAGGGGTAATAAAATTCCTGTTAAGTAACATGTCTATTGCATGGGCAAGGATGTAAACTCCTGGTATTTTTTTAGAAACAGGACTTGACAATATATCGCCGGCTAATGGTGCACTTGCCCCTATTAACACTATTTTGTCTTTGAAAACCGTTGAATCCGTCTCGTTAACCCTCCAAAGTGGTATCGAGGGAAACTCCCTGTCCGTATAGTTAATAAAAGTGTAATAGTCAGGGATGCTTTCGTACATAGAAGGTATCATCATATCGCCAAGTTTACAATGTCTTATTCCAGCCGTGTTAAAGTCAAAACCAGCATCTGCATACGGGACATAAACCGCACCTCCAACATATTTACTTACCACCTCCAAAGGAAAAGGCAGATACTGTTCGTAACTAAAATAATCAGGGTTTAGAACAAAGGCAGTTATTTCATTGTTTTCTGAAGGGATCGCTATTGATACGTTTGCAATAGTAACCTTGTTATTGTTTTTATAAATACGTTCATGTGTTTCGGGATTAATTTGTCGTAATAAAAAGCTGTCTAATTCTTGACTGAAATAAGCAAGCACTATGTTGGATTCAGCATTTTCAAATATCTTTATAAGTTTCAGATCTTCTTTTAAATCTCTTATACGGCAAAAAAAATTATCAATAGCCAGTACTTTTGGTTTTCCTTTAAGAATCCCCTCAATTACATCGGCATACATAGGACGTACATAATCATAGCGCTTAACCGTTTCGTCATCAATAGCGACAATCAGTACTGGAGTAGTACCCTTGCTTTTAGTTGGAAATCGCCTGCCATAAAGGTAATCGTCAATTATTGGGAGTTTTTCTTTGATTATAAACGAAACGTCTGTCACGAAATAGACTATTAAAAGGGATAGCAGGAAATAATATTTATTCTTTAGAATCTCTTTCACCTGTATAATAATTTATTCACTTGTGAACTTCCATACTACAATATTATATTATTAAATTAGCTTTTTTCAACTTTTTGAAACTTTAACAGCATTATTATATTGTATACTTTTCCCCATTGGAGCAATCCAACAGATTACTCCAATGAAGGAAGGTTGCTTAACAAGGAATTGTTAAATTGTTCTCTGCAAATTTATCGACCTCCTACACCGGTTCTTATCGCTGGCATTCCTAATTTTGGAGGTACATATTCAGTTGTAGTTGTTGGTTTATTAGAAGTTGTATTATCAGACGTACTTTTTCTTGAACCTTTCTGACCTTTTGAAGCATTAGTGCTATTATTGCTGCTTTTAGTGCTTCCGTTGAATTTGCCTGTTTTTGGATCTTGAATATAATTGTCTCCTTTTCCCATAAAATTCTCCTTTTTTATTTATTTAACTGCTTATTTTTATTTAACTTTTATTTATCATATATTTGTGTAAAAAGTGATAAAGATGTCTAAAATATCTTCTCAATCTGAAAAAAATCTTACTCCTATTGAAAAACCAATAATAGATATGTTAAGTTATTTAGATTTAGAACGCACGCCGGAGAGGTTGTAAAAGTGAGAAAGTTTTTCGGTGGTTTCCCTCTCTTTCAGAGAGGGCACGAAAAATTCTGGCGGAGGAAAAAAACCGTTGTTTAGGAGGTTAGCCGCGTATGGTAGTATCAATGAAGGAACTTCTTGAGGCCGGAGTACATTTTGGCCATCAGGTAAAGAGATGGAACCCTAAGATGAAGAAGTTCATTTTTGGGGAGAGAAACGGAATCTACATAATAGACCTGCAAAAGACTGTGAAGGGAATGGAGGAGGCCTATAATTTTGTAAAAGATGTCGCATCTACAGGTAAGGACGTTCTGTTTGTGGGCACAAAAAAGCAGGCACAGGATGCAATAGCGGAGGAGGCGGCAAGATCTGGTGCTTATTACATAAACCAGAGATGGCTTGGCGGAATGCTCACTAACTTTATAACAATCAAAAAGAGTATCGAAAAACTCAAAAAAATAGAGACAATGAAAGCGGACGGAACCTTTGACGTACTGCCAAAAAAAGAGGTGGCAGCACTGGAAAAAATCCGTATGAAACTCCAGAAAAATCTGGGCGGAATCAAGGACATGAAAAAGATTCCCGGCGCTGTGTTTGTTGTTGACCCAAGACGTGAAAACATAGCCGTAATGGAGGCAAGAAAACTCTCCTTACCGGTTGTATCAATAGTGGATACAAATTGTGACCCTGACCTTATAGATTACGTAGTACCTGGTAATGACGATGCCATAAGGGCAGTTAAACTTGTTACGTCAAAGATAGCGGATGCAATCTTAGAGGGTAAGGCCATGTTGAACAAGGAGCTGGTGGAACAGGCAGAGGATGTCAAGATAGAGGAAAAAATCATGCAGGATGAAGCAGAAGAAGGGAGGGAGTAAGATAGCTATGGAAATATCAGCCAGCCTTGTTAAAGATTTAAGAGAGAAAACCGGAGCCGGTATGATGGATTGTAAGAAGGCGCTGACGGAGGCCGGAGGGGATTTCGAGAAAGCGCTCGATGTGCTCAGAAAAAGAGGCTTGGCCACGGCAGCAAAGAAATCCGGCAGGAAAGCCTCAGAGGGCGTAATCTACTCATACATCCATATGGATAAAATAGGAGTGATGATAGAGCTTAACTGCGAAACCGATTTTGTTGCCAAAACTGATGACTATAAAGAGCTTGCCAAAGACATAGCAATGCACATAGCGGCGTCAAGCCCCGATTACATAGACACGGCAGAAATATCGGCAGAGGTAATAGAGAGAGAGCGGGAAATATACAAGGCACAGGTCGCAAACAAGCCTGCCAACGTTGTGGATAAAATAGTGGAGGGTAAGCTTGAAAAATTTTATTCCGAGCGGTGCCTTCTAAAGCAGATATTTGTAAAAGACCCTGACCAGAAAAAAACCATCAATGATCTCCTCGTGGAAAAAATTGCAAAGCTTGGCGAAAATATAGTAGTACGGCGCTTTGTGAGATTTCAACTTGGTGAGACAATTGCCACCGGAGAGCCGGCAGAAGAATAATGGAACAGACGGCTAAATATAACAGGGTACTGGTAAAGCTTAGCGGTGAAGCACTCCTTGGCGAGGGTAGCTTTGGCATATCCTCTCAAACTGTGCTCTATGTGGCGCATGAGATTAAGGCAATATATGATTTAAAGATAGATGTGGCAATTGTAATTGGGGGCGGAAATATTTTTAGAGGCGTGCAAGCCTCCGTAGAGGGTATAGACCGTGCAACTGCTGACTATATGGGTATGCTTGCAACTGTAATAAACGCTTTGGCAATTCAAAATGCCCTTGAAAAAATAGAAATTCCCACACGCGTACAGTCTGCAATAGAGATGCGGGAGCTTGCAGAGCCTTACATAAGGAGAAAAGCTATACGGCATCTGGAAAAGGGCAGGGTGGTGATTTTTGCAGCCGGTACCGGTAATCCATACTTTACCACAGATACGGCGGCAGCCCTTCGGGCGATGGAAATAAACTCTGACATAATAATAAAGGCAACAAAAGTGGATGGCGTTTACACTGCAGACCCGGTAAAGGACCCAAATGCCAAAAAATATGATACAATACCTTATGCAGATGTGATTAGTCAGGGTTTGAAGGTTATGGATTTAACAGCCATAACCCTGTGCAAGGATAATGAACTGCCAATAATAGTGCTTGATTTAAAAAATCAGGGGGCTTTAAAAAGAGCTGTCCTTGGCGATAAAGTTGGTACTCTTGTAGGAGGGTCAGTGTAATGTTAAAAGAGTTAGAAAAGAAGGCTGATGAAAAAATGGCGGGAGTGATAGGCCATTTAAAGAAGGATTATGCCGGAGTGAGAACTGGACGTGCTTCGCTTGGGCTGGTTGATGGTATAATGGTTGACTACTATGGAACTCCTACGGCACTGCATAAGGTGGCAACCCTCGGAGTGCCTGACCCTCAGACGATTTCCATTCAACCGTGGGAGCAAAAAGTAATCCCCATGATTGAAAAGGCGATACTGAAGTCCGATCTCGATTTAACGCCTGGAAATGACGGTAAGATGGTCAGAATAAAGATTCCGCCGCTTACTGAGGAAAGAAGAAAACAACTGGTAAAGGTGATAAAGAAAAAAGCTGAAGAGGCAAAGGTATCAATCAGAAACATCCGGCGTGACATTAATGAAGAGTTAAAGAAACTGGAAAAAGACCAGCACATCAGTGAGGATGAGACAAAGCGCTCTCAGGCTGAGAATCAGAAATTGACTGATTCCTTTATTAAACAAATTGATGATATAACATCCCACAAGGAAAAAGAAATAATGGAGGTGTAGCGTTGCAAAGTAATTTTATGCTAAAGGTGGAAGATGCAAAGCTTCCTGACATTCAGAAGGCTCTCAAAGGTGCATCAATACAGGTAAAGAGCATAGTGGAGGTCTTTAAAGAGGGTGTGAGTGACAAAGTCAATGAGGAGCCACCAAAAGAATGAGTCAAGACACCAAAGAGGGGGGCAGCATGGAGAACGAAAGAGCAGAAAAACTTAAAAGAGTCAAAAAGATTCTCCTAGAAGAGAGACAGTCACTCATTATGGAGGCTAAAACGGAGATTTCTAATTTCGTAAAGGGTGATGAAAGACAGTTAATAGATGCGGCCCTTGACGATGGTGACTGGTCGGTTGTTGATGTGACAGAGGATATTATTTTACAGAAACTTCATCACCACAAGTTGAAGTTAAATAAGATAGATGAGGCTTTAAGGAAAATCCACAACGGCACGTACGGCATATGTGAGGACTGCGGACAGGAAATTAGCGAGGGGAGATTAAAAGTGCTTCCCTATGCGGTACACTGTGTGGAATGTAAGGAAAAGGTTGAAAAAATAGAACAGATGGAAAGAGAACAGCCTTTTCAGTAAAGGCTGTTTTAAAACTTCATGAAATGATGCGGCTCTGATACGTTCTGAGGGGGTTATGAGCTTGTGATTACAGTTACAAGCAGCATTGTTTTATTGCGCTAAACTATACCTTAGTTCTGCAAAGAGCACAACCTACATATACAATCAAAAACAACGTAGTTTAGACGGCTTTGACAAAGCCTTATACCAAGTTGCGCTCAAAAGAGGAGATTGCTCTCCCCTGAGGGGATTCCCCTGACCCCCTGTGGCGGTTCGCAATGACGGCGTGAGGCTATACATGAGCATCCCTATCTGTCATTACGAGGAGCGTAGCGACGTCGTAATCTCCTCCTTTATATTATAATTTAGATTGCAACTCGGTATTAGAATGAAAGCTATGTGCAATTGATTTTATTTTTTGGATGTGCTATTATTCAAATAACCCGTTTAGACCGCAATATTGGCAAGGGGTGGATGTATTTGCCAAAAGGAGGCTGGTTAAGGAGATGGGTATTACATTGGCGCATAGAAAGCTTAGTCAACATGGTTATAAATACCCAATCTGTGGCAATTGTATCACATGCAAAATTGCAGATTGTACGTAAGAATTCAGTGAGGGTAATGGAATGGGTTTCTTTGATTTCTTAAAAAAAGATGCTGAGAAATACAACCACGCCGGAAATATGCACTACACGGATGGCGATTACGATAAAGCGATTGAAAGCTACACCAAAGCCATTGAAATGGATCCATCGTTTACTATTTCTTATGTAAATCGAGCTGATGCTTATGCAGCAAGGGGAAACCGAAAAAGAGCCGTCGCTGATTATACCAAGGCTATAGAGTTAGACCCTGATTACGCTTTGGCGTATTTTAACCGTGGGTTAGTCTATCTCAAACAAGAACGTAAAGACAAGGCTATGGCAGACTATAAAAGTGCTGTTGAATTAAATTCTGATTATGGTGATAGCTACTTCAGACGAATGTACACTCATCATCATGATATAACAGACAACGCAAAGGGTAAAACTGGCGAAAACAGCAATGAAATAAATATTCACTCTGAGAGTAAAGTTATAAGCAAAGCAGACGTAAAGAGCAAACTCCCCTTACTGGTAGCCACCATAGCCGCAGTGGCTGTCTTTGTGGTGTTAATTGTAATTGGCACAAATAATCATCCCCCTGAGGAGCCAAAAGAAAAAAATACTGTTCAGTATGTGAGTAGTGGCTGTTCCTTCTACGACAGAGAAGGTGATGGCAAAACTGCAACCACCGATGATAAGGCCGCAACTACCGATAATAAAACTGCAACCACCAAGGATAAGGATGCGGCAATAGCTGATTATACCAAAGCAATTGAGGCAAACCCAAAGGATGCCGTAGCATACTTTTATCGGGCATCTTTATTTCAAAGCAAAGGGGATATAGATAAGGCTATTATTGATTTTACTAATGCAATAGTGATAAATCCAAAGTATGCTGAGGCTTACTTCTATCGGGCCACTTTTTATAAGGAAAAAGGAGAGTATGATAAGGCTATTGCTGATTTTACCAAAACAATAGAGTTAATGCCGGACAGTGCAGAGGCTTACTACTACCGTGCCGAGTCTTATGCTAAAAAAGCAGACGATGAAAAGGCTCTTGCAGATATGAAAAAGGCAGCCAGCCTCGGTTCTGAACCAGCCATGCATTATCTGAGAAAAAGGAGTATCATATTGTTAGATAATGAAACAGTACACCAAAATAATAAGAAATGACGGAAATATCTGAGAATAAAACATTTTGGGGTGGCATGTTTTGAAAATACTGCATTTACTGTATGAAAGTAAAGGGGATTATTTTGGAATCGGAGGGGTTGGCGTAAGGGCCTATGAGTTATACAAGTTTATAGGTAAGCGGCATGACATCACACTGCTTTGCAAAAAATATAAGGGCGCTAAAGACGGTGTTATCAATGGAATAAAGCATGTTTTCTGCGGAATAGAAAGCAATAGCCTCACTGTGGCGCTTCTTTCTTATGCGCTCTTTGCCTCCATCTATGTGCGGCTAAACGGCCATAAGTATGACGTAATAATAGAGGAGTTTTCACCTGCGATTCCAACATTTTTGTACTCTTACAGAAAACGCCCTTTAGTAGCTCAAATTCAGGGGTTTACCGGATGGCGGTATTTCGGAAAATATAACCCAATTTATGCTCTTACACTTTTCGTGTTTGAACACATTTTCCCAAAACTCTATAAAAACCTTATACTTGTCAATGCTGTAACTGCAAGGAGACTTAATTTGCCGAAAGATATAAATATGGCAGTTATCCCTAACGGTATTGATGAAACGCTTTTAAAAGCCCCTATGGGTGAGGATAGCTATATTTTATATCTGGGACGTATTGATATTCACACGAAGAGGCTTGACTTGCTTATCAAAGCCTATGAGGATGTTTACAAGTCTTACCCTGAGATTAAATTAGTAATAGCAGGGGATGGCAGAGACATGGAAAAACTCAACACCATACTTTCAGGATTAGACGAAAAAATCAGAAAGAATATTTCACTTCCCGGATGGGTGGAAAAAGAGCAAAAGCTTGAGTATTTAAGCAATGCTTTTATTGTTGTGTTGCCCTCACAGTATGAGGTGCAGCCAATAACAGTTACAGAGGCATTAGCGGCTGGCAGGGCTGTAGTAGTAAGTGATATTGAGGAACTTGAGGCTGCGGTTAAAGCCGGTCTCTGTGTTTCGTTTAAAAGCGGGGATTATAAAAGTTTGGCAGCACAAATTATAAATTTAATAAAAGACACAGAATTAAGACACACTCTTGGCCGCACAGGCAGACAGTGGGCTTGCGATTATCACTGGGAAAAGCTGTCGGCTGATTTTGAAAACTTCCTCCTTACGCTTTAAACACATAGCTGCAGGTCTTTATACAGTCAACCGATATTCAAAGAAGAACTACATTTTTTCTTTCGATATGGTTTGCCTTGATCCTATTTTCAAATTATTATAGCATTCTCCCAGAAGTCTTGAATTATTGAAAAAACATTGTTTATTTCACTTTTTTGACCCCATCAATAATAAATCATTTGTCAAAAGCAAGGGTCAGCGGCCTTTTTTTTCCTTAGCCTTACAAATCGAAAAAATAAACAAAAAATTTTTATTTGTAAAAAGAAATTTTTTTGTGCATTGTTGTATAATATCTGAAAATATTTTATTATAGCGATTGAGATTATGAAAGGGGGTGAACAGACACACGAGTTATAGTCACAAGCGGTGTTTGAAAAAATGTTATAAACAGGTAGGTTCTGGTGGAAACTGTGACTATAGATGTAGCTTATAGAATTATTAGTATTTTTTATTTGACCAACAGGCGCTATATTTAATAAAGTTTGGCGATTGTTTGAAAATGGGTTATTGACGCAAAGGGGTTTTATAAAGGAATCTCTTTCACATTAATAAACATCATAGCAGGAGGTAATTATGGGTAAGAAGTACGAAACACCGTTACTGGATGAGCTCAAAAAGGGAGCTTTCCCGAGTTTTGTAACGGAAATAGAAAAAGCAGCAGCCCTGACAGGACAGCCGGAAGATCTGGCAAGCATGGCATCAGATCTCTTGGGGCATACTGAGCTGTGTTACAAGGAGAAGGTAACCCACTGGAAGCATGGTGGAATAGTTGGAGTAAGAGGTTACGGCGGAGGAGTTATCGGAAGGTATTCAGATATACCGGCCAAGTTCCCGGGCGTTGCCCATTTCCACACTGTAAGAATAAACAGCCCGTCAGGGTTTTACTATGAGGCTGATTCGTTAAAAGAGATCTGTGATCTTTGGGATAAGTATGGTTCAGGACTAACTAATATGCATGGTTCCACTGGCGATATGGTTATGCTTGGAACCCGTACAGAGTATCTTGAGCCGTTTTTTGCTGAGGTTTCATCCAGAGGGTGGGATTTGGGCGGTTCCGGTTCAGCTATGAGAACACCGAGCTGCTGTCTCGGTATGTCCCGTTGTGAGTGGGCAAACATTGACACAATGGCAATAACCAATGATATAACTCAGCACTATCAGGACGAAATGCACAGGCCGGCTTTCCCGTATAAGTTTAAGTTCAAAGCGGCAGGCTGTCCCGTTGACTGTATAGCTTCTATAGCCAGAGCTGACATGTCAATTATTGGTACGTGGAAAGGCGATATTCGCATAGATCAGGCCGAGGTGAAAGAGTATTCCAAGAAAATGAACATACAGTCCGAAGTTATTGACATGTGTCCGACCGAATGTATGTCTTTTAACGGCAACGAGTTATTGATTAATAATTCTCAGTGCAACAGATGTATGCACTGTTTAGCCAGAATGCCTAAGGCTCTGAGACCCGGAACCGAAAAGGGAGCAACTCTTCTTCTGGGAAGCAAGGCACCTATCGTAACCGGAGCACTTATGTCGTGGGTAATCGTTCCCTTTATAAAGATGGAGCCACCGTATAAGGAGTTTTACGACCTGATTGACAAGATATGGGAATGGTGGGATGAAAATGGTAAAAACCGTGAGAGAATCGGTGAGCTTATCGAAAGAGTATCGTTCCCGAAATTCCTGAAAGAGGTTGGTCTTGATCCTCACCCTGCTATGGTTAAAGAGCCAAGACGTGATCCATTTTTCTTCTGGTCAGAGGAAGATCTGGCTAAATAACAACAGCTTTTAATGTTTGAAAAAGTAAGTAAAACTTTAATTATAAATTAAGGAGGAGTTAATAATTATGTCAGCAATACCAGACAGACAGACAGACATAGGCCCACCCCATTATGAAAAGTTTTTGCATCCAGTAATAAAGAAAAACTATGGCAAATGGAAATATCACGAGATAATCAACGCAGGACTTATGGTCCATGTGTCAGAGAGCGGCGATAAAATCTACACCGTAAGAGTGGCCTCCCCAAGACTTATAGCCACTACTACAATAAGAGAGTACTGTGAAGTAGCAAAGAAACACTCAGACGGCTTCCTTCGCTTTACCTCAAGGAACAACGTTGAATTTTTTGCAACCACCGAGGAAAAAGCAAAGGCTCTTATGGCTGACTTAACATCAAGAGGTTACATGCTGGGCGGTATCGGGCCAAGAATCAGTAACGTTGTTCACACTCAGGGATGGGTTCACTGCCATTCAGCGGCTACTGACGCATCCGGCCTTGTTAAAGCTCTCATGGATGAGCTGCATGAGTACTTTACCACTAAAGAGCTTCAAAACAGAGTAAGACTTGCCGTAGCATGTTGTGTTAACATGTGCGGAGCCGTACACTGTTCAGACATAGCCCTCGTGGGAGTTCACAAGACTCCGCCAAGAATAGACCATGAAAACCTTAAAAACGCTTGTGAAATTCCCTCCACAATCGGTGCATGTCCGACAAGCGCCATAAGCCCTGACCCGTCTAAAAAGAGCGTAAAGATAAAACTTGAAAAGTGCATGTACTGCGGTAACTGTTACTCAGTTTGCCCTGCAATGCCGATATCTGATGCGGAAAACGATGGCGTAGCCATAGTTGTAGGCGGTAAAGTATCAAATCTTAGGTCAGCACCTAAGTTTTCACGTCTTGCTGTGCCCTGGATACCTAATGAGCCGCCGAGGTGGCCAAAGGTTGTTGCCGCCGTTAAGACTATCTTAAATGCCTACATAAAGGGCGCAAAAAAGCACGAGAGAGTCGGCGAATGGGTAGATAGAATCGGGTGGGAGAGTTTCTTTAAAGAGACCGGCCTTGAATTCAAAATCCAGCATATTGACGATTTCACATTTGCGCGTCAGACATTCAGAACTTCAGCAGCATTTAAGTGGACGTAGAATTTAGTTAACAATCAGATTGAAATAGCGAACTGAAAGGGAAGGGAATATTTTCCTTCCCTTTCGTTACAAAAAAATAATTGTTGAGGTGTCTATGGATAAAGAGGAATTAAAAAAGATAGTATATAAACTGGTAGAAGACTCAACCGGCAAAAAGAAGCTGAAACAGACCGACATTCTTAAGAAAGTCTCGGCAGATCAAGGGATAGAAAAGGATGAGGTAAAGGCTGCATTGCGCGAGCTTGTGGATGCCGGAACTCTGATATTTACGTATTTTGGCGGAAGTTTCATAGAGATTCCACCTAAAGAATAAACATTGCCACCTTTTTTTGGGGTAGAGAGACTATTGTAATGGTTTTCTCTGCCCTACTGTGGTTTTTCGCTTAATCTCTTCATAATGACATGCTAAAAAAGCATCAATAACCCTACACCGCCACATGAAACTATTCCGATACATTCCCAATGTGTTATAATATGCCACGAAGGAGTCACTATGAAAACTTGTTATATAGAGTGTAAGTCCGGTGTCAGCGGGGATATGCTAAGCGGCGCTCTGATAGATGCCGGTGTGCCGACAGAGTATCTTAGTGGCACATTAAAAGGGCTTCCATTGCAGGAATTTGAGATTACGTCAAGGCCTATTATGAGAGGCGGCATAAGGGGGGTTAAGTTTGACGTCCGGACTGTTGAAACCGGAGCCGAAAGAACATGGGGTGACATAAACGAAATCTACCGAAATTCCACACTTTCTGATAATATAAGAAATAGGTCGCTGACCATCTTTGAATCCCTTTTTAAAGCTGAGGGAAAAGTGCACGGTAAATCGTATGATGAGGTGCACTTGCACGAGCTTGGAGCAGTTGATTGTATGGTTGACATAACGAGTTTTGTTGCAGGGATTCAGTACCTTGGAGTTGAGGAAATCCGGTTTTCCAAAATAAACGTGGGAGGGGGCACTGTTATGACCTCACATGGAACGCTGCCGGTGCCTGCTCCGGTAACGGCAGAGCTTTTAAAGGGAGTCCCTATATACTCCGATTGTGATGATATGGAACTATCCACACCAACCGGGGCAGCAATAGCAAAGACGATGGCCAATGGATTTACACCGATGCCGGATATGACTGTTACCTCAGTAGGGTATGGTTGTGGCGAAAAGGATCTCTCCAGCAGACCAAATGTTTTACGTGTTTTTGTTGGGGAGACGCATGAAAATAATATAGGAGAGAGGGTGCTTGTCATTGAGAGTAATATAGATGACATGCCAGGAGAGATTTATGGCTACCTGATGGAAAGACTCTTTGATGCCGGAGCGCTTGATGTGTATTTCACTCCAATAGTAATGAAAAAAAGCCGGCCAGCGACAAAGCTTACAGTGATATGCTCTCATAGCATAGAAAATACCTTAAGCGATATAATATTTGCCGAAACTACAACGTTTGGACTTAGGAGCTGGGAACTTTCACGGCGAGTATTGAAACGGGAAATGAAGATGGTGATTACCCCATACGGTTACATTAAAGTAAAGACAGCCATTGGGCATGATGGCCGTGTTATCACGGTATCCCCTGAGTATGAGGATTGCAAACGGGTTGCCGTCTCCCATAAAATCCCGCTAAAGAGAGCTATGGAGGAGGCTTTAAAGAACTTTGAAATACAAAGGCTGGATAAAAACACATAAGAAGCTCTCGGTTAGTGTCCTTGCCGTTTTCGTATCAATATTAATCTGGATAATCTGGCAGCCTCCCTCATGGTATGAAGTACTTGAAACAGCTAAAGCAGAGCGTTCATCTTTAGAAAATGTAGTAGTGCAAACAGGAATAATCAAGCCGCAGGTGGGTGCTGTTGTAAAGATAGGCGCAAGAACTACAGGTGAGATTATCTCAATGTATGCCCGTGTAGGACGTGAGGTAAAAAAGGGCGAGTTGATAGCCAAAATAGACGACAGAGATACAAAGAAAGAGATAGAGGAGTTGCAGATGAACATAGCAAAGGTACAGGCAACTCTAACGAAACTCAGGGAAAGTTACCCGCAAAAAATGAATGAGGCAAACGACGATTTTAAGCAAAAGAGGGCAAAGTCCGATCTGGCTAAGTTGCAGTATGAGCGGCAAGAGGCGCTGCTTGAGAAGGGCTACATTGCCAAAAATGATTATGACAGGGCAAAATCCGAGTTTATTCAGGCAGATTTGGATGCGGCTAAATCAAGTGATACTCGAAAGCGTACAAAGATAGAGTGTGTTGGAGACATAAAGGTAGCGGAAGGCGATTTGGCTTTGCTTAAGCACAGTTTGCAAAGGGCTGAGATTAGGCTTTCCTACACAAACATAATCTCACCGATAGATGGCGTAGTTACGGAGGTAAGCGGTCAGGAGGGGGAGACCGTTGTGACAGGCTTACAGGTGGCAAACCTTGTTACGGTGCTCTCCCCGGGAAAACTTGACATGTGGATATACGTGGATGAGACCGACATCGGGCGCATACGAAAAGGGCTTGAAGCGGAATTTACAGTGGACACGTATCCTGATAAAACCTTTAAAGGAACAATAGACAGGATAGACCCTCAGCCGCTGGTTAAGGATAATATCGTGTATTTTCAGGCAATTGTGATGCTACCTAAAGAAACTGCAACATTGTTGAGGCCAGAGATGACAACTCACGTTAAAATTGTGACTGAGACAAAGCAAAACGTACTAACAGTGCCAAATGGCTCAGTGAAGTATGAGGACGGCAAGTATGTGGTATATTTGGTAAAAACAGGCGGCGCAATAGAAAAGGCAGATGTAAAAATTGGAATACGCGGACAACAAAAGACCGAGGTACTGTCAGGGCTAAAAGACAGTGATGTTGTGGCTTCAAAACTTATAATAAAAAAGAGACCTAAGAAAAGAAAATAAGAACGATTTTACAATTGCTTTCAAACTATTTCAAGTATCCTCAGGAAATCCGAACTCTTACCTATAAGACAAACGCCATTGAGGGATTTCACCGCCAAATTCGGAGAGAGTGTTCAAAAAACTGTGTCATGAAGTCTAATTAGAGAGCATTTTTTGGAAAGTATATTTTCAGAAACTGCCTAACTGAATTATATTATCAGTTATAACAAAAAGGAGGCATGACACAATGAG